>USBS01000096.1 GCA_900552915.1 uncultured Sutterella sp. | reverse complement strand
GGTTGTGCACCGACAGCAAAAACGGCATTTCGCAGATGTGATCGCGGCCGGTCAGTTCGTTTAACTCGAACGCACCTTTGCCGTCGTCGGCGGCTCCGAATGTCGCTGCGTTAAAAAATTCGCAGTGAATCGTGTTCTTTACATACCGTTCGATAAGATCGGTTCCGGCTTCAAGCACCGCTTCGCGACGGTCCGGATCGGCACGACGCAGCAATGCCGATGCGGCCAGCGCCGGCTTGATGCCCTCGAGAACTTCGTCGCGCAAAGCAGGCTGCGCATTCATCACACGCTCGAAAAGCTTATGCATCCAGTCGCCTGCGGCCGCACCTCTCAAAAACGCTTCGGCCTGAGCGATCGCCTCATCCTTATCGACCGTAGGAGTCTCGACAACCTTCTCAACGGAAGCGGCAGCAGGAATTCCGGCCTCCTCGTTGATTTCAATCACAGCGTCGGCGCCTTCAAACTCCTCGGCTTCGAATTCTTCGCCCACGGGAGCACCGAGATTGGCAGCAATCGCCGTAAAGCTCGATCGATGCCAAGCCGAAGTCAATCTCACGGGATCAAGCGCCTGCACGAATTGCCTGTCGGCTGCGCCGACGACACTCTCAGCCGCATCGGCGCAAGTACGAATCTCCACGAACGGTTGATCAAGCGCATCCGCGTCGACTAGCTTCACATCCTTAAACTGAGCCGCAAGCGTCTCGCGAACCGCAGCAAGAGACGTGAGCTCGGGATGTGCGTGCGCCGCCGACTCGAAACGCTCCCGGACCGACTCGAACGCCGAACAAATGCGATCGAGAATTTCCTCGTAATCCGTGAGTTTCTCTGCCGGCGCCTCCAACCCCGTCATCGCCTGCAGATAGGCGTTTCGAGTGCTCTTCCAACAACTGCCGCCCTGCTTTGCCGAGGACGTAAAAATCGGCAGCACCAGTCGGGACGAGGCACGCGTCATAGCGACATAGGCCAGACGCAGACGCTCGCACAGCAGCCTCCGAGCGGATTGCCCCGTCGTATCCTCATCGAGCTTAGGCGCGGCGGTCACATCGGAGTCGTGTCCCGAGCCGGGCATCCAAAAGGCCTTGTTGTCTTTCGTGCCGGCCTTCATGCCTTCGGCCTGCACCAGGTAAACCACCGGATATTCAAGCCCCTTGCTCGCATGAACCGTAACGATGCGCACGACATTCTCGTCGCTCGGCTTTCTCACCTTGTGTTCGTCTGGGGGAGTGTCGACCGACTTCAAGCGCTGCATAACGCGCAGCAGTGCACCGGCTGATCCCAGCCGTCGGTATTCACCCTGCAGCAGTTCCGACAGGTGTTCGTAATTCATCAGACGTTCGGCGCCTCCCTTTACGGGCAAGAGCCGTTCGGCCATACGCCGCGCCTGCGCAATGCAGGCGATCGCCGCAGCCGGACCGTTGACCTGCAGGCGTTCGGCGGCGGTTTTAAGTAGCTCTCGATCTTCTGCCGCCGTCTCGAGTTTCTCACGCATTTCGGAGAGCGTTCGGCCGATAAGGCGCGTGGCGCGCGCCGCGGCAAACTGCTTGGCGTCGGTGGGCGAAAGCATCGCAGCCAACACCGTACGAATATCCTTTGCCTCGGTCGTCTTAAACACGCTGCTTTGATCGTCGATAAGCGTACGGATGCCTCGAGAAAGCAAGCGGCTTATGACCTCATCGGCCTGTACGCGCTTTTGCACCAAAATCGCGATGTCCCCGGGCTTTAAAGGCCGCCAGAGTCCGTGACGAAAGAGGTAGACGGTGCCATCGAGAAGCGACGCGATATCGTCGGCCATTTTGTCTGCCTCGGCTCGCTTGACCTCATCCATCTTGTGCCCGGCAAGCGAGCCGTCGTCCATCCACAGGCTCATGACGGGAACGACCGAAGCCTTCTTGCCCTCGATGCGTACGAGCGGCAGCGACGAAGCGCCGGTTTTCAGATCCTCATAGCGAATGTCGGGCGTCTGGAAACTCCCCTCATCCGTCGAGGGCGAAAAAAAGGCGTTGACGGCTGCCACCAGCGCAGGCGTCGATCGGTAGTTGGTGTCAAGTGTTTTTAAGCCCGCGAGCCCCTTCATCGATTCGATATCGTTTCGGGCTTGCAAATAAACGGAAAGTTCTGCACCGCGGAAGGCGTAGATCGCCTGTTTGGGATCGCCCACGAAGAAAACGCTCTCGGGAGCCGTCGGCACATCCTGCAGAAACAGATTTTGAAAAATGCGGTACTGAACACGATCGGTGTCCTGAAATTCGTCGATGAGCACCGCGTCGTAGCGGGAGCGAATGCGCTCGGCCGCGGCCGGATCGTTTTGAACGAGCTCGTACATGTCGGTGAGCAGCGCCGAAAAGCTCTTGACGCCTTCGATCCGCTCCAATTCGGCCACGCGCTTGGGCGCTTCATTGATAAAACGCTCGAAAAGCGCCTGCAGTTCGGGATCCTCCGTGTCTTTGCTGTCTGCCGACAGATGCACCTTGACGCTCGGTCCGAGCTCGCAGAGCTTGTTAAGGAGCTTTGTAAGAGACTCCCACTGCAAAACCGCAGATCGCTGCTCGGGCGTCAGTGCCGGCAGCTCGCGGCGAAGAAACTCCTCGACCACGCGCTCGGCCAGGCCCGTATTGCCGGAAAATTCAACGTCATAAGCGCCGCCGCGCGTGAAGATGTATTCCGAGAGCATCTTCTGGCAAAAGCCGTGAATCGTGAGGATGCTCGCTTCATCAAACTGCTCGAGTGCACTTTGCAGCAGTGCGGCCGCATCGTGTCCGGCCGCACGGGAGTTCTCGAACATGCCCTCGAATTCGCTTGTGCCGTCTCCGCTGCGAAGCGCCGCTGCGGCCCTGTAGAACAAGGCTCTTACACGCTCGCGCAGCTCGGCTGTGGCCGCATTCGTAAAGGTCACCAACAGCACGCGGTCGATCGCCACGGCTTGTTCGATCACAAGCCGCAGGACAATACGCTCAAGCGCATAGGTTTTGCCGGTGCCGGCACTGGCTTCCACCAACCAGCGTCCCGTAAGAGAGGCCGTGTTGACATCAAACGTGCCCGCGGCTCGATTCAAACTTGTAAGACCGCTCATGCCTGGCCTCCGTCATTGCCTGTGATCGACGCAAACGCTTCAACAGCCGCCGCGAAACGTTCTCTTGGCGGCGTCTGGTTGGCTTTGGATCTGGATTTCTTTGTAGGCGGCACGGTATTGAACCAGCCTGCAAGCGCATCGAGAGCACCGACAAGTTCTCCGCAGTCGGCCTGCACCTCACCGAAGTTCTCGCTTGCGCGCCAAACCGGCGAATCGGCATCTTCGTAGGGACCCGCCAGCTGCACATACCCCGAGACATGCGCGTTGACGATCGAAAGTAACCTCACGAGAACACTTTCCAGGAATTCCGGTGTCTTGCCGTCGTCTTCTTTGTTCGTCTTTTCGAAATCGACGTGCCAGCGGGCAATTACGGGTTCTTCTTTAACAAGCTGCGCAAACACGAAATCCACCGGGGTACGCCCGCGCCGGTATTCGAGCACATTGACGGCGGCAAAAAGCAGGAAGCTCTTGAGCGGATCTCCGGAAGAAACCCCGATCATCCGAACGATCAAGTCGCCGTCCTTGCCTTCTTCGATGCGGTGTGCGGGAACGGCCAACGCTTCAAAGGGAGCGCCTTTCAGGCCGGCGAACTCAAGTTTTCCGCCTTCGAGCAGTTCTCCCGATTCGGAACATTCTCCGATGGCCGTCTCTAGCGTCTTGTAGAGCAGCTCAACGGATCCGATCGTGCTTTGCACCAACAAATCCCGCACGCTTTGCTCGCCCAGGGCCGGATCGTATTTGGCGGCCTCGGCCACTTCGTCGGCGCTTTTGCCGCCGGAAATGGCCGCATGAATGCGGCGGCGCACCGTGCTTTTGTAAAGGTGATCGGCGTCGCTGAAACGCGCGATCGGCGTCGTTTCGACACTGTCGTCCGATTCGCCGGCGATCCCCAGAATTTTGAACACTCTGTCGAGGGGATAGCGGAAAAACCGTGCCAGATCCTCCACCGAAAGCACCGCCTCTTTTTGAACAGAAATCGGACAGTCGACAAAGGGTGTTTCGGACTGAATGAACCGCGCGTCGACGGCCTCGTTGACCGCCTTGGCCAACGCCGGACTATGACTTCGGACGAGCCCCATATCGGGCGCAAAGCTTTCGACTGAAGCAGCAAGCGCCGGCACCGTTTTGGTGATCTTGCGGTCGATTTCGGCCGGATCGGCCAGCCTTTCTGCTAGCGCCTGCTTGAGGTCCTGCAGCACGACCGACGGATTGGCCGGCACCGAACCCGAACCGATCGAATAAGACACGTAGAAGTGTCGGCGGGCGGCAAGCAGCAAATCGAGAAAAATGCCCCGATTGCTTTCCCGGGAATCGCGATCGCCTCGGCGCGCCGCATTGAGTTCGACGCCGTTTTCCAGAACTCGAGCGGCCGTGAGATCGAACTCTTCGCGCCGGGAGCTGCCGGGAAACGACTCGCCGTCGTTGAGTCCGATGACCGCGACGCACTTAAAGGGCATCCCGGCAAAGTCGCCAGTTCCGGCAAACGTGATGCGGCCCGTGGCACGAACCGTGGTTTTGCTGCTGCGAAGTGTTTTTTCAAGTGCGCCGCACCAGGTGTCGAATGAAATCTCGGCTTGCCCGATCTCTTCGCTTGCCGTCTGCGCCAGAGAGGCCGCATGCATCACAAAAGCAATCATTTCGGTCGAGCGCGAATAGCCGGCAAAAAGCGTATCGGCAAAGCGGCGCGTGGTTTCAAGCCAGTCCTGAGGCGATTGCTTGACGGGCATCTCGCCCGCATCAAGAAAGGCTTGAGCAAGCGAAAGCAGAAATTCGAAGGAATCCGGGGCGCTGTCGGTCGTCTCAAAGCCGGAAATTTCGGTTCCCACCACAGCCAAGACATCGCCCGCCACACGAGCGTCCGTTTGACCGGCGAGATTTCCGGCAACCAAGCGTTCGAGTGCGCGCTCGAGCGTTCCCTCGAAGGGCCCCTCGCCTTCGCTTTGCGCAAGATGCCGCTCAATCGCTCTTTGCGCGTGCTCCTGCGTGAGTCCCCAGCGGTAGCCCGCAGCCGCAAGCCAGGCGGCAATGCGGTTGGCGTCGATCTGAGCCTGAGGACGAATTGAAGCAAACGCCGGCATTTCGATGAGTTCGAAAAATTCCGAAGCCACCGCGGCTCCGCCCGCAAAACGCATGGCCGCAAGCATCGCCCGCGCTGCGCTGTTGACGTCAAGCTCGGACTGCCCGGCGATGTGGTAGCTCAGACGCTCTTCTTCGCTTCGCGACCCCATCACGGCGGAAATCACGCCTGCCATGGCGTCGATGTCGGGCGTTACGACGAGAAAATCCGAAGCCGTAAGCGGGCGGCCGCTTTCTTTTGAAGCTTCTATCGTGCCGGCAATCCAATCGCACAAAGCCTGCACTTCGCGAACGGCGTTGGGAGCGCGTACGATCAAAAAAGAGTTGTCCGCCTCGGAGAGCGTCCCGGGCAAACAACCGGGATCGTCCTGCAGGACGGCCGTCTGCAGCGCCCCTAGCAGCGTATCTTCACACGGACGCACATAGATATCTTGGGGTTCTTCGCTACGAGCCTTGAGCTGCACCATGTTCGCAAGCGCTTCCAAACCCACCGTCTTGTTTGCCGGCGCTTCACGTGAAGTCTGCGGCAAATCGTCCTCCATCAGAACAGCGTCGCCCGCAGCCGTATCCTGCGTCACAAACTGGCGCACACGGTCGACGAGCGCACGTCTGGCAGAGGCATTGCGGTGAAACCACGCAAAGCCGTCTTCGCCTTTGACCGTCGGATCGAACCAAAAGGCCGAGGACGGATTTTCGATAAATAGGTGCACGTCGCGGCGCAGCGACTGCGCCAGAAGCTGCGGCAGCGCCAGAGGCGGCAGTTCCCGCGGGGCAAATACATAAAGAGGCGAAGCCTTGAATTCTGGTTTGTCGACATTGTGCATGCTCTCCAGCCACCGCTGAGGAATGCTCAGAAAAGCCTCCGAATCGGGCCACAGTTTGCCGCCGTCGGGGTTCGTGCGCGTGCAAAGTTCCTTCCAGAGCGCCTGTTCCCAGGCAAAGTCGGGGTGCGCAGACAGCACTTTGGCTTCGCGAGCCGTGCGTGCAGCATCGGCGCTCGGAACCGAAACGCCCGCCCAATTCCAAAGCCAGTCGGCGCGATACGTGCCGTAGGTTGTAAACAAAGCCGCAATGCGGGTGACCAACGGCCAAAGCGCGGAACTTGAATTGCTCTCGACATAGCGCTTAAGACGCACGCATTCGGTTCGTTCGAGAAAAGCCGCATCGCAGAGCACCGCATAGATCGCCCACTCGAGAGAGCG
>USBS01000095.1 GCA_900552915.1 uncultured Sutterella sp. | reverse complement strand
TCTCTTTCGGCCTTTATATAATCTTCATAAGAGCAAAATAATTCTCCATAGTATCTCTTCATTCCCTTTTCAATCAACAGCGATCCAACGCGAGAATTTACCTCTCCCGCAAAATAAAAAAGTATTACCGACACTACCCAATTTTCGTGACAGATAAAATCCCAACCGACAATTGACTTAAGCAAAAACCATAATACAACCCCAGGGATAAAATTATTAAGTATATTGTATGGCGATATCTTATTAAACAACAAGGACAACCATTCCATTCCAATTCACAACCCCGAAAACATAAACGCCTAATTCATTTATTAACAGTGTCTAGTCACTGACAATTCAAAACCTGAAAAAACAACTTGTATATTACCATCAAACCTAGTTGTTAAGCACTTTCTATAATCAATAGATCCAGTTTTTATATCTCTAACGTTTAGCCCTGTACTATTTTTTGTATACCTATCAATTGCTGTTGTTTCACTTGACTTATCGGAAATAATCGTTAATTTTGGGCTCACGAGTTCCACAAAATTACGATCATACCCAGATTCTCTTCCATGATGCGCCGCAACTAAAATATCAGAACTTTTAACTGCGTCTCGAAATTCTCGCTTATCCATCAAATTAGAAAATGATTCTGCTTCATTGTCTCCACATATCACGATTTTTTTATTTGCGTACTTAACTACAGTTACAGCACTATGATTATTTATATTTCTCTTGTCACATCCTTGAGGTCTAAAAATCTCAACTGTCAACCCACAAAATACAAATGGCTTTCTTGGATCTAATTCTTGCTTAACCGGCCCACCATATCCTTCTACAAAATCACAGTACTTTTTAAATATTTCTTTCTTATTATCATCAACCCCCATCATTAACTCTTCTCTCGTATAATCCTTACATCTATTTAGCACTAAAACTTCGTTTCCACCTATATTTCCTATATCTGAGAAATGATCGAAATGAGGATGAGTAATAACCAAATACCATATTTTTTGGCCAGAAATAGCAGACAGAGGCGAGGTTTTTGCACTAGATCCCAAATCTACCACTATATATCGACCATTAGGTGCCTTAATATGAACAGATAGTCCCAAATCCACATTCCAGACAGTCATTATTGCATCGCTCATTTCTCACCTCTAAAATTTTTAAGAACACAAAAACTCATATTCGCCTCTAATTATTTAGACTATAGCTCATTATTATCCAACAACCATATTTGTTTTTTCTGTTTGCATTATCTTTCTGTCATTTCTGACTTCAAAAATTATCGCCACCTTCCTAGCTCAGACAAGTCCCACTTTTCTTTCTAGAGTATTATCCAACATCCGCAACGCATCATTTTGTCAAGGCACCATCTCCTGCACCTCATCCTTCTTGATGGGCTTCACGAGGTCTTCTCGCTTCACCCCGAGGTACATAGCAATGGCTGCAGCCACGAAGACGGAGGAGTAGACGCCCAAAAGAATGCCTATCGTGAGCGCCAGAGCAAAGTAATGCAGTGCGGGGCCGCCGAAGAAGAACATCGCCAACGTCATCGCGAGAGTGGATCCGTGCGTGATCACCGTACGAGAGATTGTGGCGGTAATAGCCGAGTTGATCACTTCCACCGTTTCGGTGCGGCGCATCTTTCTGAAATGCTCGCGCACGCGGTCAAAAATAATCACCGATTCGTTTACCGAGTATCCGAGCACGGCTAGCACAGCTGCCAGAACCGGAAGCGAGAACTCCCACCCCATCACGGCAAAGATACCCACCACGATTACGATGTCGTGCAGGTTTGCGATGATGCCGGCAACTGCAAACTTCCATTCAAAGCGGAAGGACAAATAGATGATGATGCCGGTCACAACGAGAAGAAGAGCCGTCAAGCCGTCGGTAGCAAGTTCCTCACCCACCTGCGGGCCCACGAATTCGTTGTTGAGCATCTTCACGCCGGGAGCGGTTTCCTGAAGGGCCTTCAAGAGTTCGCCAGCCATCTGACCGGACGTTTCGCCTTCCTTCATGGGAAGACGAATCATGATGTCTCGGGCCGTACCGTAGTTTTGAACTGCCGCTTCAACGCCCAGCTTTTGCTGGATCTGCTCTCGGATCTGTTCGGTTTGCACCGCTTCCGGGTACTGCACCACAACCTGTGTGCCGCCCGTGAATTCAATGGACAAAGTCAAGCCGTGCCAGAAGATCCAGAAAACGGCAATGATGAATGAAATCAGCGAGATCGCGTTCAGGATGTGCGAATAGCGCATGAACGGGATCGTTTTGTGAATTCGGAAAAACTCCATGATTTTCCTCTCTTAATTCTTTACTTCGACTCCGTCTGCGCCGTATCCGGACGCCAGACCTGGCCGATATGAACGCGCGTGAGCTTCTTCTGACGCCCATAGATGAAATTCACCATGCTGCGTGAGACGATCACGGAGGTAAAGAGCGACGTCATGATGCCCAAGCAGTGAACAACGGCAAATCCGCGCACCGGGCCCGAACCGAAGATCAGCAGTGCAATACCGGCAATCAAACTCGTCACGTTCGAGTCGACAATCGTTGCAAAGGCCATGCCGTAGCCCTCGCTGATAGCGAGTTGCGGCGTTCGACCAATTCTCAATTCTTCACGCACGCGTTCGTTAATGAGCACATTCGAGTCGACGGCCATGCCGAGCGTCAAGGCAATAGCGGCAATACCGGGAAGCGTCAGCGTTGCCTGCAACATCGAGAGCAATGCCACCAGGCACATTACGTTGCACAAAAGGCTCAAGGCCGACACGATGCCGAAGACTTGGTAGTAGAGCATCATGAAGACCGCCACAAAGCCGAAGCCGTACAGAGTCGACTTAAAGCCCGCAGTGATGTTGTCGGCGCCCAGAGACGGGCCGATCAGTCGTTCTTCTACGATTTCCATCGGAGCAGCCAAGGAACCGGCTCGCAACAACAGAGCCGTATCGGTTGCTTCCATCGTGGTCATGCGACCCGAAATCTGCACACGGCCGCCCGCGATTTCCTGACGGATCACGGGTGCCGTCACGACCTCACCCTTACCCTTTTCAAAAAGGATGATGGCCATGCGTTTGCCGACGTTGTCGCGGGTGACATCACGGAAGATGCGGGCGCCCTTGTTGTCAAGCGTCAGGTTGACCGTGGGCTCCTGCGTTTGCGAGTCAAAGCCGGGCTGCGCGTCGTTCAAGTTTTCGCCGGTGAGCACCACACGGCGCTTCACCAGAATCGGACGACCTTCTCGGTCAAGATACTTTTCGTCGCCGAAGGGAACGTTGCCCTGCGCCATCTGAGTAAGCGCTTCAGGCGAATCGTCAACCATGCGCACTTCAAGCGTAGCCGTGCGACCGAGGATGTCCTTGGCCTTAGCCGTATCCTGAACACCCGGCAGCTGCACCACAATGCGGTCGGCACCCTGCTGCGCGATCACGGGTTCCGCAACGCCGAGTTCGTTGATTCGGTTGTGCAGCGTGGAGATGTTCTGCTTCAGAGCGTATTCCTGAACGTTCTGAATCGCCTTCTGCGAGAGTTCCGCAGAAAGAATGAACTTGCCGGCGCGTTCGCCTTCGGTTACGACCAGATCAGGCTGCGTGGAGCGCAGCAAGTCGTTCGCGCGAGCGCGTTCCTGTTCGTCATTGAAAGCAACTACAACGGTATTGCCCTGACGGGAAATACCGGCGTGACGGATACGCTTGTCGCGGAACTGCGTGCGAAGATCGGAAGCCGTGGATTCCGCGCGTTTTTCAATCGCAGCATGCATATCGACCTGCAGCAGGAAGTGCACGCCGCCGCGCAAGTCCAAGCCGAGATACATCGGAAGCGCATTGATCTTCAAAAGCCACTCCGGCGTATTGGGCACCAGGTTCGGAGCCACGATGTAGGAGGGATCCGTACGATCGGGATTGAGCGTGCGTTCAAGCACTTCGCGAGCCTGCAGCTGCTTTTCAGCTTCAGTCGGATCAAAGCGCACGCGCACCGTGTTCTGCTGAGCCCCCTGCTCGTAGAACACGCCGTTGGGCTTGAGCTGCGCATCGGCAAGCGCCTTTTCCACGCGCGCGAGCACCGTTTCGTCGATCTTAACGGTCGACTTTCCGGAACTCACCTGCACGGCGGGCGATTCACCGTAGAAATTCGGCAGGGTGTACAGCGCCGCAATGAGCAGAACCACTCCGATGACGATGTACTTCCAAAGAGCGTATCGATTCATAACAAATAACTCCGGGCCGGCCTATCGACTTCTCAGCAAAGATTGACAGTCAACAGGCGCCTTTCGTTGCAAAACCAAAATCGGCACGAGTGTTGTTTCGTACCGGCAAGGAATCGTTCGATCCCTCACCCGAGCAAGAACAGTTCGAAATCATTTCAGCCCCGTTCTTGCGCAAGAACCGCAAAAGGCTCGATTGGGCCGATTGCGGTGTGTTTGTAAAACAGCAAAGCGGGCGACAGCTGCATCCACACAATTGGGACACAGCCCGCCCGCTCATGACAGCCGCTCTTACTTGTCGAGCGACTTCAGAGTGCCGCGAGGCAGAACCGTCTGCACGGCGCCGCGCTGCATCGTGATCGTCACGGGATTGCCTTCCACCTTGCTGATTTCAATCACGACATACTGTTCGTCGATGTTGGCGATTCGGCCGGCAAGGCCGCCGATCGTCACGATCTCATCACCCTTGGCGAGAGCCTCAACCATCTTCTGATGTTCCTTTTGGCGCTTCTGCTGCGGACGGATCAGGAAGAACCAGAACACAACAAAAATCAGAATGATGGGAACGATCTGCATCAGAAGACCGCCGGTACCGCCGGCAGCGCCTGCGGTCTGGGCCATTGCGTCAGAAATGAAAAACACTTCTTACCTCTTTCTTGTATTTTTCTCGTTAAAAAATCTTTTCGTACGACTTGCGCCGAACGTTGCAAAGCCTTGGGATTATACGGAAATTCCGCTTCTCCCCTAAAAATTTGCATTAGAGATTTACCAAATCCCGGTCCCGTCGTCGTTATTTGAGCATGATCAAGCACGCAGCAAATGACGATTACCTTCCGGATGGATTTACGCTGCAGTGCCAAGAGCCAGCCATTTCGCTCCTCGATTACCCTTCTACCGATCTGCGAACAGAAGAGCTTCCGACTCCCTGAGCTCTATTCAACTGTCGATTCTCAAGGCACCAACGCCGGCGCATCGAGTCCCGTTTTTTCATCCAACCCGAAAAGAATGTTCATAGCCTGTACGGACTGCCCGGCGGCACCTTTGACAAGGTTGTCCTCCACTGCCAGCACAATAATCAGATCGCCGTTGCCGGGACGATGTACGGCAAGCCTCAGGAAGTTGGAACCGCGCACGCTGCGCGTCTCAGGAGTAGAACCTGCCGGCATCACGTCTACGAAATACTCGTCGGCATAGCGACCCTCATAGAGCTTCTGCAGATCGATCTGCATCGAAGCGTCTTTTAAGCGAATGTAGATCGTCGAGTGAATGCCGCGAATCGTCGGCAGCAGATGCGGCACGAAAGTAAGTTTCAGATCAGCGGTACCGGCAAGGAGTTTCAGCTGTTGCTCGATCTCCGGACCGTGGCGATGCCCTTTCAAGCCATAGGCATGGAAGTTGTCCGTCATCTCAGCTGTGATGAGCGAAACATCGGCCTTCCTGCCCGCCCCTGAAATCCCCGACTTGCTGTCGGCGATAATGGTCTTCAAATCGAAGGTGCCTGGATGCGCCTTTTCATATTCCATGAGCGGCAGCAGGCCGAGTTCAATGGAGGTCGGATAGCATCCAGCCATTCCGAGAATGCGCGCGTTCTTCATCTGTTCACGCATTGTCTCGGGCTGCCCGTAGACGGCTTCCTTCAACAAATCGGGGCAGGCATGATCCATCTTGTACCAGGCCTTGAAGACTTCGGTGTCTTTGAGACGGAAGTCGGCTGCTAGGTCAATTATTTTGACGCCTGCATCCGTCAACTCATGGGCCATGCTCATCGCGACGCCGTGAGGCGTTGCAAAAAACACCACGTCGCACTCTGTAAGTTTCGCTTCTTCGGGCGTTGTGAAAACCAGATCGTCCATGAAGCCGCGCAACGACGGAAACATGGCGGTTACTCCGGTTCCGGCATCTTTGCGCGATGTAATGGCGCAAACCTTGACGTTCGGGTGGCGCGCGAGCAACCGCAGCAGTTCCACGCCCGTATAACCCGTACCGCCCACAATGCCGGCCTTGATGATGCTCTGCATGATGTATCTCCCTGTTCTTATCCCCAGACGGTTGACAAGGAGAAAAGGCACACATGAAAAAAGACCGCCGCCCGAATACCGGGAGACGGTCTTTGCGATGCTTGGCCCCGGAGAATCCTTGCAAACCGAAGTTTGCGCAGAAGTATACCGAGGCGAAAGCTTTCGAACGATTAGCGCTTGCTGAACTGCTTGGCGCGGCGGGCCTTGCGAAGACCAACCTTC
>USBS01000094.1 GCA_900552915.1 uncultured Sutterella sp. | reverse complement strand
TTCCATCTCTTACTTTTCAATCGCTTCTACAAAAGATTTTGTGATAAGCTGTGGTCTTGTGATAATCGAACCAACTACAACACTATATGCTCCGAGTTCGATTACTCTTCTCGCTTTTTCAGGTGTATTAATATTTCCCTCTGCGATTACTTTGTGTTTTGCACTCGCAAGAATTTTTCTTAAAATTTCAAAATCATTTGCTTCAATCTTGTCACCTTTGCTTTGCTCTGTATATCCGACCATCGTTGTTCCGATAGCATCCGGATCGGTCCAATCCTCAAACAAGTCCTGCAGTGTGAGACAAACGGCACGCACATCGTAGCTCGCTAGTACACCAGTTTTGAGGTGATCGACCTTGTCCCGGAAGGGCTTCTCGCGGAAAGCCTTGCGTTGACGCTTGACTTCCGCCGTCAGGGCCGAGTGCCGATCTCGGCCGATCGCGACGATGTCGACTTCGTTTTGCGCGCCTTGGATTCCTCGCTTTTGTTCCCACCAACTGCCGGCCTGAACAAATAGTCCCGTGCGCATGAGTTTCTGCCGGAAGAATTTCTCCAGCATCGGTCCGCTGAAGGTCTCGTAGGAGGCGGCGATTTCCCCGGCAATCGTCTCCGACAGTCCGTTTGTCACGAGTTCGGCATTGCTTTCTATGTAGCGAAACCAGAACCGCAGGAAGGGATCGGCAATTTGCCAACGGATGGCATGTGAGTTGGGCTTGGCGAAAATGGGCCGAGTCTTTTCGATGAAACCGTAGAGCTCCAGCCGCTCGAGGTAGGAGTTGATTGTGTCGATGCCGATCAAATCGGCAATGCGCGGCGCCTGAGTTTGCCCGTGCGCCAACGCACGCAGAATGGACAGATAAGTCGATTGGCCGGAACCGACTTCTAGCCGGAGCAGATCGTAGCCTTCGCTGAGAAAGAACGAACCGGAGCGCACGACCCACTTGAACATGTCTTCTTTTCGAAGAACGTTGTTGTCGACGAAGTCGGCGACGTAGAGCGCTACGCCGCCCGTGAGCGTATAGAGCGCCAGCAAGTCGTCGGCGGCCATGACCGAATCCGCCGAACGGGCGATTGAAATCAGTTCGTCGGCCTGAAAAGGCTGCAGATGGATCTTCGTTGTGGCTCGCCCGAACAGAGGTTCGCGCATGTCCTCGAAGATTTTCTTCATCATGGAAAAAGACGAGCCGCTCAGGATGAGGTGAATCCGGCTTTCGTCCTTGTTGTCGTCCCAGATGTTCTGGATGCGGGAAAAGAGATTGGGATTGACTTTGGCCAGATCCTGAAACTCGTCCATCACCAATGTGAACGGATGGTGTTTTGCGTGCTGCATGAGGACGTCAAAGAGTCCCGCAAAGGAGGTGAGGCCTTCAGGCACGATGGGGCCAAGGTCGCGCACGGTTTTCTGCGCAAGTCTACCAGATCCTTTTCGGTGGCGGCCGTCATGAACCAGGAGACGCAGGGGCGTCCTTGAAGGCTTTCACGGATGAGAGTGGTTTTGCCGACGCGTCGTCGTCCGGTGACGACCGTCATTCGAGACGGTCCGTTGACGGCACCTTCACGGGCAAGTGAAAGTGCCTGCAGTTCTTTTGTACGGCCAATGAAGCGCATGAATTTCTTGAGAGGAAAAAAGTTTTTATAACCATTGTTATTATAACTGTGGTTATAAAAACTGGATTCAAGCAGGTTGCGCAGTAAATCGGCTACAGACCGAGCAAACGATTCGGATATGTGTAAACGTTGGCTCGCCCTTCGCGGCAGAACGCTACCAACGTCAGATTGCACCGACGTGCCGTTTCAACCGCCAGCGCCGTGGGGGCTGATACGGCAAAGAGAATTTCTACGCCGCAGGCTGCTGCTTTCTGAACCATTTCATAAGAAGCACGGGAACTCACGAAAAGCGCGCCGTCCCATTCCTTAGCTTTGACGCGGGCACCGAGGAGCTTGTCAAGCGCCACGTGTCGGCCGACGTCTTCACGGCCGATCGCTACCGTGCCGTCAGGCTTCAGCCAGACGGCAGCATGGGTGCCGCCCGTAAGGGTCCTTAAACGTTCGGTTTCGGCAATGCCCGCAAGCCCCGCCGCATAGTGCTTAAGATCGAAGGTCTGCGTGAAGGGCAAAGCATTCAAATTCCGCACGGCTTCGTGGAGGCTTTCCGTACCGCAGATGCCGCAGCCGGTGCGTCCGGTCATTGATCGCCGGTGTTCCTTGAGCTTCCAAAAGGATTCGGAAGAAACCGTCAGATGCACTTCAAGGCCGCGGCCGCAGGCCGGACGCACTTCGATGTCGTAGACGTCGGAGGCGTCCTTCACGATGCCCTCGGTAAGGGAAAAGCCAAGCGCAAAGTCCTCGAGGTGTTGGGGCGTCGCCATCATCACGGCGTGCGAAACACCGTTGTAGACGAGCGCGGTCGGCACCTCCTCGATCACGTAGTCGGACTTGCTGGCGCCGTCGAGTCCCATGACGTCGACGACTTGTGTGCCGATGGGAAAGTCAGGCGTCGGTTCGGTCGGCGTGCTGAAGGTGCTTTGCAAGGACATGGCAGACTCCGTTTAAGCCTTAGGCGGTGCCGCTTCCGTTCTGGCTGTCGGCCTGCTGCTCATAGTAGGCGGCCATAAGCTGGGCGCTGCGCCACTGCTCGAAATCCGGATCGAAATCCTCGGACTCGGCCCCGAAAACGGTGGGCACAGCCGAGCCGCAGGCACTGCAGACATGCAAACGGTGCTTGTCGTCTCCCTCAAAGTGGGTGTACTCCAGATCGGAGGCGGCCTCGGTGCCGCAGGTTGCACACCGGATGCGCTCGAACTGCCAGCTTGCGCCGCAGCAGACGCAGTGAAGATGCTTGACGTTGCCGTGGTTTTGCGTGGCGCCGACGCTTGCAATGCCGGCATAGGTGCCGCAGACGGGGCACGTTAGGCTGCGCTCGAAATGCACCGTGTCGGGAACCATGCGCTCGAAGGTTGCGCTTGCTTCTGCTGCCGCATCGTCGAAAAAGACGCGCAGCGCGAAGACGGCGATGGGAACAAACAGAAATTCGGCTTGTTCCGAGTCGATGTCGGCTCTATCAATTGCCTCCCAAAGAGAATCGGGACGACGGACAAATTGCTGCAGCACTTCGTCGGTAAAGAATGCTTCGGCTTGCGGCATGCCTTCGAAGTCTTCGGCCGGTGCTCCGGCCTTTCGTGCTGTCTCAAGCAGAAGTTCGAAAACGTGCAGAAAATCCTCGCGCTTGACGCCGATCGTGCGGCTTGCAACAAGGGGCTTTTCCCCGTGCAGAGCTTCTTCGTACTCTTGCTGCGTCCAGTCGGGAGTCGCAGCCGAATATTCGGCTTTCAAACGAGCGGTCTCCCGCAGCAGTGCGAGAAAATGATCGGACGCGGGATCGGCGTCGAACTTGGCAAACAAACGGTCCAGTTTTTTGAGGTTGAGCATGATTGTTTTTGTCTCGAGTGTTTCCGTTGCACTTTAGCTTAGCGAGAACGCACCGACTTTTGGGTGCGTTCTCGCTTTTTGCCGGTTCACCGGCTGCGGGAAGCTACTTCGACGACTTTTCTTCCGTCACGTTTTTGCCTACGGCCAACTCTTCATTGGCCCAGTAGCCCCAGTGGTAGGCGGCGTCCGATTCCGACACTTTGCCGTCGCCGAACATCAGGCGGATCGTGCCGCGATAGGGCTGAAAGATCCCTGCACCGAGATAAATGTGCGCGATGCCCACGAAGACGGTCAGGAAGAAGAACACGTCGTGCACGAGCTTGGCAACGAGCACCGTTTCGGGCGCGAAGTCCACCTTGCCCGTGCCGTCGGGCAGCAACCCCGTGTTAAGCCACAGGATCATGCCGGAGACGGCCATGAAGATGCCGAAGATGACGAGAGCGCCGTCGGCCAGACGCTGCGCCGACTTCACGTGGTGCTGCGGGGGCATGTGCACTTTGGACGGGGCAAAGAGATACAGCGGGAACTTCACGGCCCAGGCCACGTCGTCCTTATCCCACTTGCCGAAGATGTCTTCCTTGAAAAGGTGCACGAAGCCCTTGGGACTCTTCAAAACCGCAAAAAGAGGCACCAGGATGAAGGGAACGGCCAGTACACGATGCAGCATGCGCATGGCGTATGTGAAGTCGCCTCCCATGATGCCGCCGCCTAAGGAGGGGACGAACACAAAAAGGCCGGTGAGCGCCAGCAGGATGCAGGCGATGGCCGCCACCCCGTGCGTGACACGGGTCAAAAGCGAATGACGCTGAATGTAACGGGTCATGGTGTTGCTCCTTATTCTGCGGCGCGCTTGGCGGCAGCCGCTTCGCGGTCGGCTTTTTCACGCTGCTCGGGCGTCCAGTGTTTCTTGGCTTCCTCAATCGTCATTTCTTCGCGACGGTAGCCGCGGGCGGCGATAAAGGAGGCGGCAAGGCCGGCGACGACCGCGGCCGTACCTACGGCTGTGACGGCGCGCATGGCCGTGCCCATCGTGATCACATCGTTCTTGACGGGGTTGGTGGGCAACCCATAGGCTTCGTGACCGTGCTTGCACACCGTGAGGATGTGCAGGCCGCCCATTTCGTTGACGCCGTAGAGTTCGGCCTTCTCAAAGCCCTTCTTCTTCAAGAATTCGACGCGCTTGAGACCCTTTTCGATCATTTCTTCGCGCGGCCCGAAGCTCAGAGCTTCCGGCTGACAGGTCTTCACGCAGGCGGGTACGCCGCCCTCTTCGAGGCGATCGAGGCACAGCGTGCACTTGTCGATGCGCTTGTCGCCCGGACGGAAACGCGGCACGTCGAAGGGGCAGGCCGACTGGCAGTACGTGCAGCCGTTGCACTTGTCGGTATCGAACGCCACAACGCCCTTTTCGGTCTTGTAAAGCGCTCCCGAGGAACAGATCTCCACGCAAGCGGCGTCCGTGCAGTGAAAGCACGAGCGGCGGCCGATCGCGAAATTGAGCGGCTGAAACTTGTTGCCGGACTCATGCTCGGCAAACGTCATCACAAGGCGCGTATCGCCGTTTAAGTCTGCGGGCGACTGATAGCTGCCGGTAAACGGAATCGAATTGAGCTTTACGGGCGAAGGAAGCCCGTTCCACTGCTTGCAGGCAACTTGACAGCCCTTGCAGCCCGTGCAGTGGGATGCGTCAAACAAAATGGCGACTTCTTTATTCTTTGCCATTATTTTCTCCTTATCTCACTGACTCAGGCGGCCGGTTCCAGATTCACAAGGAAGGCCTTGTATTCCGGAATCCACGAGTTGGGGTCGCCCACATTGGGCGTCAGATCGTTGACGTTGTCGCCGGTGGCAAACTTCGTCGCCCACGAGAAGTGATGCGGCATACCCACGACGTGCGTGACCTTGCCGTCGATCATCATCGGCTTCATGCGCTTGGTTACCATCGCCGCAACCTTGACGTCGCCGCGGTTGTTCCACACGCGCACCATCTGGCCGTTCTTGATGCCTTTTTCCTTGGCAAGTTCCTCGCTGATTTCGATGAAGTTGCAGGGAATGAGCTCATTGAGCCAGGGAATGTTTCGCGTCTGCGTGCCGCTTTGCCAGTGCTCGACCACGGAGTAGGTCGTCACGACATACGGGTAGTCCTTCACATTGCCGCGCTTGACGGACTCGTCCTTGGTAAAGAGCGCGCAAGGATTGCCTCCGGCACCGTTCAGGAGATTTTTCACGGGCGTTTCATGCGGCTCAAAATGCTCGGGCAGGGGACCGTCGCCCATGGCGTAGGAGAAGAGTCGAGCCTGCTGCTCCCAAGTCATGAAGAAGGCGTTGCGATCGGGCGGAGCGGCCGTCACGAAGTCGCCCACGTCGTTTTGCACCCACTTGCCGTCCTTCCATTCCACCAGCACGCGGTTCGGGTTGAACGGCTTGCCGTTTTCATCGGCCGAAGCACGGTTGTATAGGATGCGGCGGTTGGCGGGCCAGGCAAACGACCACTGCGGGAACAGACCCAGTCCCGTCGGATCGGCTTTGCTGCGGCGCGTCATGGGCTGCTTCATCGGGTCGAGCTTGGCTGCTTCGTTGTTGTAGTAGCCCGAGAAAATCCAGATGCCGCAGGCGGTGCTGCCGTCGGCCTGAAGCGCCGCGTAGCCGGGCAGAAGCTTGCCGGTTTCGACGCTGTAGCCGTTCAAGGCCCAGCACAGAGCACGAATATCGGGCTTGCCGTCGATCGTGTAGTCCATGTTGGTCTTCAGGATCTGTTCCGGGCAGGCGCCGCCTTCCTTTTCATAGAGGGCGCGGATT
Organism: uncultured Sutterella sp.; assembly: GCA_900552915.1. Lineage (GTDB taxonomy): Bacteria > Pseudomonadota > Gammaproteobacteria > Burkholderiales > Burkholderiaceae_F > Duodenibacillus. Next base: position 226 of record USBS01000094.1, on the reverse strand, counting down.
TCCTTCCAAAGGATCAGCAGCTGCTCGAAGTCGGACTTGGCTTCTCCGGGAGGCTCAACCGACTTTTCGCGCCACTGAATCCAGCGGCCGGAATTGTTGATCGAGCCCGTCTTTTCATAAATCAGAGCCGCAGGCAGGAAGTAGCACTCGGTCTGCACTTCTTCGGGCTTCATGTCCGGAGCGTGCCAGAACTCGGCCGTTTCCGTGAGGAACCAGTCGGCCACCA
>USBS01000093.1 GCA_900552915.1 uncultured Sutterella sp. | reverse complement strand
CCGGATGACCGCTTTCGTTGATCACCCAGTTCAAAGCAGCACGGGCGGCATCAAGGTTGCCGGCCTTCTGCTCGACATTGGCCTTCATGAGACCCGCAAGCGACGCGAAGACATGGCTCGAGTATTCCTTCATGAGACCGTCGGAGAGCGAACGCACATTCTTTTCGTCGTTCTGCACATAGGCGTTTTGCAGCTGCACGTAGGCAACCGTTGCCTTTCCGCCCTGATAGCGCTTGTACCAATGCCAGCCGTTGTACGCCGCAAACGCCAGACAGACGGCGGTAATGCAGGTGAGCGTCAGATTGCCCCACTTGTCCCACCAAGCCTTGAGTTGCGCTAGGGACTCTTGTTCTTCTAAATCGTATGCCATAAGTGCAATTACTTTCCGTTTAGCGGCGGTACTTCAAGTTGTGTTCCCGCCGTAAGCATCTCACAAAAGCGCCGCCCGCCCGATTTCCGTCGAGGGCGGCGCAGGACAATGGATTATTTTAACGGCTCGGCGGCCGAGTTATTGGAAGTCCTCTTCCTTTGTCCGACCGAACACTTCTGCAAGCGACTCGATCGAGATCGTCATCTGGTCGGCAAACTGCTGATTGCCCTTAGCGTCGCGCAGACGCTTGATGGCGACTTGACCGGCGTTGACTTCGTTTTCGCCGCAGATCACAGCCCACTGAGCCAACGACTGATCGGCGCGCTTCATGGAAGACTTAAACGAGGTGCTTCCGGCGTGCACGATCACGGAGTGTCCGGCGTCGCGCAGCGTCTCGCCGATCTGGCGGGCCGTCATTTCGGTGTGTCCGCCCTGATGCGCAATGTAGATTTCGCAGGCGGGCACGGGTGCGTCCCCTCCGGCGGCACGCACGAGTTCGATGACGCGCTCGGCACCGATTGCAAAACCCGCAGCCGGCGTCGGGCGGCCGCCCAGAATTTCGATAAGCGGATCGTAGCGTCCGCCGCCGCAAATCGTGCCCTGACTGCCGAGCTGATCGGTCACCCATTCGAAAACCGTGTGGTTGTAGTAGTCAAGGCCGCGCACCAGACGCGGATTGATCGTGTACTCGATCCCCAGAGCCTGAACGCCGGCTTCGAGCATGCCGAGGAACCGGCGGGAATCTTCGCCCAGGAAGTCAAGCAGACGCGGCGCAGCTTCGACCATCGCCTGCATTTCCGGGTTTTTGGTATCGAGAATACGCAGCGGATTGGTCGTCAGACGACGGCGGGAATCCTCATCGAGCACATCGTAGTTTTCGTTGAAGTAGGCCACCAGCGCTTCGCGGTGACGGGCGCGTTCTTCGGCCGCGCCGAGGCTGTTCAACTGCAGGCTCGCCTTGATGCCGAGGTTCTTCCACAAACGTGCGGTGAGCGACAAGAGCTCAATGTCCACGTCGGGGCCGCCGAAGCCCAGCGCTTCGCAGCCGAACTGATAGAACTGACGATAGCGGCCGCGCTGCGGGCGCTCGTGCCGAAACATCGGGCCGAAGTACCACAGACGCTGCGGTGCGTTGTAGGTGATGTTGTGCTCGATCGCGCAGCGGCACACGGCACTCGTTCCTTCCGGACGCAGCGTCAGCTGCTCGCCGTTCATCGAGTCGGTAAAGGAATACATTTCCTTTTCCACGATGTCGGTGGCTTCGCCCACGCCGCGGGCAAAAAGGCCCGTCGCTTCCAGAATCGGCGTACGGATCTGGCGGTATCCGTAGGAAGCCGCCACGGCGCGCGCCGTGTCTTCAAATTTTTCCCAGACGGCGGCGTCTTCGGGGAGCATGTCGTTCATGCCCTTGACGCCGGCGATCTTGATTTTTGCCATTTCGCAGTTCCTGTTTTCTTACAAATGTTCGTTCGTCGCCGGCCGACTATTGTCGTCCCCAGCGTCGGGCCACGTACGCTTCGATCATGGCCTTGAATTCGTTCATGATATCGTCGCCTTTCAAAGAGGCCGTCTTGACGCCGTCGCAGTAGACGGGCGCCACGGGCGACTCGCCTCGGCCGGGCAGACTGATGCCGATGTCGGACCGTTCACGACGCACCCCATCACAGCCACGGTCATCGATTCAAAACCGGGAGCCGTACGTCGCCATTCGGGAGTTTTCTCGCGCAAAAACTCCTGAGTCTGCGCCGCTAGCTGCTGAAAGAGGTCGCTTGACGTGCGTCCGCATCCCGGGCACGAAACCACCAGAGGCGAAAAATGCCGCAGCCCCATGCTCTGCAGGAGTTCCTGCGCCACATACACTTCTTCTTCGCGCGCTTTGTCCGGTGCGGGCGTAATCGAAATGCGGATCGTGTCTCCGATGCCTTCGGAAAGCAACACGCCCAAAGCCGCAGAACTCGCCGTCACCCCCTTGGTGCCGGTCCCGGCTTCAGTGAGCCCCAGATGCAGCGCCCACGGAGCAAGCTCGGAAAGTCTGCGGCAGACCCGCACCAAATCGCTCACATCGCTTACTTTGGTCGACAGCACGATGCGATCGGCAGGCAAACCGAGTTCAACCGCCTTGAGTGCGCTTTGATGCGCACTCTGCACGATCGCCTCAAGGGTCACATCGTGCACGGAGCGGGGGTTGGTCAAGGCACGGTTTGCATCGAGCATCTGCGAGAGCAGCTCCTTATCGAGCGAACCGCCGTTGACGCCGATTCTCACCGCCTTGCCGTTGTCGGCCGCAATGCGGATCATCGTGGCAAAGTTGTCGTCGTGACGAGAACCCTTGCCGACGTTGCCCGGATTGATGCGGTACTTCGAAAGCGCCTTTGCGCAAGCCGGGTAATCCGTCAAAAGCTTGTGGCCGTTGTAGTGAAAGTCCCCCACAAGCGGCACAAAGAAACCTTCGGCATCGAGCCGGGCTCGGATTTCGGGAATCGCCAGCGCCGCCTGCGGCGTATTGACCGTCAGTCGCACGAGTTCGCTTCCGGCGGCAGCCAAAGCCTTTACCTGCGCCACGGACGCTTCGACGTCTTCGGTTGCGGTATTGGTCATCGACTGCACGGCGATCGGGCCCGCCCCCACCGTGACGACGAGCGGACCGTTTTCAATGCGCACGCCGTGCGTAATGCGGCGAGGCTTCCAGGCGCTCTGCGTTTCGTCGGAAGGAAGCGGCTCGGGGTGCACGGCAATCGTCTTGTCGGACATGGTTGAAAATCCTCTGCCTAAGGCTGATGCGGATGCGCCGGCCTCACACGTGCTCTTTTTTCTGTTCGGGCAGAATGCCGAAGGCGCGCTTTTGCTCCAACAGACGCTCGGCTCGGCGTGTTCTGTCTTTAACTTCGCCCGCCAACTGTCCGCAGGCCGCATCAATGTCATCGCCGCGGGTTTTGCGAACGGTGGTGACAATGCCCGCGTCGTTGAGAATCTTGGCAAACGCAAGCACCGTTTCACGGTCGGGGCGCTTCAAGTCCGAATCCGGGAAGGGATTGAACGTAATGAGGTTGAACTTGCACGGGACGGTGCGCACGAGTTCGATCAGTTCTCGCGCGTGCTTGGGCTGATCGTTAATGCCGCCGAGCATCAGATATTCGAACGTGATGAAGTCGCGGGGCGCCACCTTGAGGTAGCGACGGCAGGCGGCCATCAGATCTTCGAGCGGATGCTTCTTATTGACGGGCATGATCATGTCGCGCAGCGCATCGTCGGGCGCGTGCAGGCTCACGGCCAAAGCCACCGGCACTTCAGCGCCGAGCTTGTCGATCTGGTTTACGAGCCCCGAGGTGGAAACCGTCACGCGGCGGCGTGAGAGGCCGTAGCCGTTGTCATCCAAAAAGAGTCGCAGTGCGGGAATGACATTGCCCAAATTCTGCAGCGGTTCGCCCATACCCATCAGCACGACATTGCTGATGATTCGATCGTTGGGATCGGTAACGCCCGCCTCTTTTCTGAGCGTGCGTTCGGCATGCCAGAGCTGGCCCACGATTTCGGCCGTGGTGAGGTTGCGGTTGAACCCCTGCTTGCCCGTGGAGCAGAAGAGACACCCCATGGCGCAGCCCGCCTGCGTGGAAATGCACAGCGTGCCACGGTCGTCTTCAGGGATGAAGACCGCCTCGACGGCGTTTCCGTTGCCTACATCAAAGAGCCACTTGCGCGTGCCGTCGGTCGAATGCTTGACGGTGATCACGGGCGGCGCTTTGATGTAGGCCAAGTCATGCAACTTGGCCCTGAAGCTTTTGGCCAGATTGCTCATCGCGTCAAAGTCGTCTTCGCAATGCCGGTGCATCCAGCGTGCAAGCTGAACGGCACGATACGGCTTTTCTCCGAGTGCGGCGCACCACGCCTTGATCCCCTCAACGTCGAAGTTGAGCAGATTGACGCGTTCTGCCGCCTGACTTTGATTTTCCTGCATGTTCACAATCCGGCCTTTTTCCTAAAGCTTTTTCCTGACGTCGATTAGCGCGAGCAGATGGCGAGCGTCGGGAAGAAGTAGGCGACTTCGACGGCAGCCGTTTCCGGAGCGTCGGAGCCGTGCACGGCGTTGGCGTCGATGCTTTCGGCGAAGTCGGCGCGGATCGTGCCCTTTTCAGCTTTCTTCGGATCGGTGGCACCCATCAGCTGACGATTCTTGGCGATGGCGTCTTCGCCTTCGAGAACCTGAATCATCACGGGACCGGAGGTCATGAAGTTGACGAGGTCGTTGAAGAAGGGACGTTCCTTGTGCACAGCGTAGAAGCCTTCAGCTTCGGCACGGGAGAGCTGGCGCATCTGAGCGGCAACGATCTTGAGGCCGGCGTTTTCAAAACGGGTGTAGATCTGGCCGATCACGTTCTTGGCGACTGCGTCGGGCTTGATGATGGAAAGAGTGCGCTGAATAGCCATTTGTATCTCTTAAAAGTGAAAAGTGAAGAAAGAGTCCGCCGCTGACGGCGAACCCGCATTCGAAAGATGCCTGCCCGAATGCGGGCCGCAAGTGCCCCTTGAGCAGACCTCAAAAATTCAACGCGCGATTTTACCATGCGGGACCGCCGCACCTTTGCTCTCTTCGTCTCGCGGTTGCAGATTTTTTCCAATTTTCCGTTCGGGCTTCAGACGCATCGGATTACTGAAACAATTGACCGAAGGCAAGCATTGTTTCCTTATTCATTTTTCGCAGAACGAAAAATATAGTCGCGCAAATTCAAGCTCAGCATGTAAGAAACCGAATTTCTGCACTGCTCCGAACGTTGTAAAAAGTTTTGCCAACCGCGTTTGCGGGTAATTCGGCTCGGAAACTTTTCTGCAGCAAATCGGTACGTATTAACCAAACAAAGCAAATTCTCGTCGGCAAGCTTTCGGAACTTGAAACAAACTCTTTCACACTTTCGGTAAAACTCTTGTATACTCTTGCCCGAAAGAAACGGTTAAATTCGCAATTCACCCGTTTTGCCTATTACTTATTTACCACCCAGGCTATCCCAGGAGACTCAGTATGAGTGAAGACTTCAAGGCTGTATACGATTCTCTGCGCGCCGAGCAGAACCAGCTCACCGAAAAGATGCAGGCTGCCAAAATCGACGCCATCAAGTATGTTCAGGAACTTGTCGATGCCTTTGGCATTCGCAGCAATGAAATCGCATTTGAAGATCAGGTCGGCAAACGTGTTGTTCGTCCGCGCGGCCCGGCTGCGATCAAGTATCGTACACCCAACGGCATCGAATGGTCCGGCAAGGGCAATATGAAGAAGGAATTCCGCGACTACCTGCTTGCACAGGGTCTGACGGAAGCCGATAAGGATATGTTCCTGACGCCCGAATTCCAGAAGTAATTTCGTTTAACGGAATTATTCGAAAGCCTCCTTTCGGAGGCTTTTTTCATATCTTTTGCAAAAGCCCGCTCGGAAAGTCGATCCATTGCGGGCTTTTGTTTGAATCCGTTATTCGACGGATTCGACGACCTTAACGGGCTTTTCGCCGGGTTCAAGCACCGCGATGCTTTCCACGTGTGCCGTATGCGGGAACATATTCATGACGCCCGCAGCGCGTACATGCCAGCCGCCTTCATGCAGCAGAATCGCGCAGTCGCGCGCAAGCGTCGCCGGATTGCAGGACACGTAAACAACACGCGCCGGACGCTTGTCGGTGGCAGCGAGCGTCTTGGCCAGCGCTTGAGCGCCTTCGCGCGGCGGATCGATCAGTACGCGGTCGATGCCGCCCATCTTTTCCCACAGCGCATCCCAGTCTTCGGTCGACCAGGTGAAGAGGTTTCGCGCCACGAAGTCGGTCTTCCCGGCAAGTCCGTTGGCGGCCGCACCCGCACGGGCGCGCTCGACCAACGCTTCGCTTCCTTCGATGCCCGTGACATGCTTTGCAGTGCGGGCAAGCGGCAGCGTGAAGTTTCCGAGGCCGCAGAAGAAATCGGCCACGTTGTGTTCGGGTTCAAGTCCGAGGAGGTCGACCGCGCGGCTCACCATTTCGCGGTTGACGCGATGGTTGACCTGCGTAAAGTCCGTGGGTTTGAAGCTGATCGCAACATCAAACGCTTCGAGCTTGAGCTTGAGATTGTCGCGGGCTTCGGAGTGCATCGGATAAGCGGAGTCCGGCCCTTTAGGCTGCAGCCACATGTCCACTTCGTGCTCACGGGTAAAGGCTTCGATTTTGTCCGTATCCTCATTGGTCAGCGGCTCGAGGATGCGCAGCAC
>USBS01000092.1 GCA_900552915.1 uncultured Sutterella sp. | reverse complement strand
CTTCGAGCCAGCGGCTGCGGTCGACCGGAGTGTAGTCGTCAATGCCTCTGTTGCGTGCGTCCACCAGTTCATCGAGCACAAGCGGGTGCGCGGCAATGTAGTCGGCGGCCCAGCGGGACACCGCAAGCATGCGCCCCACACGGTCAGCCGCCTCGGGATATTGATTGAGGAGCGCGATATAGGTGCCGCGTCCGAGCACCATTTCCAGAATATTGAGGTAGCGCTCGAACACTTCGTCGGCCGTGACGCTGCCGTCGCGCAGCTGCGCCCAGCCGGCAGCCTTTTGCGCCGCCTCGGGCACAAAGCGCGCAAGCTGCTCGCGCGTCTGCTGTGTGCGGGCATTCAGATACCGCGAGCGCATCATCTTGAGCACGCGGCCGGCCAGCTTGTTGGCTTCAATAAAGCCGTTTTCGGCAAGCGCCTCGGTGAGGTCGCTTTCCAAGGCGGGATCCCCCGTCGACCACCCTGCGGGCCAGTTGCTCACTTTGTCGGCAGGCGCCTTGGTGTGAAAGACGCCGTCAAACGTGGCCGACACGAAAGCACGGATGCCGTCGACCTTGCGATCGAGCTCTTCGAGCGTCATGCCCATCATGTGCGCGATGCGGCCGCGCTCTTCGTCGTCTCTGGGCAGCACCTGCGTCTGCTTGTCGTCGACATACTGCAGACAGTGCTCGAGATTGCGCAGGAAAACGTAGTCGAACGTAAGGCGCTGGGCGGTTTCCTCGTCAATGCAGCCGCTTTTGACGCACGCCGCAAGCATCGGCGAAGTGGTTTTGCCGCGCAGCTCCGGCTCACGGCCGCCGCGGATGATCTGAAACGTCTGACAGATGAATTCGATTTCGCGGATGCCTCCGCTGCCGAGCTTGATGTTGGTGCCGCGGTCCTTGACGGCTTCCTTGCGGGCGGTTTCGGCACGGATCATCTCGTGGATGCGCGCCAAGGCGCTGATCGCACCAAAGTCGACGTACTTGCGGAACACAAACGGACGCACGAGCGAATTAAGGTTTCGCACGGCCTGAGCGAAGTTCTCTTCGCTTGAGAGGACGCAGCGGTTGACGACGCGCCCTTTGAGCCAGGCAAAGCGCTCCCAATCGCGCCCTTCGCTATAAAGGTACTCCTCGAGCATGGCCGAGGAAAGCACCAACGGACCGCTGTCGCCGAAGGGCCTCAGACGCATGTCGACGCGAAAGACAAAGCCCGTGCCGTCGATCTCATTGATCGACGCAATGACGCGGCGGGCGAGCTTATCGAAAAACTCATGATTGGTGATCTGCTTGCGTGCGCTTGCAAATTCGCCGATTGCCTGTGTTTCGCCCCCTTCGTCGTAAACAAACACAAGGTCGATATCCGAACTCACGTTGAGCTCTTCGCCCCCGAGCTTACCCATGCCCACGACCATCAAATCCTGGGCTGCGCCCGAAACGCCCACGGGCACGCCGAAGCGCTGCGCAAGCTTGCGAGAATGCACGCGCACGGCCGCAGACACAGTTTCTTCGGCTAACGCCGTGACGGTGCTCACAACTTCTTGAAAATCCGCGCACCCCGTGAGATCCCGCACGATAAGCGAAGTCATCACCTCGCGGCGCAGCTCGCGCATAGCGCTGTCAAGCAGATCGGGATCGTCGAAGCGATCGAGCCGCTCGCGCATTTTTTCGCGCTCAAAAGGCTGCTTAAGAAAACCGTCGACAAGCGCCTCGGACGTCGTGCCGCTTCTGAGCGCCATTGCGTTGAGCGCTCGAGCGGCGTACTGGGAATACTGGGGAACTTCCTGCGGAGTGAGGCGCAGTGTTTCGGTGGCGCAGTCGCTCATATCGTGAAAATCTCGCGAAAAAACCGTTTCCGATCGGCAAAAATTTGCCGAGAGATACAAATTGGCGCAGATCGCCGACAGTCACCTTTGCTATATTGCCTTTGACGAAATTTTCGCCGTTGCAGCAAGCGGCGTCTCCTGCGGCTCCCTGGCGCTCATTCGGCTCATTTTAGCCTTAGGCGCAGCCGCCGATTTTTTATTTCACAGTCTACGAAGCCTTCGCACTTTTCTGCGGCATGAGTTCGACGTTTCATATTCTTCCCGCCAGATTCAGGGCCTACCTGCGTCACCCCAAAGTGCGCGCTGCGTGGCTCTCCTTTTTCTGGGGCGCCGTACTCGTTTATTTTCTTTTCGCCGCGCTCGTTTTGACGACGCGCTGGATCCTGCTGCCGCAAGTCGACAAATACAAGGACGACATCGCGCGGTTTTTGGGAGAGGCGCTGCACGCCGAAGTGAGCATCGGGCGCGTTTCGCCGCGGTGGGATACGTTCTGGCCGCAGCTTTCGCTTCGCGACGTCGTCATCGAACGGCCCGACCCGCGCTCAACGGACGCAAACATTCTGCATCTGCCGCAGGTGGAAGCGAGCTTTTACTGGCGCTCCGTGCTCGGGCAGCCGATTTTCCGAAAGCTTGAAGTGCCCGACGCCAAAATCACCGTGCGGCACGTCGGCGAGGGCGTCTTCGACATCGCGGGATTCATCTTCGATTTGAACAATCGTCCGCAGGCGAAAAGTTCCAAAAACGGCTCGCAGGGCACCGACTGGCTGCTTCAGCAAGGCCGCATTGATGTCACCTCCTGCACGGTGCGCTACGTCGACCTGATCGCCAGACCCAGGCCTCGCACCACAACGCTTGAAAACATCAATTTTTCGTTTGACAACAGCGTTGATGGCTACCGTGCTGGTCTGCAGGGCGAATTGGCCGGCCGGCACAACAACCGCATCGACATCCGCACCCGCTTTACGGCGCCGTTTTTCGGAGACCGCAGTTGGAAAACCTGGTCGGGCGAACTTTTCGTCGGCGTCGACAATCTCGATGTCGCCCGCCTCACGCGCCCCATTGCCGGCGTGCGCAAGATTCTGAAAAGAGGCCGCGGCAGCACCCGTGCCTGGATGGAGTTTCAGGACGGAACCCCCACGAATTTCACGGGTTTTCTGGGCCTGTCCGACGTGATTCTGACGCTGGCTGAAAACGCCGAGCCGCTGCGCGTGCGCCAGCTTTCCACCAAGCTTACGGAAACGCTCACCGACGGCGAACTCAACGCCAAGGCCGAAAGCTTGAGTTTCGAACTTGTCGACGGCACGTTTGCCACCGACATGCAGCTTGAAACAATGGTGCTGATGGATGCGCAGAGCGCCGACCAATCCAAGCGCTCGGGCTTTCGCATCGCCGAACTTGATGTCGAAACGCTCAAAAAACTGCTTCCTTCCGTGCCCTTCCCCGAAGCCGCGGCCGAACTCATCCGCAAGCACGACGCCTCGGGCACGATTTCGGACTTTGAAGTGTCCTGGGCGGGAACTCCGGGATCCACTTCCGACTGGCGCATCCGCACGAACTTTGAAGAACTTTCCGTTGCACCCGCTTTAGCGTCCGATTCAAAGGCCGTTTTCACGGGCTTTGGAAACCTTTCGGGATCGGCTGAAATCACCGCCAAGAGCGGCCGCGTGGATTTCCTGACTTCCGACGCGACGGTTTCGCTTCCGGGCGTTTTTGAAAACCCGCAGGTCACTTTGAATTCGCTCACGGGCGGCGTGGCCTGGCAATTGGCCAAACCCGAACCCGATGCCGAAGAAAAGCTTACTTTGACGTTTGATCATGTTGCCCTCGTCAACGACGACGCTTCGGTCACAGCCAACGGCTTTTGGAAGCAAACCGAATCGCGTGCGGGCGAAATCGATCTCTCGGGCACTGTCGTGCGTGCTCAGGCCGACAAAGCCTGGCGCTACATGCCGCTTGTGATCTCCAAAAACGTGCGCAATTGGCTGCAGGGCGGACTGGTGGCCGGACAAGCCAAAAACGGAACATGGGAATTAAAGGGAGATCTCTCGCTATACCCGTGGGTGGGCGAACATAAAGGAAAAGGACACTTCATCGTCACGGCCGAGCTCGACAATGCCGCTCTCGACTACGTTCCCTCGATGAAGGTGCTTGCCGACGGGCAGTTCGAACGCGCATCCCAGTGGCCGCTTCTTACCGACATTAAGGGGCAGCTCACATTCGAAGGCGCCTCCATGACGGTGCTCGCAAACAGCGCCCGCACGGGCGGAGCCGCCGTTACAAGCGCTCGCGCCGACATTCCCGATTTGCGCGCCAAACAAAACACGCGGCTCATCATTGACGGCAAGGCTGAGGCGGAGCTTCAGAAATTCTTCGACTATGTCGAAGCAAGTCCCGTCACGAAGTACGTCTCGGGCGCCTTCACCGGCACCAAGGCCGAAGGCCGAGGCACGCTCGACCTGCATCTGGACATCCCGCTGCTGCACGCGGCCGACACCAAGGTAAACGGCTCGATTTCCATGAGCGGCGCCAACATCGCCATGGGCTGGCCCAAGCCGCCGCTGCGCGACGTCGAAGGCACGGTGCACTTTTTCGAGCGCGGCGCACGAGCAAGCAACGTACACGCCCGCCCCTTCGGCTCGGGCGACACATCTGTCTCGGTGCACACAACCGACGACGGCTCGATCGTGATCACCGCCGCAGGCCAAACCGACGTCAAGAATCTCACTTGGTTTGCTCAAAATGAATACTTCGAGCCGGTTGTCTCCAAGATGTCGGGTACGATGCCCTTTGTGTCCACAGTGGTCGTCAAGAAAGGTTCGGGCGTCACCGTTTCGGCGAGAAGCTCGCTCGAGGGCGTTGCAATCAATCTTCCCGCCCCCTTGAATAAGCGTGCCGACCAAGCATGGGATACGTCTTTTTCCTTTACGCCGGTCACTCTCAACAAGAAGGAAGGCTACCTTGTGAAAGTCGGCTCGGGCTCCCGCTTCGACGTACTGCTGCAGATGCCTAAGGATGGCTCGACGCTGCCGCTTTTGGGCGACATTGCGGTGGGCTCGCGCGCGGGACTGCCGGCCCGCGGCATCTCGGTGACGGTCAACACCAAGAAACTGCGTCTGATGGACTGGCAGCCCTTCGTGCAGAAGATGTTCGACACCGCCAAGGCACAGGATCAAGCGCAGCTTCGTACGGCAGCCGCGGGTGCCGCTGATTCCGGCGCCGGTTTGTCCGAAATCGAAGTCAAAGCCGACGAGCTGATATTGGAAGACGGCACCATCCACGACAGCTTGTCGCACGTCAAAATTGACCCCGCACGCGACATCAGCGTCACGCTTTCAAGCAAGGAAGTGCAGGGGCGCGTGCGCTATGAATCCGCCGGACGAGGCCGCGTAACGGGCAGCTTCGAGCGGCTGCACCTTTCGGCCAAGGCCGCAACGACGATCCGCCGATTCCTGCAGGGCGAATCGATTGACGTCGTGCCGACCTCTCGCCCCACGGAACTGCCGAGTCTGGATCTCGTTGCCGATGAATTGATCTATGACGGCCGCAAGATCGGCCGCATGGTGCTGCAGGCCGACGCCTCGGGCACGGCCGACAAGGAAACGCTCGTCATCAAGAATTTTGCGGTTTTAAGCGACGTAACCGCGCTTACAGGCAGCGGCTCCTGGACGCAGGGGCGCCGCCTTGCGGGCGAGCAGAGCGGGCAAACGGACTTCCGGCTCAAGCTTTCGACGAAAGATCTCGGACAGACGCTTTCCGACCTCAAGTTTGAAGACCTGATCGAAAATACGACCGGCACAGCCGAAGCGCATTTGATGTTTAAGGGATTGCCTTGGGCTCCGCAGCTTGACACCCTCACAGGCTCCTACAGTCTCGATCTGCGAAAGGGCAACTTTGCCAAGGTCGATACCGGCGCACACGGTCTGCTCGTGTCGTTTTTGTCCTTCCAGTCGCTCTTTAAGCGCCTAACGCTCGACTTTTCCGACTTCAAGAGCGGCTTTGCGTTCGACACGTTCACCGGCAGCGCCATCATCACCGACGGTGTGATTTCAACCGACAACACCAAGCTCGTGGGCACGCACGGCACGATTTTGCTTTCGGGAAACACCAACGTCGCCCAAGGCAGCATCGACAGCCGCGTCATTGTGCTGCCGGAAATCAATGCGGGCAACGCAAGTCTTGCGCTTGCCTTTGTAAACCCCGCCGTCGGCATCGGCTCGTTCCTTGCCCAACTCGTGCTCAGAACGCCGTTGAGCCACCTCTTTAAAGTCGAGTACGAGATCAAGGGGCCCTGGAAGAATCCGACGTTTACCAAGATCTCCGGTTCTGAGAAAAAAGCCGAAACTGACTAAAGCGGAGACTACCGCAGCAACGACCGGTATTTGGTCATGCGTCCGACTCCAACCTTCTCAACCTGCCCGTCTTTGAGCAACGCATTCACTGCAGAGTTGGCAGCTGTTCTCGAAACACTCAGCATTTTCATTACTTCGGCCATGGATAGCATGTCGTGCGTTTCGAACAAGGCAATGCAGCGTTCTTTCAGTGTCTGCCGCTGTTCGTCCTGAATTTTGGGCAACACGATGCGAAACACCCGTCTTGTTGCTTCCAGCTTGGGTTCCGCACCGGAATTCGCGTACTCTCGCCAAATCATCGGGAAGCCGGAACCGTAATTTTCCATCCATCCCAAGCGCCTGAGGATGTCGGCCAGGTGTTCGTTGCGGCATTTGCTTACGCCTTCCAAGACAATATCTTCCACGCTGAGCCGCCCCGGAATGCAGCCGTAAGACAAAAATTCGAATCGATTCGGGAAGATCGAAACCTTTGTCGGCTCAGGTTGAGAGTAGTCGCGATGAACAGCGCAGTTGACTAGCGCTTCACGCAAGGCCTTGGGCGGCCAGGCGAACTGCCGTTTGTTCGAGAGTTCCTCCGTTTTGCGGATAATCTCAGGATTG
>USBS01000091.1 GCA_900552915.1 uncultured Sutterella sp. | reverse complement strand
TTGTATTTCCAGTGAAAGTAGGTCACTGCCAGGCTAAACATTTAAGCGAACCCCCCGTTGGAGCAATCCTTCGGGGGTTTCGTCTACGTACGCTCCAAAAAACGCAAATCCCCTCCTTAGTCCCGCCATTTTCTCCATTCTCTCTGTATTCTTATCTTCGCTCGGAGCGTTTGCGCCAAACGGCGTTTTTCGCTTTTCTCGACCTGAATCAGAGTGAAGATCATGGCTCACCACGACCAACAAACCGCGACTTGGCTCAACGGCCCCAATGCCGAGTACATCGAGTCCTTTTACGAGAGCTGGCTCAAGGATCCCGCTTCGGTTCCCGAACAGTGGGGTGACTATTTTTCCCGCATACTGATGGAAGACGCAGGGGATTCTGCTCGTGAAGCGCTTCATTCCGAAATTGTCACAAGCCTTGCCAACCGTCCGCATGGCGCAGTGGTCTGCGACATAAGCAAAAAAGATCTTGACGTCGCAAGCAAACAGGTTTTCGTTCAGCAGCTCATTGCCGCTTATCGAGTGCTAGGAACGCGGCGAGCTCAGCTCGATCCCCTAAAACGCCACGAAGCACCTTCCATTCGTGAGCTCGAACCCGACTTCTACGGGCTCACCGATGCCGACCTCGACACCGAGTTTCACACCACCAACACCTATTTCGGTGCCAATAAGATGCCGTTGCGCACGCTGCTTACCGCCTTGCGCGAGACTTATTGCAGTTCGATCGGCGCCGAATTCATGTACATCTCCGACCCGGTGCAAAAGCGCTGGTGGCAGGAAAAACTTGAGCGCAGTCGCTCGAGAGCCACCTATTCCGCTTCCCGCAAGCGCGCCATTCTCGAAGGGCTTACTGCGGCAGAAGGTTTGGAACGTTTTCTGCACACTCGCTATGTCGGCCAGAAACGCTTCAGTCTTGAGGGTGGGGAATCCTTCATTACGGCCATGCAGACGGTTGTTGCTCAGGCGGCCCACTCGGGTGTTGAGGAGTGCGTCATCGGAATGGCACACCGCGGGCGGTTGAATGTGCTTGTCAACATCATCGGAAAGAGCCCCAAGGATCTGTTTGCCGAATTCGAGGGAGTTGCAGCTTCCGAATTGCCCGCGGGCGACGTGAAATACCACAACGGTTTTTCATCGGATCTGATGGTCGACGGCAGACACATCCATTTGGCTCTGGAATTCAATCCTTCACATCTGGAAATCGTCGATCCGGTGGTTGTCGGAAGCGTCCGTGCTCGGCAGGATCGCCGCGGCGGGGCAGAGGCCGCCGAACATGCCGTCTTGGGCGTCATGGTGCACGGCGACGCAGCCTTCCCCGGCCAGGGCGTTGTGATGGAAACTCTGAACCTTGCCGATACCCGTGGCTACGGAACGGGCGGAACGGTTCATATCGTGATCAACAATCAGATCGGCTTTACCACATCCGATCCCCGGGACAAGGGGTCGATGACCTATTGCACCGATCCTGCCAAGCTTATCGAGGCGCCTGTGCTGCACGTCAACGGCGATGATCCCGACGCCGTTGCCTATGCCGCTGAGCTCGTATGCGAATTCCAGAGAACCTTCCATAAGGACGCCGTTCTCGACGTGGTTTGCTTCCGTCGGCTTGGACACAACGAGCAAGATACTCCGGCTGTCACGCAGCCCTTGATGTACCGCGCTATTGCAAAACACCCGGGCACGCGTGCGCTTTATGCGCAGAAGCTTGCTGGTGCCGGCATTGTGCCGCTGGAAGAAAGCGAAGCCATGCGCGAGACGGTAAAGGCCCGGCTCAAGGACGGTTTGCCGCCGCTTGCGCTCAATATTCTTACCGAACGTCACCGCTACCGCGCCGATTGGACCCGCTTTGCCGGCGGATCCTTTGATCAAAACGTGGACACACGCGTTCCGGCGGCCGAGCTTGCACGCTTGGGCGAGGCTTTTACCCAAATTCCCGAAGGTTTCGAGCTGCACCCGATTGTGGCTAAAGTTATAGCTGACCGCCGCAAAATGGCTGCGGGTGAAATCGGTGTCGACTGGGGCATGGCCGAGCACTTGGCTTACGCAACGCTCTTGACGGCAGGCTACGCCGTGCGTCTGACCGGGGAAGACAGCGGTCGCGGGACGTTTAGCCATCGCCATGCGGTGCTGCACGATCAAAAGCGAGAGAAGTGGGATGAGGGCGACTATATTCCGCTGCAGCATTTGGGAGAAGAAGCCGCGCCCTTTACCGTGATCGATTCGGTCCTGTCCGAAAACGCCGTGCTCGGCTTTGAGTACGGCTACGCGACCGCCGCTCCCGATTCTTTGGTGCTGTGGGAGGCGCAGTTCGGCGACTTTGCCAACGGCGCTCAGGTGGTGATCGATCAGTTCATCAGCTCGGGCGAAGCCAAGTGGGGACGCCTGTGCGGTTTGGTTTTGCTGCTTCCGCACGGCTACGAAGGCCAGGGACCGGAGCATTCTTCTGCAAGAATCGAGCGATTCCTCCAGCTTTGCGCAGGGCAGAACATGCGTGTGGTGCAGCCCTCGTGCGCCGCTCAGATATTCCATCTGATTCGTCTGCAGATGCTTCAAAAGGCCCGTAAGCCGTTGATCGTATTTACGCCCAAGTCGCTTCTGAGAAATAAAGAGGCTGCGAGCGCGTTTGCAGATCTCTCGGACGGATCCTTCCGTACCGTCATTGACGATACGGAAGTGAAGGCAAAGGGCGTGCGACGCATTGTTTTGTGCTCGGGGCGTGTCTACTACGACCTTCTAAAGCGCCGCGCGGAACTCAATGAGTCCTCGCAGGAGCACTACGCCCTTGTACGTCTCGAGCAGCTCTATCCTTTCCCGCATGATCAGATTGCAGCCGTAGTCGAGCGCTACCCGAACGCCGCCGAAATTCTTTGGTGCCAGGATGAACCGCAGAATCAGGGTGTGTGGAACTATGCAAAGACGCGAATTCTGGTGAATATGCGCCGCGGCATGCAGTTGGGCTATGCGGGTCGTCCCGAGAGTCCGTCGCCTGCTGTCGGCTACGGGGCGCGTCACGCGCAGCAGCTTAAAGACCTTCTGGATGCTGCCTTTGCGCCGCTCAAAGGTTTTGTGCTTACCGCCTAGAAAAGAATCCAGACGAATCGAATTCAAACGAAGAAGGACAGAAAAATTATGCAAGCCGTGCAAGTAATGGTCCCCGAGCTTTCGGAATCCGTAAGCGAAGCCACGCTTTTGGAATGGAAAGTCAAGCCCGGCGACATTGTGGCTGCCGACGAGATTCTCATTGAAATCGAAACGGACAAAGTGGTGCTTGAGGTGCCGTCGCCGGCGGCTGGACAGATTGCGGAAATTCGCGCACAAAACGGTCAAACGGTGGTCTCGGGCGAAGTGATCGCCGTGATCGATACGGATGCTTCCGTGGTGGTTGGCTCTTCGGCCGAAACACCCGCGCAGCCGACGGCTCCGGCCGCTCCCATTGAGCCGCGCGTCATGCCCTCGGCCGCGTCCGTGTTGGCTGCCGCCGGCATTGAAGCAAAGGCGGTGACGGGGACCGGCCCCGGAGGGCGCATCACCAAGACCGACGCACTGGCGGCAGTGCCCGAAACAGCAGAAGCCGAACCCGTTGCGATGAAGGAGCCGGCAGTCACACCGCGTTCTACGGTCGTGTCGAGTGCGCCCGTTGTGCACGAACCGGTTCCGGCCGATCCGTTCGGACGAAAAGAGGAACGCGTGCCGATGACGCGCCTTCGCCGACGCGTAGCAGAGCGACTCGTGCAGTCGCTTGCGGGGTCCGCACAGCTCACTACGTTCAACGAAGTCGACATGAGCGCGGTGATCGCTTTTCGCACTCGCTACAAGGAAAAGTTCGAGCGGCGTCACGGCGTCAAGCTCGGCTTTATGTCGTTTTTCGTAAAGGCCGCGGTGTACGCGCTTGAAAAGTTCCCGGTATTGAACGCCTCGATTGACGGCACCGACATCATCTATCACAGCTACTTCGACATCGGTGTTGCCGTGGGCACCGAGCGCGGGCTCGTGGTTCCCGTCGTTCGCAATGCCGATCAAAAGAGTTTTGCCGAAATCGAACTTGAGATCGCCGATTTCGCCAAGAGAGCACAGGCTGGCAAATTGTCGATCGAGGAACTCTCGGGCGGCACGTTTACCGTGAGCAACGGCGGCGTTTTCGGTTCGATGCTCTCCACGCCCATCATCAATCCTCCGCAGTCGGCCATCTTGGGCATTCATGCCACCAAGGAGCGTCCGGTTGTCGTTAATGGCGAAATCGTCATTCGTCCGATGAACTATCTTGCGCTTTCCTACGATCATCGTTTGATCGACGGCCGCGAAGCGGTTTTGGGGCTTGTCGCCATGAAGGCTGCGCTTGAGGATCCGGCCGTGATGCTTCTGGATATCTAAAGGAGACCGACAATGGACGTTCTCTACGATGTAGCGGTGATCGGCGCCGGCCCGGGCGGATATGCCGCCGCGGTGCGCACTGGCGAACTCGGCCTCAAAACCGTCTGCTTTGATCCCATGCTCAATCCGGATGACGGGGAAACGGGGGCGCTCGGCGGCACCTGCGCCAACGTGGGCTGCGTGCCGAGCAAGGCGCTTCTGGCCGCAAGTCTTGCCTATGCTCGAGCAAAGTCCGGGATGAGTGCTTTCGGCATTGCTCCTAGCGAACCGGAACTGAATTTCGAGCAGGTTCAGCGCCACCGCGCCAAGGCGGTCAAGGACTCCAATCGGGGCGTTGCGATGCTCTTTAAGGGAGCAGGCGTTGCATTTGAACCTCATAGCGTAGCCTTCAAAGGCAAGGGAGCCGAGGGATGGCTGCTTGAAACGGACGACGGACGTGCGGTGGAAGCCCGCCATGTGATCATTGCCTGCGGTACTACTCCGAGAGCGCTTCCCGGCGCCGAATTCGACGAAAAAATCATCTGTTCCAACACCGGAGCGCTCGCTTTCGATGAAGTGCCGGCGCGGCTCGGAATCATCGGCGCAGGGGTGATCGGGCTTGAGCTCGGAAGCGTGTGGTCGCGGTTCGGTTCCGAAGTTACCGTCTTCGATCTGGCCTCGACGGTTCTGCCGTTTGCCGGTAAAGCCGTAAGCGAGACGGCTCGTAAGCTTCTGACGGCTCAAGGGATTGCCTTTGAACTGGGCGTTCGCATTGCCAATGTAGAGAAAACCGACGGCGGTGTTTTGCTTTCCTACGAGCGCGATGGCCAAACGCAAACTGCCGAGTTCGACAGGCTCTTGATAGCCATCGGACGCAGCAGTGCGATCGAATCCGTTAACCCGACGGCCGTAGGCCTGGCGGTTGCCACGGGCGGTCTGGTTCAGACCGACGACGAATGCCGAACGAATTTGCCCGGTGTTTGGGCGATCGGCGACATTGTGAAGGGGCCGCAACTCGCGCATAAGGCCACCGACGAAGGCCGCGCCGTAGCAGAGCGTATCGCAGGGCGCGAGCGTCCTGCGCACATCGCGCCGATTCCGTCCGTGGTCTATACCCACCCGGAATTCGCCTGGGTGGGTTTAACCAAAGAGGCGGCGCAGGAAAAAGGCATGGCGGTGCGTATTGGCCGCGCGACGTTTGCGCATAACGCGATGGCTCGTGCCGGTGATGAAACACAGGGCTTCGTGGAACTCGTGTGCGACGCCGATGACGGACGTCTTCTTGGGGCACAGATTGTGGGAGTGGCAGCCGGAGATCTGATCGCTGTGCTTGCGCAGGCCATGGCGTTCGGGGCTACGGATGAAGATTTGACGTTGGTTGTCTGGCCGCATCCGGGTATGGCCGAAACAATTCAGGACGCAGCATTTGCTTCGCTTCGTGCCTTGAAGCGTGAGCGCAACGCTTGAGATTAACACGGCGGCAGGTCTATCATTTCGCCCGTTGTCTGCGCTTGCGCGCAGGCATGCGTCCGTAGAAAAAATTCTTGTTGCCGTCCGTTGCGGAGGTTGCGTCGTGGCTGAAGAAAAGTCCGTTAAGCTCGTGTTTTCCGATGGTTCTCCCGAGGTTTCGCTGCCGGTGATCCCCGGCTCGGTGGGCCCCGAAGTCATCGACATTTCGACTCTGTACAAACAGACGGGCAAGTTCACCTACGATCCGGGCTTCATGAGCACGGCCGCCTGCAAAAGCGCCATCACCTACATCGACGGTGCGGCGGGCAAGCTTCTTTACCGCGGCTATCCGATTGAGGAGCTCGCGCGCAACTGCGACTACCTGGAAGTTTGCTACCTGCTTTTGAACGGTGAGCTTCCCAATGCGCAGCAAAAGGAAGATTTCGAATATCTGGTGATGCACCACACGCTCATTCATGAGTCGATGCATCAGTTCCTGCAGGGGTTCCGACGCGACGCACACCCGATGGCCGTTTTGACGGGCTTGATCGGCGCCATGTCGGCGTTCTACCCCAAGAGCTGCAATCTGCTCGATCCGGAGCAGCGCGCCATGGCGGCCGTACAGCTGATCGGCAAGATGCCCGGTCTGGTGGCAATGTCCTATAAGTACTCGGTTGGCGAACCCTACATTTACCCGAAAAACGATCTCTCGTACACGGCAAACTTCATGCGCATGATGTTTGCCATTCCCTGCGAGGAGTACAAGATCAACGACGTGCTTGTGCGCGCGCTCGATCGCATCTTCATCCTGCATGCCGATCATGAGCAGAATGCATCGACTTCGACCGTGCGTTTGTGCGCAAGTTCCGGTACGAGTCCCTTTGCCGCAATTGCCGCAGGCGTTGCCTGCCTCTGGGGGCCGCAGCACGGCGGCGCCAACGAGGCAACGCTCTCGATGCTGTACCACATTCAAGCCGACGGCGGCATTCCCAAGATCGGCGAATTCATTAAGAAAGTAAAAGATAAGACGAGCGGCGTGCGCCTGATGGGGTTCGG
>USBS01000090.1 GCA_900552915.1 uncultured Sutterella sp. | reverse complement strand
GAACGCTTCCCCTTTGAAGAGGGCGGCGAATTTTCGATCGAGGTCGATCCGAGAAGCTGCCCGCCTTCCAAGATCAAGACGTTGCGCCAAGCGGGCTTCAACCGCATGAGCTTGGGCGTACAGGACTTCAATCCGGACGTGCAGAAAGCCGTCAACCGAATCCAGCCCTTCGAGATGACGAAGGAAGTGCTCGAAAGCGCCCGCGCCGAAGGGTTCGGTTCGATCAATATGGACCTTATCTACGGGCTTCCGCGTCAGACGCGTGCCACGTTTGCGCGCACGATCGAGCAGGTGATTGAGCTCTCGCCCGATCGTATTGCGCTCTACCACTACGCGCATCTGCCTAATATCTTCAAGCCCCAGCGCCGCATCGTGCCCGAGGAGCTGCCAGGCGCTGCCGAGCGCGTCAACATCATGTTCGACGCGATTCGTACGCTCACGAGCCACGGCTACCGCTACATCGGAATGGATCACTTCGCCAAGGAAACCGATGAGCTTTCGATTGCGCAGGTCAACGGCACCATCCAGCGCAACTTCCAGGGCTACTCGACGAGAGCCGAATGCGATATGGTCGCTTTGGGACCGAGCTCGATTTCGTTTGTGGACGGTCTTTACGCCTGCAACCCGCGCGAAATCGATCCGTGGAGCGAAGCGATCGAAGCGGGCAAACTTGCCACCTGCCGCGGCTTTGCTTTGAACGACGACGACAAACTGCGCCGCGCCGTCATCATGACGATCATGTGCCGCTTTGAGCTTGTCAAGAAGGAAATCGAAGAGGAATTCGGCATCAACTTCGACGAATACTTCGCCTATGAAATGAAAAAGCTTCAGGCTTACGCCAAGCATGAGCTTGCCGAACTCACGCCCGAAAAGATTGTTGTTTCTCCCAAGGGCAAGATCTTCGTGCGTGCTGTGGCGATGCAATTTGACCGCTATTTGCGCGAATCCGATCGTGCGGGCGGCTACTCCAAGATCGCTTAAGGCGTTGTAAACCATCCGAGCTAACGGCCTTGCAGACTCAAATATCGGCAAGGCCGTTTGCGTTGGCGTGGCTGTTTTCGGATTTTCAGGCGCGAAATGCGGCCGCTAAACTTCGGTTTGTAAGACAACATCCAAGCAAAGAGGAAAGAGAATCGACATGCGGAAGTTTCTGTTGATGGCGTTCGGCTTTTTTGCCGGCGCGTCTCTTGCGATTACGGGCTACCTGGCCGTGCAGGAAGAGTTGGCCAAACAAGATCGGCCGACTGCGTCGGCGCACGTTCAAAAGCCTCAGGCCAAGTCGACAGCCAAGAATACGACGGTCGATCTGGTCTGCATCGTGCGCAACCGCAATGCCAAACTGGCCGATGACAAGATTGTGCAGGCAATCGCTCAGGGCGTCGAAAGGCACGGAGTCAAGACGCGAGCCGTACCGCACAATCAGGTGCCGAAGGATTGCCGCTTGTGCCTTTACTACGGCGTGACGAGCGAAAACGGAAAGACGAAGAGCTTCGACTTTCAGGCCGTGCTCGACGGCAAGGCCTTAAAGCGCGGTTCGGGCGGCGTTGCGGCCGACGGCAATGTCAAGATCAAGACGATTTCGGATTACGCCTACAACTATCTCAAGAGCATCATTGTGGCGAAGAAAAACGGCGCGAAATCCAACTGAGTCCCGTGAACGTCTGCGCTTTTTGGTAAAAAATCCGCTACATTGAGAAACCGCCGAAGGCGTCGATGCTTTCGGCGGTTTTTGCAGAGGTGCTTTCTTGAGCACGCTGCGTTTGCTTTTGCACCGATTCGAGAATCGATTCAACGGAACTTATGCCGCAGAGCACGACTTTTTATTGGTACGACTACGAAACATTCGGCCTCAATACGATCAAGGATCGCCCCGCACAGTTTGCGGGACAACGCACGACGCTTGACTTTGAACCGATGGGTGAAGCCGAGGTCCTTTACTGCAAGCCTTCGCCCGAATACCTGCCCAGTGTGCTTGCCTGCGTGCTCACCGGCATCACGCCTCAGCTGGCAAGCGAAAAGGGCGAAACCGAATACGAATTTGCCCGCAGCGTCTTTGAAAAACTCAATACACCGGGCACGATTTCCTTGGGCTACAACACGATCGGCTTTGACGACAAGGTCAACCGCTCGCTTTTCTGGCGCAATCTTCTGGACATGTACGGCCATACGTGGCGCGACGGCTGCTCGCGGTGGGATCTGTATCCCTTTGTGCTTGCCGTATGGGCGCTCAGACCCGAAGGCGTTGTCTGGCCCAAGGTAAGGCCAGCCGATCCGGATAAGCCCGAGCGCTATTCGTTTAAGCTTGAAAAACTCACCGCGGCGAACCAAATCGAGCACAGCCATGCGCACGATGCCGCAAGCGACGTCGAGGCGACGATTGCGTTTGCGAAGTTTTTGGCGGAGAAAAAGCCCAAGCTCTGGCAATGGGCACTGACTAACCGCAGCAAGATGAAGGTGTGCGATGCACTTGCTTCACGCCGTCCGTGTCTGTGGGTCGACCCGCGCGCCGGGCAGGAAAGGGGCTTTCTGCGCTTTGTGATGCCGGTGGCGAAAAACCCGAACAACCAAAACGAATTTGTGGTTTGGGACTGCCGCTGCGACCCCGAAGAACTCACGACGCTTTCGACCGAAGACATCATTCGGCGTGCGTTTTCGCCCGCCTCCGAGCGCCGCGAAGGCGAAGAGCCGCTGGCGCTGCGGCGGCTGAAAGTAAACGAATGCCCCTTTGTGTGTTCGGATTTGAGGGTGGCGTCCGAATCTGTGTGCCGGCGCTTCGGAATCGACATCAACGAGGTCGTTGCCAACGGTGAAAAGCTCACGCGTTTGTTCGGACTCATTGAGGGACCCGTGCAGCAGGCGCTGCTTACGCTCGAAGAAAAAAGGCAGGCCGACTCTGCCGCACAAGGCCCGACGGATGCGGAAGCCGCGCTCTACGAGGGCTTTATCAACGACACAGATCGCCGCGAGACCTTCAAGCTCAAGAACCAGACGTTTGAGTCGATAGCCGAACTTGTGCACGAAGGGCGCCTTTCCTTTGAAGATGAGCGTCTCACAGAACTTCTATTCCGCATGCGGGCGCGTTGTGCACCTGAGACGCTTAACGAGCAGGAAACCGAAAGGTGGCTGGCCGAATGCCGCAGAAGACTCACGCAGGAAGGTGTCGGGTCGATCACGCTTGAAGCGTATTTCGAGGAGCTCGATCGCGTACGCGAGGACTATGAAGAGCGCTTGAGCGAAGGGCAAATTTCCGAAGAGCGCTTTGCGGCCGTGGAGTCCACGCTCGAAGCTCTCTACGATTGGGGCGAGCGAGCCATGGAATACGCTCAAGTTTAGGGTTTGACAACGACGATACGGAGACAGAGCATGAGCATCAAATGCGCCTTTTTGGGCTTGGGCGTCATGGGGTATCCCATGGCCGGACATCTGGTGAAAAAGGGCTTTGACGTGACGGTCTACAACCGCACGACCGCAAAGGCTCAAAAGTGGGCGCAGGAGTATGGTGCCGCCTTTGAAAAAGAGGCGTTTGATGCGGTGCGGGACGCCGACTTTGTGTTTGCGTGCTTGGGCAACGACGACGATGTACGCAGCGTCGTATTGGGAGAGCACGGCGCCTTTTCCGGCATGAAGCCGGGGGCTGTGTTTGTCGACCATACAACCGATTCGGCGGATCTGGCGCGTGAATTGGCTCTTGAGTGCAAATCGCGCGGCCTGGGCTTTTTGGATGCACCCGTTTCGGGCGGACAGGCCGGCGCCGTCAACGGCGTGCTCACCGTGATGGTGGGCGGCACGGCTGACGACTTTGCCAAAGCCAAGCCCGTGATCGACGCCTACGCTTGCAACGTGACGCATCTGGGCGAAGCGGGCTGCGGGCAGCTTGCGAAGATGGTGAATCAAATTGCGCTGGCAGGTGCCGTGCAGGGGCTGTCGGAAGCGATTGCCTTCGGCATGAACGCGGGCCTTGACATGAAGCAGGTGCTCAAGGTTTTGGAAAAGGGCGCGGCCGGTTCCTGGCAGATGGCCAACCGCGGCGAAACGATGGTCGACGACAAATTCGACTTCGGCTTTGCCGTCAACTGGATGCGAAAGGACCTGGGCATTGCGCTTACCGAGGCTAAACGAAACGGCTCGTCGCTTCCTGTGACTGCGCTCATCGATCAGTTTTACGGTGAGGTGCAGGCGATGGGCGGCGAGCGCCTGGATACGTCGTCTCTTATCAAGCGTCTGCCGCACAAAAAGCCGTAGTCAATCATTTTCTCCGCCTTATTCCGACCCGTTGAGAGTTCACGCTTTCAGCGGGTTTTTGTTGTGCTTCAGTTGGATGCGGTAAGCGAAAAGCTCTAGCTCTGTTGCCTTTTGACAACAAAACATTGGATTTTTATCGGGTGTTGTAGTTGAGAATGGAAATGAGAATAATTCCTATTACAATTCGCAACAGTCAGAACAACGAGCAGACGGTGAGAATCCTCTGCCGAAGTCTTTTTCAAATTCGCATACTCAAAAGAGACAACAAATCACCAAACTCAAGACCACGCTTTTGGCTGCCGCCGTTGCCGCAGCCGCATTCTCCGCCCAGGCCGCCGAAGTGTCGCTTTACGGCTCCGTGTCCACCGGCGTGCTTTATCAGAACACGCCTTCCCTGACCAACCCAGACGGTTCCTCTACGGACAGCACGAATTCCTTCTCGATGGAAAGCGGCTTCTGGGGCGACTCCATCTGGGGCATCACCGGTGAGGAAGACCTCGGCAATGGCTGGACCGTTGGCTTTACGCTTGAAAACGAATTCAGTTCCGACACGGGCGCCATGGCGACCGACGGTGAAATTTTCGATAGCCAAGCCTATCTTTCCATCGGCAACGACACGGTGAAGTTTGCTTTCGGCAAGATTGGCGGCCTTGCGAGCGCAGGCGGCGACTTTGATCTGCTGTGCGGCTTTGATCCGATGGAAGCCTTTATGGGTCCGGCCGGGCTCGGCGCCTTTGCTTCCAAGGACTACGCAAGCGGCAACATGGCCGTTGCTGAAATCACGCCTCTGGAAGGCCTCAAGGTTTCTCTGATGACCAACGCCGGCGACGATGACAGCGAAAAAGCGCGCTGGTCCGATCGCCATCACTACTACGGCATCGGTCTTTCCTATGAAAACGGGCCGCTCGCTTTGGCTGGCATCGCCGAAATGCGTAAGTACGACACCCTGGCAGCTTGGACGGCGGCAGGACAGGACAACGATGACTCTTGGACCTTTACGATCGCAGCTGCCTACGACTTTGAGGTTGTGCGCCCGAGCTTTGTGTATCAGCACGTCAGCAAGACTCGTGAATTTGCCGCTTCGGTGCCCGAGGATAGCCTGAGCGCTTACAACTACGACAGCTTCATGCTCGGCGCCACCGCGCCGCTCGGCCAGGGTACGCTGCGCGCTTCTGTGCAGTACGTGAAGGGTGAAAACGAATACGATTCCAAGGACGAAGCCAATGCCACCATCCTGGGTCTTGCCTACACCTATGACATGAGCAAGCGCACCACGCTTTACGCCGGTGCCTACTACTCGATCGGCGGCGACGGTCTGGATAAGGATCTCGCTCAGGGAGAGCCCGAATACACCGGCGGCATGGCTCGTGCCGACTACAACAGCTTCGGTCTCGGTCTCGGCCTCGTTCACACCTTCTAATCGCAGGACATTCGACACCGCTTGAAGGAAAAAGAACGGCGAACAGTAATGCGTCGCCGGCTCTTTTTCCGACATGGTGGCAAAGAAAGCATGTTGGCTGGGTGCAGATGGGATGCTCCCGTCTGCACAAACCGCACAAGATTCGCTTTTGCTTCTGAAGGTCCGGGTTCCCGGGCAAGCTTCTCCAATTTTTCGACTGCATTGACTCTTGGAACTTGCTATTGAAGCATTGATTGAGAATAATTATCACTTCAGTTGAGAAAGAGTATCATTCGCGGTGCATGCGGCCAAGAATGCGATTGTCGCACTCGGCAGGCGCAACAGCCCTTTCGATTAGAACACCAATGAACAAAGAACGAACCATTCGCAAACTCACACAACTCAAGATCGAAGAGCCCGGCATCGTTGCCAAGGTGAAGCTGCCGGCCGAGCAGGCCGACAAGCTCGACGAAATGGGGCTGCACATCGGCAGCGCCGTGCGCGTTCTAACCGGCACGACCAACGAAAGCATTCTGATTGCCGTGGGCGACAGCCGGATCGGCGTGAACTTTGACGTTGCTCAGAAAATCTACGTTTACTAAAAGGCGGCAGGCCGCTAAGCCATAGCCGCCGTCACTATAGGGACAGGCAAACCATGTTGTTAAAGGAACTCAATCCCGGCGCCAAGGGAACGATTGTCGGCTACGACAAGCGTGCGCCGGAATACCGCCGCCGCCTCTTGATGCTCGGCGCTACGCCGGGTGCGGCGTTCGAGGTGGTGCGTGTCGCTCCTCTGGGCGATCCGGTTGAAATTCGCGTGCGCGGCAGCTTCATCAGCGTGCGCAAGGAAGAAGCCGCCATCATGGAAGTGCGGGTGGGTTAATTCGATAGGGATCGCGATATGAAAAACATCATCTGTATTGTCGGCAATCCCAATTGCGGCAAAACGACTCTTTTTAATGCGCTCACCGGTTCCAAGCAGAAGGTCGGCAACTGGCCGGGCGTGACGGTCGACAAGAAGACCGGTCACTACAGCTTTGAAGGCGACGAAATCGAACTCGTGGACCTTCCGGGCATTTATTCGATTACGCCTGCCTCGTCTTCGGGCGAAGACGAACGCATCGCTCGCGACTACATCCTTACCGATGAGGCGCAGGCAGTCGTCAACATCGTGGACGCCTCCAACCTCGAGCGCAATCTGTATCTGACCGCGCAGCTGATCGAAATGCGCGTGCCGGTGGTTGTGGCCGTCAACATGCTCGACATCGCCAAGAACCACAAGATCGAGATTGACCTCAAGGCCCTTGAAAAGGCGCTCGGCTGCCCCGTTGTGGGGCTTGTGGCGCAGCGCGAGCAGGGCGTTAAGGAACTCAGAAAGACGATTTCGGCGTTTCTGAAGAACCCGCAGGTGCCCCCGATGAGCGTTTCGTTTGACGAGCGCATCGAAAAGGCCCGCGCGGCCATCACCGAAGGACTCAAGCAGGAAGGCGTCAAGCGTCCCGAATGGTTTGCGCTGCAGCTTGTCGAAGGCGCTCCCGGCATTGAAGAGAAGCTCCCGCAGGAAGCCTACGCCAAAGTGCAGCCGATCGTTGAAAAGGTAAACGAGGCCTTCGACGGCGACGCCGACCGTTGTCTCGC
>USBS01000089.1 GCA_900552915.1 uncultured Sutterella sp. | reverse complement strand
CGCCGCCTGGGCGACAGTCTCGACTGGAAGCGTCTGTACTTCACGATGAACGACAAGCTCTCGAAGGTTGTCCGCGAGACGTTCGTGCAGCTCTACAACGAAGGCCTCATCTATAAGGGCCTGCGTCTGGTCAATTGGGATCCGAAGCTGCAGTCGGCCGTCTCCGACCTTGAAGTCGAAAGCGAAGAAGAAAACGGCCATATGTGGGAAATCCGCTACCCGGCCGTCGACGGAAGCGAAGGCGTGGTGGTTGCCACGACCCGTCCCGAAACGCTTTTCGGCGACCAGGCCGTTGCCGTACACCCCGACGACGAACGCTACAAGCACCTCGTCGGCAAGATGCTCAAGCTGCCGCTCACCAACCGCGAAATTCCCGTGATCGCCGACGAATACGTCGACAAGGACTTCGGCTCGGGCTGCGTGAAGATCACGCCCGCGCACGACTTCAACGACTTTGAAGTCGGCAAGCGTCACAACCTCGAAATGCTGAGCGTTCTCGACAAGACCGCGCACATGAACGAAAACTGCCCTGAAAAGTATCGGGGCATGGATCGCTACGAATGCCGCAAGGCCGCCGTCGAGGACCTCAAAGCATTGGGCCTTCTGGTCGGCATCAAGGCGCACAAGCACATGGTGCCGCGCGTCTCCCGCACGGGCGAAATTGTCGAGCCGATGCTCTCCGAGCAGTGGTACATGGCCATGAGCAAGCCCGCCCCCGAAGGCACCCGTTATCCGGGCCGCTCGATTGCCGAAGTGGGTCTCGAAGCCGTCGCCTCGGGCGAAGTCAACATCTTCCCGAAGGAATGGCAGGGCGTGTACCGTCAGTGGCTCGAAAACATCCAGGATTGGTGCATTTCGCGTCAGCTCTGGTGGGGCCACCGCATTCCGGCCTGGTACGACGAAGCAGGCAACGTCTACGTTGCGCGCAGCGAAGAAGAAGCCCAGCAGCTGGCGGGCGAAGGCGTAAAGCTCACGCAGGACGAAGACGTGCTCGATACGTGGTTCTCCTCGGCCATGGTGCCCTTCTCCACGATCGGCTGGCCCAACCCGCAGGGCGACGAAAAGACGGCCTACGACCTTTATCTGCCCTCCACGGTGCTCGTGACGGGCTACGACATCATCTTCTTCTGGGTTGCCCGCATGGTCATGATGACCAAGCACTTCACGGGCCGCGTGCCGTTTAAGAACGTGTACATCCACGGTCTCGTGCGCGACGCCGAAGGCAAGAAGATGAGTAAGAGCGAAGGCAATACGCTCGATCCCCTCGACATCATCGAAGGCATCGACCTCGAGTCGCTCGTCAAGAAGAACACGCGCGGTCTGCGTCAGCCCGAAAAGGCCCCGCAGGTCGAAGCCAAGACCCGCAAGAACTATCCCGACGGCATCGCCGCTCACGGCGCCGATGCGCTGCGCTTTACGATGGCGGCCTACGCTACGCTCGGCCGCAATGTCAATTTCGACATCAAGCGCTGCGAAGGCTACCGCAACTTCTGCAACAAGCTCTGGAATGCCACGCGCTTCGTGCTGATGAATATCGAGGGCAAGGACTGCGGTCTCGGAGCCGACGCCGGCAAGCCGATGACGCTTTCGATCGTCGACCGTTGGATTCTCGACGAGTACAACCGCACGATCGACGCAGTGCACAAAGGCTTTGCCGAATATCGTCTCGACAACGTCGCCAACGCCATCTACAGCTTCGTCTGGAACGAGTTCTGCGACTGGTACCTGGAGCTTGCCAAAGTTCAGATCAACGGTTCGGATGAAGCGGCTGCCCGCGCGACGCGCCACACGCTTGCCACGGTGCTCGAAGGCGTCCTGCGTTTGGCTCACCCGATCATCCCGTTCATCACGGAAGAGCTTTGGCAGAAGGTGTCGGTTGCCGCCGGCGTGCGCGCCGAAGATGAAGAGTCGAGCGTCATGATCGCCGCCTATCCGAAGTTCGACGCTGCCAAACTTGATGAAGAAGCCGCCGCCAAGACCGCTCTCGTCAAGCAGATGATCGACGCCGTGCGCAATCTGCGCGGCGAAATGAAGCTTGCTCCGTCCGTGCGCGTGCCGCTGCTCGTCGAAGGCGACGAACAGACGATTGCCGCCGTCGGTCCCTACATTGCCTTCCTCGGCCGTCTCTCGGGCGTCGAACACGTCGCTTCGATCGACAAGGCCAATGAAGGCGCCATTGCGCCGGTTGCCATCGTGCGCGACTTCAAGCTCATGCTCAAGGTTGAGATCGACGTCGCTGCCGAACGCGAACGCCTCACGAAGGAAATCGAACGCGTGGACGGCGAAATCGCCAAGTGCAATGCCAAGCTCGGCAACGAACGCTTCGTGCAGCGTGCTCCAGCCGCTGTGGTCGAACAGGAGCGCACGCGTCTGGCGAACTTCACCGACTTGGCAGCCAAGCTGCGCGAACAGCTTGCCAAGCTTCCCAAGGCCTAAATCGACGCAAACTGCAGTGACCACCCGACTTCCCGTCCCAGACGTCGTTCGAACCCGAGAAAACGCCTCGGGCGGGATTTTGGTGGTCACCCAGCCCGGGTACGGACCAGAATCCTATTCGTCCGCACGCCGGGCTTTTTTGTTTGACAAAAGCGTCGATCGAGGGCCGGTTTTAAACCGCTTTGCCGATTGGTTCTCGCTTTGGGGGATCGACATCAAGCGCGTTCGCGGCACCGAAGGAGCCTTTGAGCGAAGTTTCTTCACGCTTGAGTGGCCTCCGCAGCCGGTCTCGGGACACGGCCCGCAGACGATTCCCCGCATTGCCGAAAGCATCTTTGCGCTGCGCGACGTCCTGCTTGAACGTCGGCCTCGGCTTGTGATCTTCCTATCCTGCTATCTTTGGCAGGCTGTCAATACGCCCAACGCGCAGTCGGCTTTAAATGAAGCCTGCGGAGAGCCGCTCGATCAAGGTCGGCGCATCACCGGCGAGCGGCTTGCCGCCTACGCCCAGAAGTGGACCAAAGTGCGCATGCTTGCCTTGCCGCAGCCATCCAAAAACACCACGGAAAAATGCGTGTTGGCAATGGCGCAAGGCGTGCGCCAGACGCTTGAAGAATGTGCGCCTGCTCCCGAAAACGCACAGGACCCGCTCACCGAATCGGCGCTTGATTTCCTGTACCTTGACCGAGACAAAACCATCCGCTTGATGGCAGCCGGCCTGCATATCCAAAAAGAGCGTGCGGCCGAAATCTTCGACTCGCTCGAAGGATCGGCATGGATTGCCGACGGCCGCTTCGGACCCAAGGTTAAGCGCGGCTAAGAGCCGTCCTTGCGGCGTTTTTCCAGTTCGGCAAAGCGTGCCGAAAAATCCATATCTTCATAGCGGACCAAACGATCGTCGGGATGCAGCAGTTTGTATCCCGCCCAGACGCCCGCAAAGATCAAAATGCCGATGTACGTGGCAAGCATCCCGAGCCAATCGCCGCTCAAAATCGCTTCGGTGTTTTGTCCGACCGCCACTATGGTGCAAAGCACGAATGCGTAGATCGAGCCCAAGGGAAAAACAGGCGAGCGATAAGGCAACAGCGTCAAATCCTGGCCTTGCTTTTGCATTCCGCGACGGAAACGCCAGTGGCTCAGTCCGATGCCGAGCCAACAGAGGAACCCGCCCATGCCGGTCGTGTTGAGCAGCCATACATAGACGCTTTGCGTCTGAAGAAAAGTCGTCAGAAAACAGAGCGCCGAAAGAATCGTTACCGCATAGAGCGCATTGCGCGGAACGCCCGACTCGGAGACCTTCGCAAAGACACGAGGCAATCTTTCCTCACGCGCCAGCGTATGCACGAGACGCGTAGCGGCATACATGCCGGAGTTTCCTGCCGACAACACCGTGGTGAGCACCACAACGTTCATCACGGCCGCCGCCCACGGAAACCCCGCATTGTCGAAGACGAGCGTAAAAGGGCTGAGTGCAATGTCGGCAAGGTCGTTTTCCAGAAGTCTCGGATCGTTGTGCGGAATCAAAAGGCCGATGACAATGATGCTCAACACATAGAAAAGAATGATGCGCCAAAAGATGCTTCGAATCGCCGCCGGAATGGTGCGATCCGGATCCTTTGATTCACCCGCCGTGACGCCGGCCAATTCCGTTCCCTGAAAGGAATAACCCACCACCATCGCAACGCCCATGAAGGCCGCAAAGCCGCCGATGAAGCTTCCCTCTCCGTTCAGATTCCAATTTTTGAGACCTACGGCCTCATGCCCTGGCAACACGCCTGCAGCAAGCATCAAGCCTGTGATGATGAATGCAATCACCGCGCAGACCTTGACGGAGGCGAACCAGAACTCAGCCTCGCCGAAGCTTCTCGCGGAAAAGAAGTTGATGGCAAACATCACCGCCAAAAAGATCGCGCTCCAGATCCATCCCGGCACGTCGGCAAACCAATACTGCATGATGATCTGCGCCGCCACCAGATCCACCGCAACGGCAATGGCCCAGTTGTAGCAATAGTTGATGCCCATGGCGAGCCCGAAGCCGCGATCGACGTATTTTTCGCCGTAGACAGCGAACGAGCCGGAGACAGGCTCGAAAGCCGAAAGCTCGGCCAAAGCCGTCATGAGGAAATAGACCATCACGCCGATAAGTGCATACGCAAAAAGCGCACCTGCAGGACCGGCCTGCGAAACAGGAGCTCCCGAAGCCAAAAAAAGCCCGGTGCCGATGGAGCCGCCGAGCGAAATCATCACGAGGTGACGTGCCGAGAGCGTGCGCTTGAGACCTTCGCTTGTCACGGTATCGGAAGAAGAGTGCATTGCTGCTTTTTTCCTGAATCGATTTAGTTTGAACCCATCGAAGAATACACGGCCGAACTTCGCATTCGGGATCAACACAACTCTATTCGTACCTGTCTGCAGAACCGTGCACTCGGCCTCAACAGGCTCCTGCTAATTCGGTTTAGCAGGTTAGCAGGTTAACGGAATTTCACAACAAAAGCGGGCACAAAAAAGGCGCCGGATTCCACTTCCAAGCGCCTTCTTCTTTAAGCCGCAAACGCGGCTCGAATGTTTATTTCGATTAACGGCCGTTACGAAGAGCCGCAATACGATCTTCAATCGAGGGATGCGAGGCAAAGAGACTGCCGATGCCGCCCGAGATGCCGAACCCCTTGACGGCAGCGGGCAGTTCCGCCGGCTGCATGGTGCCAAGGCGCTCCAGAGCGCTAATCATCGGTTCGGGACTGTTCATCACATGCGCGGCGCCTGCATCGGCGCGGAATTCGCGATGACGGCTAAAGGCGGCCACGATGATGCCTGCGAGAAGACCGAAGGCAATGTCAAGCACAATGCTAGTCACGTAGTAGCCCACGCCCGGCGCGTCGTCTTCGTTGCGCAGAATCTGACGGTCGACCACCCAGCCGATGATGCGGGAGAAAAACACAACAAACGTGTTGGTAACGCCCTGCACAAGCGTCATCGTCACCATGTCGCCGTTGGCAACGTGGCTCATTTCATGCGCGAGAACCGCTTCAACTTCCTTCTGATTCATGAGTCGCAGCAGACCGGTGGACACCGCCACCAGAGAGCTGTTCTTGGTAGCGCCGGTCGCAAAGGCATTCGGTTCGCCTTCGTAAATGCCCACTTCGGGCATCTGCAGACCGAGCTTGTCGGCCTGAGCGCGCACCACGCCTACCAGCCACTGTTCCAGACCGGGAGCCGGGTTGTCGGTATTGATAAGCTGCACGCCCATGCTCATCTTGGCCATGGACTTGCTCATGAAAAGCGAAATGACGGAGCCGGCAAAGCCCACCACGAGCGCAAAGACAAAGAGTGCGCTCACGTTGAGGCTGCTGCCTGCCATCTGACCGAAATTGAGCCCCGTGAGCATGCTCACAACCGAGAGCACGACGCCGAGCATGACGACAACGGCAATGTTCGTAAGAATCAAAAGCGCGATTCGCTTCATATGTTTTTTTGGTTACCTTCTTGACAGTTTCAGCCGCGGAAAAAAGACGATCCGCAACATTTTCGTTTTCACGCAAGTCTAATGAGCGTCAAAGCCTTTCTACGCTTAGGAAATGCTGTTTTTATTAACAAATTGTTTTTGACGCACTAGTGTTTTCCTCAATTGCAAACGTCGAGGCCGTCGGTCTGCCGCAAAAGCATGCGGTACAATCCTCGAAATTTTGCACAAAACGCGTGCATTTTCCCGTAACTGCGCGTTTATCCATCTGTTCCGCTTTCTTCATTTTGTCCATGAATACCGACGATCGTTTGCTTGACGACGAAACCGACGACGACCTCTACGAAGGCCCCTCCCGGTCGCAGAAAAAACGCGAAGCCGAGGCCATGCAAAAGCTCGGCAGCGAGCTTGCCAAGCTTGCGCCCGATGCTTTTGATCGCGTCACCGGGCTGCCCGAAGATATTCGCGAGGCCATCCTCGAATACCGCCGCATGAAGTCCTTCGGTGCGCTTCGCCGTCAAATGCAGTTGATCGGCAAACTGATGCGGCGGCTCGATTACGACGCGGTGCGCGAAGCCATCGACCGCGCCACCGGCGCGAGCCGCGCGGCAGCCGCCGCACATCAGCGAGCCGAACGTCTGCGCGACGCGCTTTTGACCGACAACGCCAAGCTCACCGAATTTGTCGCCTCACACCCCGATGTGGACGTGCAGCAGCTGCGCACGCTCATTCGTCTGGCGCGCAAGGAAAAGGAAGCGGCCAAACCCCCGAAGTACTTCCGCGAGCTCTATCGATTCCTGCATGCGGCAGAACTGCCGGCGCTTACGCTTGAAAAAGCCGACGAAGACGAAGAAAGCGCTGAAAACTGATTTTTTCGACGCTCCGTAAAGCATTTGATTTGAGGACATCACAATCCATGCTGGCTCAACGCAATTCCGAAAACGAACTGATCTGCGGTCTGGTTTCCATTTCCGACCGCGCCAGCCGCGGCGAATATGCCGACGAAGGCATCCCTGCTCTGGAAGCCTGGCTGCAGGACGCCATCACGACGCCCGTTCAATTTCATACGCGCCTGATTGCCGACGACCGCTACACGATCGAAGAGACGCTGCGCGAGCTCGTCGACCGTGTAGGGTGCGATCTGGTCTTTACCACGGGCGGTACGGGACCTGCTCGGCGCGATGTCACCCCCGAAGCAACGCTTGCCGTCGCAACGCGCGAACTGCCTGGCTTTGCCGAACAGATGGCGGCTGGTGCTGGGCTGTAGGGCGCGGCCTCCTGGACGTGCCGCGTGTATCTGCGGGCCGGGCGGTGTCCGGCCCCTACGATGAAACCGGACGGTTTCCGGATTCGCCGTAGGGGCGGGTCCTAGACCCGCCCGTCCTG
>USBS01000088.1 GCA_900552915.1 uncultured Sutterella sp. | reverse complement strand
GTGTTTGCCGCCCAGGACTTCAAGAGGCTTACGGTTGCCGCCTGCCACTGCGATCTTTTCCGCAACAATGCCATGATCGTCGGGCACGGCACCGAAAGCGAACATGTTTCGGGCGTGTTCGACTTTTACTTTGCCGGCTGCACGGCGCTTTTATTTGACGTTGCCGTCACCGTCAACGACTGGTGCACGGACTTCGCCGATCCCGAGCTGCACCTTGAGCCCGAAAAGACGCGTGCGTTTCTTACGGGCTATGCCGCAGTGCGCCCCTTTACCGAAGCCGAAAAGCGTTGGTGGCCGGACATGCTGCGAGCGGGCGCTCTGCGCTTTTGGCTCTCGCGGCTCTTCGACTTCTACCGCCCGCGTGAAGCAAGTCTTTTAAAGCCCCACGATCCGACGTATTTTGAAAAGATTCTCAGAACGCGGCGAACCGAAAATTGTCGGCTGGCCAACTAAAATTCGGGACTCGCAGCAGGCGCTTCTTGCGTCCCTATCCACTCATTGCTTTTTTTGAATGACTGACAACAACTCTTCACGCAGGCTTCCTGCCGCAAGCGGCTGGTACTGGTTTCGCGACGCCGCTTCGGCCGTAAGCCGTAAACCCTTCAACCTTCTGGCCGTCACGCTTTTTTACCTGCTCGTGATGGGCTTTTTGAGCGCCATTCCCTATGCCGGAATCGTCTTTGCGGCGCTTTTCATGCCCTTTGGCACAGCCTTCATCGGACGCAGCACCCGCACGGCGCTGCAAGGGGGAGATCCGCGCTTTGCCGGCTTCAAAGAAGTGTATTCCGACCCCCACGTGCGCCAAAATCTGCTTCGCATCGGCTTTGTGTACGGCTTTGTTCTCATCACGGTCAATGCGCTCTACGGCCTGATGGCCGCCGACTCTATCGCGCTCTGGAAGATTGATGCCAACGATCGGCTCGACTGGGCAAGCGTTCAGGCCAACATCCCCTGGGACGCCATCATTGCGGTGATGTTTGTCTACATCCCCGGGCTGATGGCCGTCTGGTTTGCTCCGCTACTTGCCACCGAAAAGCGCATGACCTGGGGCAAAGCCGTGTTCTATTCGTTTTTCGGCTGCCTCAGAAACATCCTTCCGGTGATTGTTCTGGTGATGCTTGTTGCGGCCGTCATGATCGGATTCGGGCTCATCGCTTCGATGCTGATCGCATCCTTCGGCTCGGCCGATGTCGTGGTGACGTTTATCGTCATGCCGCTCGGATTTTTGCTGCTCACCTTTGTGTATTCCATCTACTGGCCGATGTACGCCTCTCTTTTTGAGGACGTTCGTTAATTTTCGAAGTCCAGTCATCGCAACTGTCACACAATTGCGCTAATCTCGGTCGGCAAGCCTTGCGGTGCCGACCGATTTTTTTTGGACGCAGACGCACGGAACCCATTCGGAGTCAAACATGCAAACGATTCAGCTGCCTTCACCCGTTGAGATGTCCATGCCCTTTTCTCAAGTTCTGGGCCGACGTCGCTCCCGCCGCGAATTTTCGGATCAAGCGATTGATCTGCCGATTCTGTCCGCCCTGCTGTGGGCAAGTGCCGGCAGAACATCTGCCGAGGGTCTGCGTACGGTTCCTTCGTCCATGGACAGCCGTGAAGTCGAATGCTTTGTCTTTGATAAAGCGGGCGTTTGGTTTTACAACGACGAAACCAACGCACTTGAACTTGTCAGCGAAGGCGACAAACGCATGGCGACCACTGCGGGACAGGATTTTGTCGGCGTTGCGCCTGTAACGCTCGTTTTTGCCGTCAATCAGAAGAAGCTCGAAAAAATCGATCCCGGACACGCAGGCGAAATCATGAAGTCGGCCGACGTCGGTGCCATGATGCAAAACGCACTTCTCGCCTGTTCGGCGATGGGGCTTGCCGCCGTACCCCGCGTCTGGTTTGATCCGCAGGCTGTGTTGGATGCCATGGGAAAAACCATGGCCGAATATGAACCGCAAATGGCCGTGACAGTGGGGTTTGCCGCATGAAAAGAATTGAAGAACTCAAGGACATGATCAAGGGGCTCAAAACGCCCGAAGCCCCCAAGGCGCCCGAGCGTGAACTGCCCGAGCCCGGTCCTATGGACATGCCGATCAAAGACGTCTTCATGCGGCGCCGTTCGTCGCTTGATTTTTCCGACGCCCCTATTTGCGACGAGGATCTCGTGCGCATTCTCTGGGCGGCCGACGGCATCAACGGCAAAGGCAAGAACGAAAATCACCGCACGACGCCCACGACGCTCAGCTGGCAGGAAATCGACACCTATGTCGTCAAAGCCAACGGCGTCTGGTTGTGGGTGCCCGAGCGCCACGTATTGTCCTTCGTGCACGAAAAAGACTGCCGTAAGGATTTCTGTCTGCTGCAGCCCATGGTGAAGCAAGCGCCCGTGCATCTCGTCTACGTCTACGACCAGGCTAAAACGCAAGGGCTCATGACAGACCTGGCGATGCAGATCGTGCAGTACATCAACCGCAAGAACATTACGCGCTTGTCCGAAGAAGTGATGCAGCGCGCTCCGCTTCTCGATACCGGCGCCAAGGTGATGGCGGTCTACATGGCCGCGGCAGCCTTGAACATCAACTGTCTGGCGCGGCTTACGTTTGATTCGGAAAAGGTGCACGACACACTGCAACTCACCGAAACGCAGGTACCGCTATGCGTGCAGACGCTCGGCTACAAACCGAAGGGACTGCTTGATCTCGCGTTTTAAGTTCGCGCAAGAACAGGCGCTATTGCAGCGGAGCCGATTTGAAAACGACTCCGTTTTTTCCGACTACGAAAAAAGCGTGCTCATTTCTTCGCTGCGGCATTTGCAAGCTTTGACGGCAGCCTTAACGGCTCCGCGCAAGTCGTGCGCTTCAAACGCTTCGATTGCCTTGGCAGTGGTACCGCCCTTACTCGTGACGTTTTGGCGCAGCACGCTAAAAGGTTCGCCGCTGGTGCGAGCCAGCGCCGCCGCTCCTTCGACGGTGCTCAAGGCAAACGCCTTGGCCTTGTCCGGATCAAGCCCCTCCTCTTCGAGCGCATCGGCCAACGCCTCCATGAAGAGGAACACGTAAGCCGGCCCCGAGCCGGGTCCGGCCGTCACCAAGTGCAAGTCGGATTCGCGATTGACCCATTCAAAGGCGCCCACCGTGCGCACGACGGCTTCGGCTCTTCGGCAATCCTCTTCGCCGGCTCCGTTTGAAGCAAACAACCCGGTAAAGCCTTTGCCGACCATCGCCGGCGTATTGGGCATCGCACGCACGAGGCGTTTTGTGCCGAGCCAGCCGACAATCGCTTCGGCAGGCACGGCCGCCGCAATGGAAAGCACCGTCGTTTGCGCGGAAATATACGAAGCGGCCTCGAGGCAGAAGTCCCTCAAACCCTGCGGCTTGACAGCCAAGACCACGATGTCAAGTTCTGAAACCCAGTCGCCCAACGCCGTCTGCATCCTAACGCCGAACTGCTCGTTGAGCTTTGCGAGCTTTTCCGGGTGCCGATCCATCACGGTGACATCGTCGCCGGGAATGCCGCTGGCAACCAAGCCCGCAACAATGGCGCGGGCCATGTTGCCGCCGCCGAGAAAACCGATCTTCAACATGCTTTGTCCTTACGAATAATCGTGCGCCGCCTGAGGGCTGCGCGAACTAACAGGCATTTTAGAAAACCTGTGCCTGCAAAAGTTTTCGCTGCCCGCGTCAAAGTGTCCGGCTCTTGGCTATAGTTGCTCGGTCAACAACCCGTCTGCAGGAGTTTTATGTCGTCCGTATGGATGCTCATTGCGTCCTTTCTTTTTGCCGTAATGGCCGCAAGCGTCAAGATGGCTTCGCCCGAAATCGGGTCCTTTTCCATGATCCTTTGGCGCGGCGTCTTCGGCTGTGCGGCGATTTTGATTTGGGCACTTGCCACGGGACGCTCGCTTAAGACGCCGTGCTTTTTCTCGCACGTCAAGCGAAGCGGCATCGGTACGATTGCACTCGGCCTGTGGCTCTATGCCGTTGCCAACCTGCCGCTTTCGACCGGCATGACGCTCAATTACACGTCGCCGCTCTTCATTGCCGCCTTCGTTGTGGGTGCGGCATTCTGGTACAAGCGTCCCGTCGAGTGGCGTCTGGTGCTTGCAACGATTGCGGGCTTTGCGGGCGTCGTGGAAGTGCTGCAACCGGAGTTTCACGCTGGCGACATGTTCCCGGCACTGGTGGGGCTGACTTCCGGCCTTCTGTCAGCTGTGGCTTACATGCAGATCCGAGAACTCACCAAACTCAACGAACCCGACTGGCGCGTGGTGTTTTACTTCACGCTTTTCAACATCGCCTTCGGCGCCGTCACGCATCCGATTTTCGACGAACCCGACGTCTATACCACAAAGAGCGTGCTCTGTATTATCGCGGCGGGCACCTCGGCAACGCTTGCGCAGATTGCGCTTACGAAGAGCTACGGCCACGGGAACCTCCTTGTGAGCTCGATTCTCTCCTTCTCGGCCATTATTTTTGCCGTCGTCATGGGCGTTGTGATTTTCGGTGATCCGCTTGAGCTTCAAAGCGCCGTCGGCATCGCTATCATTATTTTTGCGGGTGCCGCAGCAAGCTTTCTAACAAAACGCCCGGCTCCAAAAAAGTGAACACGCTGTTGCTTTTATTGCATAGGAAACTAATTCATGTCCGCCTCCCAATTGATTGACGTCGCCGAACTTCAGGCATTGTTGTCCGACCCCAAGCTCGTTTTGATCGACGTGCGCTTCAATCTCAGTGACGCCGCACACGGCCGCAAGGCATACGGCGAAGGGCACATTCCGGGCGCCCGTTTTGCAGATCTAAAGGCCGATGTTGCAGGCGTATGCTCGGGCAGCAACGGCCGCACGCCGCTGCCCGACTCCGGACGCTTCTGCGTCAACATGCGTCGGCTCGGCCTCAATCCCGATTCGACCGTGGTCGTCTACGACGACGGCGAAAGCAACTTTGCCGGCCGTCTGTGGTTTACGCTGCGATGGGTGGGCTTTGCTAATGTTCGCGTTCTAAACGGCGGCATGACGGCCTGGAAGGCTGCAGGGCTTCCGCTGCAAACCGAAGAACCCGAATGGGAAGCCGGCACCTACCGCGCGACAACGCCTCTGGAACGCGTTTTCGACGACGACTTCGTCGAACAGAACCTCACACGCCGGGAGTACACGCTGGTGGACGCACGCGCCCACAACCGCTACACGGGTGAAGTTGAAAATCACGATCCGAAGGCAGGCCACATTCCGGGCAGCCTCAACCGTCCGAGCTCGGACAACCTCACCGCCGACAAGCTCTTTAAGAGCCCCGAAGTGCTCAAGGCCGAATTTGAAGCGGTCTTCAAAGGCGTCCCCCACTCCGACATCATCAACAGCTGCGGCTCGGGCGTCACCGCCTGCTGCAACCATCTCGCGATGATGGAGGCCGGCATTCCGGCCGCAGGCGTCTACATCGGCAGCTGGTCGGAATGGGTGAGCGACGACAACCGTCCGATCAAAACCGGCGAAGAACCGTAAAGTCAAACAAACGCAAAAGGAAGGCCGCAATAGTTTCATTCCGAAAAGATTCCGCCAACGAACTTTTCGGGATTTTGCCCATGTCGGAAGCCTTATCGGTCGGGATATTCGTTTTACAATGTCCCGACGGGTTACCCCGAAAGTCGTAGTAGCCAGCTACACCCTCGAAAACTAGAAAAGAAAAATCATCGTGAGCGACACAAAAACCGTTTCCTTCTCCGTCGATGCTGCCGGGCAGCTGCGTGCAGCCGACTTCAAGCCGCGTTCTCTGAAAAAAGTCATTGAAGGACTCGTGGGCGAGGATTGGAAAAAATCCCCCAAGAAGCTTCTCAAGGCCATGACGAAGGCGCCCGACGTTTACGTTGCCGTCTTTGCCGCCCGCAGCCGCATGATCCCTCAGTACATTGCACAGTACGAAGTGCTGCATGAAAAAGTGCGCGAGCTTTCCGCGCAGGGGCTCAAGGCCATGGAGCTCACCAAAGACGGGTTACCTTCTCAGGACGACCTAAACGCGGAACAGTCCAACGACATCTTCGAAACCTATGCCGAAACGCGCCGCGAAGCCCTGCGCTGCCACCGCGCTCTGCTTCTCATGCAAAAGGCAACGCTGAGCAGTTGGGTACAGCGCATGAGCCGAGAAGAGTTCAAAGTGCTGGTTTCGACCATCAAGGAACTGCTCGAGCGCAACATCGAGAAAACCGACAACGCCTATTGCCTCTTGAAAGACAGCCCGCAGGGCACAGCTCTTGCCGTTTTGATGGAAGAGGCGCCGGCATTGGTTAAGCCCGTGGGATTCGAACAAGCGCTTCATGACGGTGTTCCCTGCGCCATGGTTTCCGACGCCAAGGCCTTCAAGACCTGGTGTGAGGAAATGGGCTATGAGTTTAAGGACGCCTCTGTTGTCGTAAAGAAGGTTCAGGAAAAGACTGCTCCTTCTCCGAAAGCTGCAACGGCAATAAAAGCCGAGCATGCAAGCGCAAAGAAAAAGACAGAAGCTAAGGTCACAGACGTCAAGGCAGAGTCGAAAGCAGCCGTGAAGACAACGGAGAAAGCGACAGCAAAGGCAGCAGCCAAAACAAGCGCTAAGGCTCAGTCCAAGGCAAAATCATCCAAGATTGCCGTGAAGGTCATCAAGACGGAAGCCCGTCTTGCGACCGCCAAACCCAAGACAACAACGGTCAAAGCGGCACCCGCTGCCGCGGCTTCCGAGAAAAAACCGCAGGCTGCAGGCGACACGGATCTCGCCAGCCGTCTCGTGCAAAGCTTGCAGATTACGCCGAGCACAGTCGAGCATCGTTCTCCTGGGCGTCCTCGCAAAACGACTGCGCAGCCTGCAAAGATCGTTCGCAAAGCTCAACCTGCAATCGACGTAGCACAGCCCGTGTCCAATCGCCCGGCCTCCCGCAACAAGTCCGGCGGCAGCCACAAGGCTTAACAAAAGGGCTGCAATGGATCATTACGGCTACGCCGACGCGCTCAAAGACGCCGTGCAGAGTCTTTCGACGGCAGACGCTCAGAAGATGCTTCTTGAGTGTCTGCTTTCGGACACCCGCAAGGGAGAACTTTTGATCCGGTCGCTGCCGGACACGCCGCCGCGTGCCGTTGCCGAAAGCTTTGCCCGCACGATGCTGGGTGTTTTAAGAGAGCTTTCCGATCGGCTGCGCGAAGATGCCGTCAAGCCCACGTTGGCCTCTTTTCTTCCGACCAACATCGACCATTACCTGAAAAAACTTTCGGAGTATTCGTCGCAAGCCGCCGAACGTCTTCCCGCAGGCATCCTCTTTCCCATGCTTTTTGCGATTGAAGAGGAAGCGCGCCGCATCACGATCACACCCGTCATGCCCGAAGGTGCCGACTGCCGCGATGAGCTTTTTACCTCGGCAATTGCCGCCATGCTGGGCATTTCGTCTGCCAAGCGTTGGCACACGGCCGAACTCATTCGAGCCTACGTCGGCACACTGAGCGACCAACGCCACCGCACACTCGTTTTGGACAGTCTCAACCGAGCGTTGGCTGCAACGGAAGACAAAGCGTAAATTAGCTTCCGGAACCCCCGGTAACTAGTCCTTAGTTCCGGAAGATCCCCTTCGGCGGGATTA
>USBS01000087.1 GCA_900552915.1 uncultured Sutterella sp. | reverse complement strand
TCGGCCACCGCGTCTACAAAAATTACGATCCGCGCGCCAAGCTCATGCGCGAGACCTGCTACGAAGTACTCGACGAGCTGGGCTTACACGATTCGCCTCTCTTTAAGCTCGCGCTCACGCTCGAGAAAATCGCTCTGGAAGACGAATACTTCATTTCGCGCCGCCTCTACCCGAACGTGGATTTCTACTCGGGCATTGTGCAGAAGGCAATCGGCATTCCGATGCCGCTCTTTACGGCCATCTTTGCCCTGGCGCGCACCGTAGGCTGGTTTGCGCAGCTCAACGAAATGATCGACGATCCGGCTTTCCGAATCGGGCGTCCGCGTCAGCTCTTTACGGGCCACACCGAGCGGCATGTGAAGCCGCTTGCAGAGCGCTGAGAGCTGCAACCTTAACGAAACAGTCGATTTGCCACGGCCGAACACCGCGGCAAATTCGTCCTTAGGCGGCGTTGAGCACGGCGTCGATCAATTCGGTTTCCACCTGCACCACCATGTCGGGGTCCTGCAGCGCAGCTCCGTCGATCAGAAAGACGTCTTCGACGCGCTCGTCGAGCGTCGAGATCTTGGCTGTAGCCAAATTGATGCCGTGTCGGGCGAGCACGACAGCAATTGCAAAAAGCAGCCCGATTCGGTCGTTGCAGGTGATGCGAAGCACCCAGCTTCTTTGACTTTCGTCGCGCTCGATTTCCACGATCGGGGTGACCGGGAAGCTGCGTCCGCGGCGCGAGAGTTTTCCCTTTTTTGGTTCGGGGAGGGGTTTTGCTGTGCGGATGACCGCCGCGAGATTCTTTTCAATAGCCGCCTGCAGCTGCTTGGGCTCGCGTCCGCGCTTATCCTGCACCAGAAACGTATCCAAAGCCCAGCCGTGAACCGTCGTATGAATGCGGGCGTCCAAAACCGAAAGCCCTTCACGCTCGAAAAAGGCCACGACGCGCGCAAAAAGGTCCTTTTGGTCCCGGGTGTAGACGAGTACTTTGCAGCCGGCGCTCTTGCGAAGCGTCCGGCATTTGACGATCGGCTCTTCAGGAGTGGGGCGGCAGGCGAGCTCCACGGTATGCCAGGCGATGTCCTGCGGCGAGTGGCGCAGAAAGTAGACAATGTTGAGCTCTTTCCAGAACGCGTCGCGCACCTCATCGGACAAGCCTTTTTGGGAGATAAGTTCGCACGCTTTGCTTCTGTGTTCGTCGAAGATGCCCGCACGGGTCTTGGGCGCGCCTCCCGTTTCCAGACACAAGAGCGTGCTGCGGTATAGATCGGTCAGCAGCTGGTACTTCCAGGCGTTCCAAACTTTGGGACTTGTGGCGCGGATGTCGCAGACGGTGAGTAGGTAGAGTCCATCGAGACGTTCCTTGGTGCCTACCTTGGCGGCAAAACGCTCGACCACTTCGGGATTCGTGATGTCTTCGCGCTGCGCGACGGTGCTCATAAGAAGATGCTGTCCCACGAGAAACTCCATGTACTCGGAGTCGTCCTTTTCAATGCCGAAGGCCGATGCAAACGACTTCATTTCCTTGGCGCCGAGCTCGGCATGACTTCCTCCGCGTCCTTTGGCAATGTCGTGGAAGAGCCCCGCAAGCGTCAGCCGCCAGGGTTTTTCGATGTCGTTCATGATCTGCGAACAAAGCGGGTACTCGTGCGCGTAGGAGGAGTGCGAGAGACGGCGCAGGAACTTCACCACGCCGATCGTGTGCTGATCGACCGTGTAGATATGAAAGAGGTCGTGCTGCATCTGTCCCACGATGCGCCGCCACACCGGCAGGAACCGTCCCAGAATGCCCCAGGTGTTGAGGTTTTTTAAAAAATGGTACGGTCCGTAGCGAAGCTTCACCGTATCGAGAAAGAGCTTCTTGTTGACCGGGTTGTTGCGAAATTGCGTATCGATCGAGACGCGCTCATGCCAGAGCGCACGCAGCAGATTCGTCGACATGCGCTTGAATTCACGGTGAAGCGCAAAAAGCTCGAAGGCGCGCAGCAGATTCGTGCTGTCCTTGCGGAAGTCTGCCAGACTTTT
Source organism: uncultured Sutterella sp. (assembly GCA_900552915.1). Classification (GTDB taxonomy): domain Bacteria; phylum Pseudomonadota; class Gammaproteobacteria; order Burkholderiales; family Burkholderiaceae_F; genus Duodenibacillus. The sequence continues at coordinate 5,676 of USBS01000087.1, read as the reverse complement.
GATGTCCAGAACGTCGCCGCGGGCAATGAAGACGTCGTCGACGGGTTTGACGAAGCGGGGAGAGGCTTGTCGAAAAAGCTTTTCCGCAATGGCCGCCACCAAAATTTCGGTGAGCTGCACAATGTTTTTGGCGTTCAGATAAAAGCGCTTCATCAGCGCTTCGCTCGGCAGAAGCGCTCCTTTGGGACGATACCCCGCGCTCTTGGCCAGCGCTGTCTGAACGTCGAAGATAAGTCGATCCTCGTGTCGCCCCGCAGTCAGGTGCAAGCGAATCCGCAATTCCTGCAGAAAGTGCAGGCATTGCGAGAAGTGATAGGCCTCGGTGTTGGTGATGAGCCCGGCCTGCGCCATTTCCTTCCAGGAGCGGCCGTAGCCTGCAGCTTTGGAGTACCAGAGAAACACCTGCAGATCGCGTAATCCTCCGAGCCCTTCCTTGATGTTGGGTTCAAGCGCGTAGGGCGTGTCGCCGTACTTCTGGTGGCGCTGCCGCATTTCGAGCATTTTGTTGCGAAAAAACATGCGGCTGTCGAGTTGCGACATGAAGGTTCGGTAGGTGTCTTCGAAAAGCGCTTTGTCTCCCCAAAGCCAGCGTGCTTCCAAAAAGGCGGTGGCGGCGGTGATGTCTTCGGACGTTACCTTGAGCATTTCGGCTTTTGTGCGCACGTTGCTGCCGACGGTAAGCCCCAGGCTCCAGAGCATCGTGACAAAGTCCGAGATTGCGGCAAGGTCGGCTTCAGCCGCATCGTCGGCAATGAGCACAGCCACATCAATATCGGAGTAGGGAAACATTTCGCGTCGTCCGTAACCGCCGAGCGCAGCCAAAGAGCATCTTGAGGGGAGCTTTGCGAACTTGGCGCAGTCGCGCACGAACTTGTCGATTACGGCGGTGTTGCGGCGCAGATAGGAGGCCACTTGAGCGTGTTCCTCAAATCGTTGAGCAAGCTTTTCTCTGAGGCTCTGATAGGGCTTCACGGAAAAAGTGCTTTCTGGCGCCATGACGGGATTCTCCAAGATCGGCAAGCTAAGGGCGAATCTCACCATTGTAGAGGTTTGAGCTTTGTCCGAGGCTCGCGCGGCCTAATCCGAAAAGGCCAAGGAGAAACACCAAAAAAACAGGATGCACAGGAAAACCCGAATTCGTGCAAACTGCGCAGGCTTGTTTTTTTTCTGAGAGTTTTCCATGCATAAGAAAATCACCGCCGGTGCACTTGCACTCGGCCTTGCCTTCAATGTGTGGGCCGATGTGTCGGTCGACACCATCCGCTACGAAGATACGGCTGTTGTTAATCAGACAACGCTGCAGCTTAACGGCGCCGGCCTTCGCAAGAAAGTTTTCTTCAAGGTCTATGCGGCAGGGCTTTACGTGCCGAATAAAGTCGAAAGCGCCGAGGGCATCCTGAAGCAAACGGGTGCGGCGCGCGTGCGACTGGGCTTGCTGCGCAACGTATCGGCCAAGAGTTTCGTATCGGCTCTGGAAGAAGGCCTGCAGGACAACACCGATGAGGCGACTCGCCAGGAAATTGCAGGCGAACTCGCAGCCCTGATCGATGCGATGAACAGAATCGGCGACGTGAAGGAAGGTGATTTGGTCGATTTCGACTTCTCCGGCAAAACCACGTCGGTGAGCGTCAACGGCAAACTCATTGCCGATAATATCGGCGGGCGCAAGCTCTTCAATTCGGTTCTGAGCATCTGGCTCGGCCAAAAGGCGATCGACGGCAAGCTCAAGAAGAGCTTGTTGGGTGAGCGGTAACCGAATAGCGGAAACGAAAAAAAGCAGGTTTTGGAATGAACCTGCTTATTTCGACTCAAGAGTCGATTATTCGAAGTTTGGTTTCTTCCAGCCCTTTACCCATTCGGGCGGCTCGGGCATGCCCTTGGAAACCGTCAGAATGTCGTAGCCCGTTTCGGTGACGAGCACTTCAAGCTCCCACTGCGCCGAAAGGCTGCGGTCTTTGGTGACCACCGTCCAGCCGTCGTTGAGGTCCATGATGTGGCGCTTGCCGGCGTTGACCATGGGTTCGACCGTAAAGATCATGCCGGGCTCAAACTTGGCGGTGGGAATGGAAATCGGCACGTGGCAGACATGCGGTTCGCCGTGAAAGACGCGGCCGATGCCGTGGCCGCCGTATTCGTGCACGATCGAAAGCCCAAGGGGCTTTACGAACTTCTGGCAGGCGATGCCGATGTCGTTGAAGCAGTTGCCCGGACGCACGGCTTCGATGCCGGCCCACATGCAGCCCCAGGTGGCATCCACGAGGCGCTTGCCCGCAATCGTGGGCTTGCCGATGATGAACATGCGGGAGTTGTCGCCGTAATAGCCGTCCTTGACGATGGTGACGTCGATGTTGACGATGTCGCCGTTTTTCAGAATCTTCTTTTCGCTCGGAATGCCGTGGCAGATCACGTTGTTGACGGAAATGCACGTGGCGCGCGGATAGGGAACGCCGTCTCCGCCCGGGTTGTAGCCCAAGCAGGCGCTTTTGGCCTTCAGCACGTTGACGGTGTAGTCAAGCATCAGGTTGTCGAGCTCAAGCGTAGAGACGCCGGCCTTGACGTAGGGCGTGATGAAGTCGAGCAGATCGGCGGCTTCGGCACCCACGCGCCGCATGGCGGCGATGTCTTCAGCAGTGTTGATCGTAATTTTTGCCATTTGCGTAATTGCGGCTGCCGGTTTTGCAGCCTCTTTGAAACGTTATTCGGTTCGAGTCCAGCCGTAGGGAAGCGGCAGTCGGTGCAGTTCGTCCAAGTCGGTCGCCAGGGCGGCGCCGCTCTGGGCAAGCTCAGCGGATACTTCCGCGAGCACCAGCGTGCGGTCGGCCAAAACGGCGGCGTAGACGACCGTGGCAACCGCTTCGCCGGCTTCATTCTTCAAATCCGTGCCCGGGGCAAGTTCCACGGGCTTGTTGATCGCAAAAAGCGCCGTGCGGCGGTTGGTCTTGCCGATATGTTCGATGCGGCTTACCACTTCTTGGCCGGTATAGCAGCCTTTCGTGAAGGACACACCGTGCGCAAGATCGAGGTTGACGGCGTGAGGCGTAAAGCGTTCGGCCGTTTCGGCTAAAACCCAAGGTTCACCTGCCGCAGCGCTAGCCGCCCACCAGAGAGCTTCGCTGCAGCCGCAGGAAACGGAGCCCTTGTCAACGATCGCCAACCCCAGTCCTTCGGGAAGCGCGGCGGCAATGCGTGCTTCGGGACGGGCGCAAGTCAGTTCGAAAACACGAGCATCGGACGGCAGTCCTTCAGGCGCTTTACCGATGAAGCCCACGATTTCCCGATCGGCAGCAAGTTCCACCGTTACCTTGCTGCGCAGCACATACATCTTGAGGCGCTTGACAAGGTATTCGGCGTTTGAGGCCGCTACGATCATGCCGACGGCTTCGCCCATCTGAAAAAGTCGCGGCGTAGCAAGAAGCCGCCCCTTGGGTGAGCAGTAGCCCGCAGTCATCAGCGAGTCGCCGAGCTTGGTGACGTCGTTGGTGAGCTGCCCCTGCAGAAATGTGAAGCGATCGGCTCCCGAGACGGAAATGAGCGCAAGAGAACTTAGGCAGGCAAGCGTTCCTACCGTAGAATTCGCATCAGTCATTTGGTTTCGTTTGAGGAAAGAGAATCGGCGCGACCTTTGTTAAAGGCGGCGCCTGTTTGTTGTGTTCGCGTATTTTACTCGAGTGCCGGATCTCAACCGAGTCCGAAAGCTTGCTGCGTGCGCGTTTTGCCGTCCGTTTTGTAACGAAACCTTGTTTGTTGAAAAGAGTTGATCCGCGTGAGTTCCCAGACCGAAAACAACGAGCTTGAAAAGGCGTTCGACACCGATCCGGCGCCGAGCGCCGTCAAACGCGTCCGCAAGCCGCGTAAGCGAGCGGTCGAGACGGAGACTGCAACCGAAACTAAGAGCCCCGAGAAGAAGAACGAGGCTCAAGCCGCAGTCAAGAAAACGCGCACACGCCGCACGAGTTCCAAGAAATTGCCGCAGTCGAGCGAACAGCTCGATCTTTTTACCGACGAGTCGACGGTCAAGCGCACACGCACGACTCGGAAAACGAAGACGGAAAAGACAGCGGCTGAAAAAACGGACGCAGCGAAAACGAAGACGCCTGCAAAATCTCGGCGTACGTCTTCAAGCACCCGTGCCAAGACCGCTAAAAAGACAAAAGCCGCTTCTGTGCAAAAGTTGGCTGAGGCGATAGAAACAGCACAGGCATCCGAGGCTGAAGAGATTTCGACGGCAGCGCCCGAGTCGAGCGCTGCGGTTGTTGCTGCGCCGGTGCCTCAACCGATTGCGGCCGCCGAGAGAGAAAGGGTGGATGTTGGCACAACGGCATCCACTGCAGTCGAGTCGGAAGCGGTCGCTGAAGAACCGACGACGGTTCCGACGCATAAGTCGGAAGACGCAGGCACAAGTCCGTTGGCTTCAAAGTCCGGGGAGCCTGTCGAATCTGCGGGTGCTGTACGGTCTGCTGAGCAAAATCCTCAGCCCGAGCCAGACCCTGAATCCGAGACTGTTGAGGCGGCTGCAGCGGAGAACTTGACGGAGCGGTCGGCAACACCTGAAGCGCAAAAAATGGCTGTTGCGGACAGATTGCAAGCCGAGGTTGTCGAGTCGGAGGAAAAAGTTTCCGAACCAATCTCCGAAAATGCGGTGCAGGAAAGCGTTTTGCCGGAGATACCGTCGGTGAAGTCCCTCGAAACGGCAAAGAATGAACCTTTCGTCGGGACGGCATCCGATACTGCTCAGTCGATCGAAGAAAAGCCGGGCGCAAAGCGTGAAGCCGGCGACGATGATTCTTTGCTGCCGCAAGTCTGCCGTAGCATCTGGGCCAAAGCGGCCGTCGTGCTAATCGTTGCGGCGCTTTGCTGTACGCTTCCTTATTGGTGGTATTTCAAGCGCACGGTTACTTTCCCGGAGGGCGTTCCCTATGTCGATGTAACGGTGCCTTCAGGCGCCTCGGGTCGTGCAATCGCCAACCGCATCGCTCAGGCCGGCATCAAGGTGTCGCCCGATACGCTTGCGCGGCTGCTGCAGGTGCAGAGTTCGTCGCTTACCATTCACGCCGGCCGCTACCGGTTTGTGCCCGGCATGACGCTTGCCGAAATCGTCGACAAGTTGCAGCGCAGCGATCTGGAGAAGTTTTCGTTTCGAATTCCCGACGGGCAGACGATTTGGGATCTGAGAATGGCTGTTGCCGCGCTGCCCGACATCGACATCAAAACCGTCGGCATGACCGACGCTGAACTGCGAGTCGCCGTCGGCGTGGCAGAGCCGCATCTGGAAGGCGTTTTTGCGCCCGAAACCTACAGCTTCAGAAGCGGCATCACCGACATTGACGTTTATCGTGCGGCGTATCGCGAGCAGATGAGAATTCTTAACGAGGAATGGGAAAAACGCAGTCCTCAAGCGGCGGTCAAGACAAAGTACGAAGCGCTGATTTTGGCGAGCATCATCGAAAAGGAAACCTCGATGAAGACCGATCGAGCCCTTGTGAGCTCCGTCTTCAACAACCGTCTGCGGATGCGTATGCCGCTTCAGACCGATCCGACGATCATCTACGGCATCGGCCAATCCTTCAACGGCAATCTGACGCGACGAGATATGCAAAGGCCCGGTCCCTACAATACGTATCTCAATATGGGACTGCCGCCTACGCCCATTTCGATGCCCACGGCGGCGTCGATTCA
>USBS01000086.1 GCA_900552915.1 uncultured Sutterella sp. | reverse complement strand
CGAACTCCTTCCACGTGAACGTCACGGAAGAGATCTCGCCCTTTGAAAAGCAGGATCACGAGTTCGAGGACTTCCATTTGTGCGAAGGCGGCCACATCCAGTACGTGCGTCTTGACAACCCCGAAAACACAGCGGCCGTGCGCGCGATGATCCGCCGCGGCATGGAAAAGGGCTTCTATCAGGGCGTCAACTTTGACAGCGCCTACTGCGGCGACTGCGGCGAGCACAGCACCAACGTGCTATTCAAGTGCCCGCATTGCGGCAGCTCCAACCTTTCGGTGATCAGCCGCGTGTGCGGCTACTTGGGCTACTCCAACGTCAACGGCATGAGCCGCATGAACGACGGCAAGATGGCCGAAATCAAGAACCGCGTGAGCATGTAAGTTTGCGTTATGAATTACATCGGCATTTCCGACTTTGATACGGCCAACGGCCCGGGCGTGCGCGTGTCGCTTTTCGTTTCGGGCTGCCGTCTGCACTGCCGCGGGTGCTTTAATCCCGAAAGCTGGGACTTTGAGGCGGGCAAGCACTACGACGAAACCGTCAAGGCGCGTCTTTTGAAGGCGCTCGAAGAGGAATACGTCGAAGGGCTGTCGCTTTTGGGCGGCGATCCGCTTGAGCCCGAAAATGTTGACGAGCTCACCGAGCTTTGCCAAGCCGTGCGTGAAAAGTTCGGAAACAAAAAATCCATCTGGCTTTGGACGGGCCGAACCTACGAAAAAGTCAAGGATTTGCCGATATTTCAGTACATTGACACGGTGGTCGACGGCCCCTTCGTGGAAAAGTACAAAGTTGAAGAACCCGGAAAGTGGTTCGGCAGCTCCAATCAGCGCGTAATTCCGATACGATGCGAGGCGGCGGCTTAAGTTTCACCGTTTGCCCGATTTCGTACGACGCCTGCCGCCCGAAGCCCCGAGTGACTTCGCAGTGCAGGCGTTTTTCTATTTCGAAACCCAACGACAACCATGGCAGTTATCGGTTTTATCATCACGCTTTCGATTCTGGTGCTTGTGCACGAGTGGGGACACTACATCGTGGCGCGTGCCTGCGGCGTCAAGGTGCTCGCGTTCAGCATCGGCTTCGGCCGTGTGCTTTATAAGCGCACTGACAAACGCGGATGCGAGTGGCGTTTATCGGCCATTCCCTTCGGCGGCTACGTCTCGATGCTTGACGAAGGCATGCAGGAAACGACCGCAAAGGATCTGGGACTGACCGAAGCCGAATTTAAGCGTGGGTCGTTTTCCGAAAAGCCGGTCGCAAAACGCATGGCGGTGGTAGCCGCGGGCCCTCTGATGAATTTCTTTCTCGCCATTGTGCTTTATGCAGCCGTGGCAATGATCGGCACCTATCAGCCCTCGAGCAAAGTGGCCGAACCCGCGCCGAACACGCAGGCCGCGGTGCTGGGCGTGCAGGAAGGTTGGAAGGCGATTTCCGTTGAAGGCGTTTCCGCCGAAACCTTCACCGATCTGCGCATGGCAATGCTTGCCAATTTGGGCGAAAAGGATGTGCAAGTCTCGTTTGAAGAGCCTTCCGGGCGGCACACCGACGTCTATTTCGATCTTACGGGCATTAAGTCCGACGGCTCTCAGGACGCCGCAATCAGTTCCGGTTTGTATCCTTTCCAGGGACCTGTGACGCTCGTGAAAATCGAACCGGGTTCGGCGGCCGAGAAGGCAGGCCTCATGAAGGACGACGTGATCGTGGCCTTAAACGGCGAGCCGATGCGCACGATGCAGGATGTAGTGGCCGGTATCCGCGGCAAGGCGGGGGTACCTGTTGAAATCACTTATGAGCGAGGCGGAGTTCGCTCCACTGTGACGGCAACCCCCGGATCCAAGGTCGACGAAAAAGGGCAGACTGTCGGGCTTTTGGGTGTGATGTTTACCGCGGAGCCCGATCTCGTCTACACCCGCGAAGGGCCGATCGGCGCTGTTGCCAAGGGCTTTTCGGATACTTGGCGAATCACGGTGCTGACCGTGCAGGGAATTGCCGGCATGTTTACCGGTGCCGTGTCGACCGACTCTTTGGGCGGTCCCGTTTTGATCGGCGAAATGGCGGGGCAGGCGATGAGCTTCGGCTTTATTTCCTATCTGCTTTTTCTCGCGCTCATTTCGGTGAATCTGGGCATTCTCAATTTGCTCCCGATACCAGTTCTCGACGGCGGCCATCTGCTCTTTCACTGCTATGAGATTGTCACCGGCCGCAAGCCTGGCGAAGCAATGCAAAAGTACGGACTTTACGTCGGGATGGCTTTTATCGGGCTTTTGACCTTTTTTGCTCTCGGCAACGACATCACGCGGCTTTTGCAGTAGCGCCGCAGCAACTCTTAAGAAGTAACACCATGCAGACAGTACGCAACCGCGTTGCCGAGGTGCTCGGCATCGATCTTCCCATTGTTCAGGCTCCGATGAACTACATTGCGGGACACGCTCTTGCAGCAGCTGTGAGTGCCGCGGGCGGCATGGGGGTTCTGGGGCCCAACGCCGGCAAGGTGCAGGGTGAAGAGATGCCCATGCGCGAGCGCATGCTGCGCGAATTCGAGTGCATCCGCGCTGTGACCGACAAGCCGGTGGGCGTGAGCGTGGTGCTTCCCGACGGCGACAATAAAGCAGCTTTGATGTATGCCAAAAACACCGTGCTTGCAGCCGCCGAAGGAGGCGCTGCCGCAGCTTTCTGCGTGGGCGGTTTGCAGTCTGAGATTTTCGAACTCATCAAGTCCAAAGGCATGAAGCTTGTGGTGCGTCCTCTGACGCCGACCGTGCGCAATGCTCGCGAAGCTCAGGCCATGGGCGCTGACATCTTTGTGGCCACCGGATACGACGCGGGCGGCGTGTTGCCGAGCCACCACGTCGGAACGTTTTCGATCGTACCCGCGATTGCCGATGCCGTGACCATCCCGGTGCTCGCAGCGGGCGGCATCAACGATTTGCGCGGCGTGCGCGCCGCTTTTGCGCTCGGCGCCGATGGCGTTTACGTCGGTACGCGCTTTATCGCCACCGACGAGTGCGCGGCCAATGCGCAGACCAAAGAGCTAATCTGCAAGCTTTCCGGCTCGAGCCTTCTTTACGTGGATGAGACGCAGCGGTCGCTGCCGACCGAATTTGCCGCCGAAGCCTACGTCAAGCATCGTCTGCAGCCGACGGTTCCGACGGCCGTGGATATCGTCGGCGCCATGCGCAACGGCATGTACGACGGAGAGCCTGACAAAGGCATTGTGTCGGTCAACACGGGGATCGATGTGATCCGCAGTGTGGTGCCGGCCGCTCAGGTTGTGCGTGAGCTTATGGCCGACTTTTTGCGCTATGCGGAATTTGTTAAAGCCAAGGAAGGCGCGCAAGAAGCAAACGCCGATTAATTTTGGACCGGGAACATGTCGCGCCTTTCCGGTTATCCGGTGTTCATTGCCGTTTTTGAAGAGAAGCGGTTGGTCAATGCTGCGCAGCGCTTGTGCGTGACGCCTTCGGCCGTGAGCCATGCGCTGCGGGACTTCGAAGATCGGCTCGGTGTTGTTCTTTTTGAGCGCACATCCGAAGGTTTGGTTCCGACAGTCAAGGCGAAAGCGCTTTACGCAAAAGTTAAGCCTCTTTTGTCGGCAATTGAAGCGGCTGAGCGAGAGCTCACGACACAAACAGAAGGCCAGGGATCGACGGAATTTGCTTTTGCATCTATCCATACCTTCATCAAGGCGTTCTTCGTGCCGATTCTCGAGCGCATGCATAGCGCCGAGCGATCGCTGGGTGTACGTTTTCTGACCGGTTCCATGCACTCGACTGTTGAAGCAGTAGCCGATAACGAGGCTTTGCTCGGCAGCACGATGCTGCCGCTGCCGCGTCCCGAGCGCTTCTATGCTGTGCCGCTAACCGAGATCAAGGAATATTTCCTGATATCGTCGGCGAAATTTGATGAACTCCAAGCGTTGCGCACACATCCGCAGGAAGCTTGGTCGCTCGAAGAAATCTTGAGCCATCCGATCATTACGCTGCCGCGCGACTCGATTTCTTTTGAGTGCTACAGCCGCTACTTTGCTCAGTATGGCCTTACGATTGAGCCGCGATACGAGGTGCACCAGCAAGATCTAGGTTTCGATTTGGCTCGCCGCGGTTTGGGTATTTTCATTGGTTTTGAGCCGGAACTGTTCACCGGCGGCGACCTCAAAAAGATTCCTTGCCGATCGTCGCTTCCCGGCCGAGAATTGGTTCTTTTCTGCCGCAAGGAAAATGCGAATCCGGCCGTCAAAACCCTCATGAGCGAGATCGCTCGGCAGTTCAGACTCCTCACAGACTCGCAGATTTGACGGGTATTTAGGGAAAGTTGAGTTTTATTCAACAGTAGAGGAGAAAATTTCTCTTCCTGGTTTTGAAAAGCGTTTTAGACTTTCAGATTGGGTTAAGAAAAAATTAATCAACCCCAGAGAGGAGAAACGCATGATGACTACCAAGATGCTGCAGACGGCGTTGGCCGCGGCCTGCGCCATGATGCTCGGCGGAACGGTTCAGGCAGCCGATGCCGGCAGCATGAACATTGCCACGGCAAAGACGATCTATTCCCAAGGCGCCAAGGCCGACTATCTGTCCGGCTACCACTTGAACAAAAAAGTTGCCGACTGTTCGACCTGCCATCCCAACGATAAGGTGAGCGACGGCCAAACCGAAATCGACAAGGCCTGCACCACTTGCCATGGCACCTATGGTGCGCTCGGCAAAAAGGACAAGGCTGCAGGCAAGCAGATCAGCGCTCACGCCGGTCACCTTTCCATCGATTCTTGCACGACCTGCCACGGCGGTCACGAAGCGTCGTTTGCCTATTGCAACAACTGCCACATCTTCGACATGCCGATGAAGTTCGGCCGTCAGAAGATCGCCTACACGCCGCAGGATCTCTCGGTCTATCGCGACGCCGTGCCCAACCGCACGGAAAAGGCTGATTTCGTTGTGGTCGGTGCGGGCGGCGCCGGCATTGCGGCTGCAATTGAAGCCTCCCGCAAAGGCCTGAAGACTATTGTTCTGGAAAAGATGCCGATTATCGGCGGCAGCTCCTTGCTTTCCACGGGCGGCATGAACGTTGCCGGTTCCAAGCAGCAAAAAGATGCGGGCATCAAGGACACGCCCCAAATGTTTGTTGAGGATACGCTCAAGGTCGGCAAGGGAACCAACGACAAGGTGCTCGTCAAGGTGTTGGCCGAACAGAGCAATTCCGCTTTGCAGTGGTTTGAAGCGTTGGGCGGCAAGCTTGACATCGATACCGGCGTCTACGGCGGCTGCCAGGCGCCTCGCATGCACTATACGAAGTCGGGCGGCATCGGTCGCTACATGATCAAAGAGATGAAGCCTGCGCTTGAAAAGTCCGGTGCCGACATCCGCGTCAACTCTCAGGTTGTGCGTCTGGACAAGGATAAGACTGGCCGCGTGACGGGCGTTCTCGTGAAGGGAAAGAATACGGGTTTGTACCGCATCAGCGCTCCCACGGTGCTTCTTGCTACCGGAAGCTACGCCAACAACGGCCAACTTGTTGCCAAGTACCATCCCGAGTTCTTCGGTATGGTGAGTTCGGCTCAGCCCGGCTCTCACGGTGACGGCATCTACCTCGGTGAAAACGTCGGCGCAAAGGTGACGCACCTCGAACGCGTGCAGGTGCACCCGAACATCGCTTCCGGCACGAGCCTCATGATTACGCTTGCGATGCGCACCAACGGCGGCATCCTCGTGAACAATCAGGGTAAGCGCTTCTTCAACGACAACGCGCCGCGCAACGAGCTCGGCGCCGCCATGCTCAAGCAGCCCGCTCAGAAGGTGTGGCTCATCTATGACGACGGCGTCGTTGCCAAGCGTCCGAAGGTGCACGAAGGCTATGTCCGTCTCGGTGTTGTGGTCGAAGGCGACACTCCCCAGGCTCTGGCTAAGAAGATCGGCATCCCGGCCGAAGAATTCGCCAAGACCATGCAGAGCTACGCCGGTTTCGTGAAGGCTAAGAACGACGCCGACTTCGGCCGCAAGGAACTGCCTGAACCGCTCAACAAAGGCAAGCTCTACGCGATTGATGTCGTACCGGCGATCGGCGGTACGCTGGGCGGTCTACGCACCGATGCGCGCACACATGTGCTCGATAAGAACGGCAAGCAGATCCCCGGTCTGCTCGCAGCCGGTGAAGTGGTCGGTGAATGGCACGGCGACGACCGCTACGGCGGCAACGCTGTAGCCGGCAATATCGTCTTCGGTCGTATTGCTGCTGAAGAAGCTGCCAAGGCTGTCGGCAAGTAAGCCGAGTTGATCCGATCGCATCCGAACGGGTGCGATCTGAAGCACACAGGGCCGAGTTCTAGGATCGGGAGCTCGGCCTTTCTGCGTCAGGAGGCTACTAAAAGGGCGTGATTTTTCGACTCGCTTGCGTCAGCTTTTGTTAAGGCCTGTTGCAGCATTTTTCTACGGCGTTAAGTTTCGAAAAGCTTTGCCGCACTGTTTTGAATTTCGGCGGGTGAACCTGGGGATTTTCGGATAATCCCAAGCGGGTCCTACCCGAAAACACAAAACAGGAGAAGGCAATGAGAAAAATCGTCTACGGCTTTTGCGCCCTAACCGTCGCCGCCTGGCTGCTTAACCTCGGGATTAATCCGCCTGCCATGAACGGCCGCGGCATTACGCACGAGATCTTTTTCCTCAACGGTGTTCTGGCTTGGGGCTTGATGGCGATGGCCATCGTAATTGCTGCGCGGCCGGCTTGGCTTGAGAAAGTGACGCAAACGCCTTTGGACGAACTCTACAAGTGGCACAAAACGCTCGGCATTTGGGCGGCAGTTCTCACAGCGTGGCACTTCTTTACCAAGACACTGACGGCTCCGCTTCTGTCGTTGATGACGCTTGAGCCTGTGCCCAAAATCGTCCGAGGCGAGCTTGCCGGGTGGGATGCCTTTTGGTCTTGGCTCAGAGGTTTTGCCGTGACGTCTTCCGAATGGGTGACGCTACTCGGACTTGTTCTCTTTGTTGTTTCTTTTGTTTCCTATGTTCGCTACCACAAGTGGCTTGCGACGCATAAGCTCTTTTCGGTGATTTTCCTCGTGTTGACGGTTCACTGCATCCGCTTGATGGATGTCGCCGACATCTTCACGCCGTTCGGCATGATCAACATTGCCGTAACCGTGATCGGCAGCGTGTATTCCGTCGAGCTTCTCTTTCGCGGAGCCGGTCGTCAAAAGTCGTCACTCGGCAGCATTTCATCGATTGAAACCTGCGGCGGCATGAGCTTGATTACCGTTAAGCCGAATAAGAATCTGGAAATTCGGCCCGGCGAATTTGCCTTCCTTCGCACGCCCGGCCATGAAAAGCATCCTTTTTCAGTCGCAGGCGTCAACGACGACGGCACAATCATGTTTGCGGTGAAGGCTTTGGGCGACTACACCTCGGAAGATGTGCCCAATCTCAAGGCCGGCGAACAGGTTATCGTTGAAGGACCGTGGGGACGCTTTACTCCTGACTTTTCCAAGAGCAGCCAGCTGTGGCTGGCAGGCGGAATCGGCATTGCTCCTTTCTGCGCCTGGATGCAGGAGGCCGCTCGATCGGCGCATGGAGCGATTCGCTTGGTTTGGTGCATCAAATCCAAGGAGGCCGATCCGATGCACGTCAAAGTGGTGGAAATGGCCGAGAAAGCCGGTGTCAAACTCGAAATCTACGAGTCCGCCAAATCTCGGCTCAATATTGCTTCGCTTTTTGCCTCAACGGTTCCCGATACGGTTGCACTGTGCGCCGGCGACAATTTGGCAAGTGCCGTGAGCAAAGCCTATCTTCAACCCGGCG
>USBS01000085.1 GCA_900552915.1 uncultured Sutterella sp. | reverse complement strand
ATAAAAAATTGACTGGCGCGCATGAATGTCTGTATGCAAAGAAAGACGCACAAAAAGGAGCGTCTCGAATCAAAAAATGAGGCAGTATTTTACTGCGGCCGTGCGGCGTTTGAAAAACACGCTCTCGGTCGAGCGTGTCGGCAGCCGTCATAAAAGATGTTCGCTCAACACAACCTGCGGAACGCCCGCAGAGTTGATCTCTACCCAGCCGCGGCGGGGACGCGCTTTGTCGTCAAGGTCCCAATCGGGCAAAACGGTACGGGTGTAGCCCTCGCAGACGTAGTGCGCCGGACGGTGCGTGTGGCCGTGAATGACGTGCAAGCAGTTTTTAGAGGCGACTTCGGCGTCGATTTCCGTTTTGACCACATCCATCATTTCGCGGCTGCGCACGGTCTTGGTCTGCTTGGACTGAGCGCGGGCCTTTTTGGCAAAGTCGATGCGCTCCTGAACCGTCATGCGAAGCGCGTTGATCTGAAAGGCTTCGTCGTGCATGCGACGGCGAAAATCCTGATATTCCTCATCGAGCGTGCACCACTTGTCGCCGTGCGAAAGAAGGATGCGAGAGCCCGCCCCCTCAACGACGATGCCGTCCTTGATCAATTCGGCGCCGCAATGACGGGCAAAGTCGCAGCCCAACAGAAAATCGCGGTTTCCCTGCATCATGTAGATGCGTTTGCCGAGCGAAGCGTACTTGCGAAGCGCTCGGGCTAGGAATTCAGCTGGAGAACAGGCGTCGTCTCCGATCCAGTACTCGAAGATGTCGCCCAAAAGAAAAAGTTCCTCAAAACGGCGGGCCTGCGTTTTGAGAAACCAGAGAAAGGAAAGGACCGTCTTTTTGTTGCGGCCCGAGAGGTGAAGGTCGGAAACAAACACGGGACGCACGAGGGGCGCGATCGCGTCGAGCCCGCTCGCGGCCGGAGCCTGCAGCGGCTCGGTGAGCTTGAGTCCCGTGAGTTTCATGGTCGAAACGAGGATCAAATCTCTTCGACCTTTTCGATGACGACGTCGTCGACGGGCACGTCGCTGTACCAGGAGCGCGTGGCGGTCTTGACGCCTTCGATGGCGTGAATCACGTCAAAGCCCGAGACAACCTTGCCGAACACGGCGTAGCCCCAGCCGCTCGGCGTGGGAGCGGTGTGATTCAAAAAGCTGTTGTCAACCACATTGATGAAGAACTGGCAGGTAGCCGAATGCGGATCGTTGGTGCGAGCCATTGCAATCGTGTACTTGTCGTTCTTAAGACCGTTGGCCGCTTCGTTCTTGATCGGATCGCGAGCGGTCTTTTGCTTCAGACCGGGTTCGAAGCCGCCGCCCTGAATCATGAAGCCCTTGATGACGCGGTGAAAGATCGTGCCGTTGTAAAAACCCGAGCGAACGTACTGAAGGAAGTTCTCGCAGGTCTTCGGAGCTGCGGCTTCATTGAGTTCGACGTCAAAGACGCCCTTATTGGTCGTAAAGCGAAGCATTGTGATTCTACTTTCCTATAAAAATGTTGAGAATCAAGGCATTGATCGCAAACGGCCCGAGTGCTCGGGCCGTCGTCGAATCTTTAACGCTTGATCTTGACGGAGAGGATTTTAACGGTTTCGAGCGGAACGTCGTTCATGCCGCGTCGGGAGCCGGTCTTCACGGCACTGATTTTGTCGATCACGTCCATGCCGCGGATGACGCGTCCGAACACAGCATAACCCCAACCGTCGCGGGCGTTTTTGGCGTCGAGAAAGTCATTGTCGACGGTGTTGACGAACCACTGGCAGGTGGCCGAATGCGGTTCGCTCGTGCGGGCCATCGCAATCGTGCCGCGCTTATTGAGGAGTCCGCCGCGGGCTTCGTTCACAATCGAGCCGTGAGTGGCGCGCTTTTGCTTCATGTCCGGCGTAAAGCCGCCGCCCTGAACCATAAAGCCGTCGATCACGCGGTGAAAGATCGTGCCGTCGTAGAAGCCCTCATCGGCGTAGGCGATGAAGTTGGCGACCGTGATCGGGGCGCGCTGCGCGTCGAGCTGCACGGCAAAGTCGCCGAGAGACGTGCTGATTTCAGCGACGGGCTCGGCCTTGGGAGCGGCCGAAACGGCCCCCGAGGCGAGGGGAAGACATGCCGCTGCGGCAAGCAGCGTCAGACGAAAGCGATTGGAAAACTGCATGATGTTTGGGTCTCCGATAGGCGGCCGACAGACGGCCGCATCAAAACGAGGAATATCAGTCGGCCAGAAGCTTATCGATGGCTCGAATGTTGGCATTTAGCTTTTCTTTATTGCCGCCCGTCTTAATCGCGGAGTTGTAGGCGTTTTTAGCCTTGGCAAGATAAAGATTCCCTAAATTCATATGCGCCAGAGCAAAGTTCGGGCGCAGCGCAAGCGCCTTTACGAGAAGCTCCTCGGCGCGGGTGAGGTTGCCTTCGCGCGAGTAGATTCCGGCGAGGTTGTTGTAGGGCTCGGGGATTTCGGGATAGGTGCGGATCATGCGCTCGAACCCGTCCTTGGCCTTTTGCCGATCGCCCATGCGCTCGTAGACGACGCAGCGCTGAAAGCGCAGCTGAGCCGAGTGCGGATTGGCTTTGAGCCCTTCGGCAATCAGGTTCAGGGCCTTTTGATAATCGGCACGGCCGATGAGTTTGTCGACAACGGCAGGCACCTGAGCATTATTGAGAAGCACCGCCGGGGCGTCTGGGTCGACGAGATCGGCAAGCGCCGGGGTGCTTGCCGCCAAGGCCGCGGCGCAGGCGGCTGCTGCAAGCATCGAACGAATCGAAACGGTCATCGCAAAAAACGAAAGCAAAAAGACAAACCCGTCCGTCGACTCCCACGAGAGGCGAAACCGCCTAAAAATCGGGGTTTCGCACCTCAAAATCGGGGCCGAGACAGGCTCGAAACTGTTACACTTCGGGGATTGTACTGCATCGGCCGTTTCGGCTTGTTCAAGCTGAGAGCTTGACATTGTTACCGAATGCGGCGGGATGCGTCCGAGAGACACAAAATAGACAGACAATGACGCTTCAAATTTATTCCACGCTGAGCAAAACCGTCGAACCCTTCAAGCCGATTCAGGCCGGCAAAGTCGGGATGTACGTATGCGGCGTGACCGTCTACGACTACACTCACATCGGCCACGGCCGCACGTTCGTCGCTTTCGACGTGGTTCGCCGCTGGCTCGAGGCAAGCGGTTATCAGGTTACTTTCGTTCGCAACGTCACCGACGTCGACGACAAGATCATTCGCCGCGCCGCCGAACGCGGCATCTCCACCAAGGAACTCACCGACGAATTCACGCAGGCGATGCAGGAAGATATGCTGAGCCTGGGGTGCCTTGCGCCCACCTACGAGCCGCGCGCCACCGAATTCATCCCGCAGATGCTCAACCTCGTTGAAAAGCTCGAGGCCAAGGGCCTGGCCTACGCCGCCGCCAACGGCGACGTCGACTACGCGGTGCGCAAGTTTGCGGACTACGGCAAGCTTTCGGGCCGCTCGCCCGACGAAATGCGCTCGGGCGCTCGAATCGAAGTCGAGCAAACGAAGCGCGACCCGCTTGATTTCGTTCTTTGGAAGGCCGCCAAACCGGGCGAACCCGCTTGGGATTCGAAGTGGGGCAAGGGACGTCCGGGCTGGCACATCGAGTGCTCTGCCATGAGCTGCCACTATCTGGGCGAAACGTTCGACATTCACGGCGGCGGTCCGGATCTGATCTTCCCGCACCACGAAAACGAAATTGCGCAAAGCGAAGGCGCCAACGGCGTGCGCTTTGCCAACTACTGGATGCATTCGGGCCCGCTGCGCGTCAAGCGCGAGGACGGAACGGAAGAAAAGATGAGCAAGTCGCTCGGCAACTTCTGGACCATCCGCGACGCTTTGAAGGAAACCAACGCCGCCTACGGCGAAGGCAACGGCAATGAAGTGCTGCGCTTCTTCCTGTTGAGAAGCCACTACCGCAGCCCGATCAGCTTTGCCAATTCTCTGATCGACGACTCGCATAAGGCCCTGCAGCGTCTCTACACTGCTTTGAAGAACGCGCCCGCACAGGACGACGACTCGGCCATCGACTGGACCAATCCGTGGGCGGCAAAGTTCAAGGCCGCAATGGACGAGGACTTCAACACGCCCGAAGCAATCGGCGTACTGCAGCAGATGGCCGCCGAAATCAACCGAACGGGCGATGCGGACACCGCCGCGCTTCTGAAAAAATTAGGGGCGCTCCTGAATGTTCTGCAGCGCGACCCCGAGGTGTTTTTGAAGGGCGCCGTTACGGGTCTTGACGAAGCGGCGATCGACGCAAAGGTGGCCGAACGCACCGCTGCCAAAAAGGCGCGCGACTTTGCCAAGGCCGACGCGATTCGAAACGAACTGGCCGCTCTGGGCATCGTGATCGAAGACGGTCCGGCTGGTTCGACCTGGCGCCGTCAGTAAGAAAAAGGAGCACGCATGGCCGTGGTGAGCTGGTGGGACGAGGCGCTTGAGGCGCTTTCGGTCGAGCCGTTTTTTGCGCAGATGCGCATACGCTCGGCCGGAACCGGACTTGAAGTTTGCGAAAATCTCTTCAACACCTACGTGCGTGCCGTCTGCGGACAACAGGTCAATACGGTTGTCGCTGAAAAGACGGCGCAGAAGGTGCTCGGCTTCGCGGGCGACAATCCGGCTGCGCGGCTTGCGGCTACCGAACTCGACGAACTGCGCGCACTGGGGCTCACGGTCGGCAAGGCCAATGCGCTGCAGGGGCTTGCCCGAGGATTTCTTGAGGGCCGGCTTACGCTCGAAGCGCTCTCGGCACTCGACGATGCGGCGGCCAAGGAGCGGCTCGTCAGCGTCAAGGGCGTGGGACCCTGGACCGCGGATATGGTCCTCATATTCGGGCTGAACAGACCCGACGTGTGGGCAATCGGCGACTTCGGCCTCAGAAAGGCGCTTGCCGAAAGCCCGCTTGCGGATAAGGATTGCAGCCTCTGGGTGCCGTGGAGAACGGCGGCCACGTGGCTTTTGTGGCGCAGTCGAACGGCTGAGCCGGTACGTTACGGATATTGACTGGAGCGGGAAGCGGACATTCCCGCCCGAATGGATAAGAACATGGCCAAGGCAGTATTTCTGGACTTTGAAAAGGATCTCGGCGAGATCTACGGAAAAATCGAAGAGCTCGAAAACAAGGAGCTCGAAAGCGGCGTGAGCGAAAACGAAGCCATCAGCCAGTTAAAGCGCAAGCTGCGCACCCGTACGGCTGAAATCTACGAAGAGTTGACGCCCTGGCAGACGGCGCTCGTGGCTCGTCACCCGAATCGTCCCTATACGCTCGACTACATCGACGCGATTTTCGAAGACTTCCACGAACTGCACGGCGATCGAGTGTTTGCCGACGATCAGAGCATCGTGGGCGGTCTTGCCCGCTTGGGCGAACACGCCGTGATGGTGATCGGACACCAAAAGGGGCGCGATACGCGCGAGCGCACGCGCCGCAACTTCGGCATGACCAAGCCCGAAGGCTACCGCAAGGCGCTGCGCCTCATGAAGCTTGCCGAAAAGTTCGGCCTGCCGGTCTTTACGTTTGTCGATACGCCCGGGGCCTATCCCGGAATCGACGCCGAAGAGCGCAACCAGTCCGAAGCCATCGGCCGCAATATTTATGAGCTCGCCAAACTGCGCGTGCCCGTGATATCCACGATCATCGGCGAAGGCGGCTCGGGCGGGGCGCTTGCCATTGCCGTGTGCGACGCCTTGATCATGCTGCAATACTCGACCTACTCGGTGATCAGTCCCGAAGGCTGCGCCTCGATTCTTTGGAAGAGTGCGGAGAAGGCGGCCGATGCCGCACAGGCTCTGGCTCTCACATCCGATCGACTGCTCGAGCTCGGTCTCGTCGACAAGGTGATCAGCGAACCCTTGGGCGGCGCGCACCGCGATCCGAAACTCATGGCTTCGACGCTGCGCAAGGCGTTGGTGGATCAGCTCAAGGCGTTTCTCACGATGGACGCCGACGCACTGGTCGAACGCCGCTTAGGGCGTCTGATGCGCTACGGCCGCTTCGAAGAGCGCTGCAGCAGCGCCTATGAGCTGTTGTGCAAGTCCGGCCGAGAAGCCGAACTGCCCCTTGACGCAGATGCCGACAGTGACGAAGAGGCCGTAAAGGCCACAAAGAAGTCCTGTGCGCTGCGCCGTCGCCCCGCCGCAAAGAAGTCCGTGAAAACCTCTGAGAAGACGCAGGCCGCAACGCAGACTGCCGTCGACACGGCGGCCGATGTGCCCAAGGACGCTGCCCCGAAGCCCGTGCGCCGCACTCGCGCCAAGACGAGTGCAAAGCCCGCGGCCAAAAAGCCTGCCGCCAAGAAGTCGACCAACGCCGCTCCCCGCAAGGCGAGCCTCAAGGCAGCCGCGGGTGAGGGTTCCGACAAAGAGTAACGGGGCTGCGCCATGACGCACGCCAAGAAAAAAGCGGCAGCGACGCCCGCGGCAAAGCTCACGCTGCTGATGGCCGAGACGATCGACGCGATTGCCGAGCGCAAGCCCGCAAGCGGCGTCGAGGATTTTTGCCTTACGCCCGTCAATCCCGTCCGCATTGTGGCGGCCTACTCGGGAGGCAAAGATTCGACCGCCCTGGTCGAGGTGCTCGCGCGCCTAAAAAAAAGCGCCTACAAAAACGTAATCGAGTCCGTCACGGCCGTGCATGTCCATCACGGTCTGAGCAAACTGGCCGACGACTGGGCCAGGCACGCCGAAGAGCAGTGCGCACGCTGGCAGATTCCGCTTCGCGTCGAGCGCGTCTACGTGCCGCCTCACGCCTCCTGCGGTCCTGAAGCCGCGGCGCGCCAAGCCCGCTATAAGGCCTTGATGAAGGTGGCGCGCGAAGTCAACGCCGACGCGATCTTTACCGCGCACCACCTCGACGATCGAATCGAAACCTTTTTGATTCAGTGGATCCGCGGCGCAGGCCCCGAAGGCCTTGCCGCCATCAGTCCGGTACGCTCGCTTGAAAACGCCGGAGACGAGGGCGACCTCGTGCTTGCCCGCCCGTGGCTCACGGTTTCAAGCGCAGAGATCGCTGCGTTCGTCAAGCGCACGAAGCTCACATGGGTCGAAGACGACAGCAATGCCGACACCCGTTTTCTGCGCAATCTGATTCGCAACGAAATCCTGCCTCCCTTGGACAAGGCGCGTCCGGGGTGGCGCGCAGCAGCCGCGCGCTCGATCACTCTGGTGGCTCAATCGGCCGATATTCTCTCCAATCTCGGTGAAGACGACTGTCTGCACTGTGCGGGCGACCGGCCGATGTCGCTTAACATCGCAAAACTTCTGGCGCTCGGCTTTGAGCGTCAGGCCAATTGTCTGCGGGCGTGGCTTGCCGGCGCAGGCGT
The DNA here is from genome assembly GCA_900552915.1 of uncultured Sutterella sp. Lineage (GTDB taxonomy): Bacteria > Pseudomonadota > Gammaproteobacteria > Burkholderiales > Burkholderiaceae_F > Duodenibacillus. Next base: position 478 of record USBS01000085.1, on the reverse strand, counting down.
GCGCTCGCCCTCGCATGCGCGCCTTGTCGAAATCCTTAAGCAGCTTCGTCAAACGCATGCCGACACGAAGATGAGCTTTCGCGTCGGCAGCAAGGAACTGCGCCGCTGGGGCGTCAATCTCGTTATGGTCGACCCGGTTGCCGCTCCGCGAGGAGTCGAGCAGCGGATTGCGATTCAGTGGAAGGGCGAAGAGAGTATTGCCGTTGCTTCCTGGCGCGGCGTACTGAAATTTACGCCGTGCACGGGAGACGAAGAGGGGATCGATGCCTCGCGTTTGCGCGAAGGGCGGCTTGAAATCCGCGCCCGTAAAGGAGGCGAAAAGATCAAGCTTTATCGCCTGCGCCCCTCGAAGAACTTGAAGCACCTCTTTCAGGCCGCGGGAGTGCCCTCGTTTGAGCGCAGCAAGCTGCCGCTTCTTTGGCTTGACGACACACTCGTCTATGCCGCAGGCCTCGGCACCGACGTGCGGCTATACGCC
>USBS01000084.1 GCA_900552915.1 uncultured Sutterella sp. | reverse complement strand
CCTACGTGCGCTCCAAGGGGGCCCCCATCGTCATCAAGGCCGACGGTCTTGCAGCAGGCAAGGGCGTAGTGGTGGCCATGACCGAAGAAGAAGCTCATCACGCCATCGACGACATGCTCTCGGGACACAAATTCGGTTCAGCCGGCGCTCGCGTCGTGATTGAAGAATTCCTTGAAGGCGAAGAAGCGAGCTTCATCGTCATGGTCGACGGCAAAAACGTGCTGCCGCTTGCCACGAGCCAGGACCACAAACGTCTGCTCGACGGCGATAAGGGCCCGAATACGGGCGGCATGGGTGCCTACTCTCCTGCTCCGTGCGTGACCGATGAAGTTTATGAAAAGACGATGCGCGAAATCATCGAGCCCACCGTACGCGGCATGGCCGAAGACGGCATCGTTTACACGGGCTTTCTTTACGCCGGCCTCATGATCGGCAAGGATAAAGAAGGCAAGACCACGGTCAAGACTCTTGAATTCAACTGCCGCATGGGCGACCCGGAAACGCAGCCCATCATGAGCCGCATCAAGTCCGGCTTTGCCAAGACCTTGGCTGCGGCTGCTGCCGGCGACATCACCAAGGGCGGCATCGAATACGACGAGCGCTCCGCTTTGGGCGTGGTGCTTGCCGCGCGCGGCTATCCCGAACATCCCGAAAAGGGCGCCGTGATCACGGGTTTGTCTCAAGAAACCGATGATTCGGTGATCTTCCATGCCGGTACCGCCAACGACGCCGAAGGCAACATCGTCGTTTCCGGCGGCCGCGTCCTGTGCGTGGTCGGCCTCGGCGAAACGCTCAAAAAGGCGCACGATGCCGCGTACCGCACAGCCGATCAGGTACACTTTGACGGCGTACAGAAGCGCAGCGACATCGGTTATCGCGCGCTCTGACGAATGATCTTCGAGCCTGCGGGCTCTCCCGCAGGTTCGATTCCCGCTTAGTCTCCTCGAAACGGGCCTTTTGAATTGAAGCGCACCACCGCAACAATCGCCCTTTCGGCTGTGCTGTTCGCGCTAGCGTCGGCTCCGGCCATTGCCTCGGATGAGCCCTTCGGCTATCCGAGTACGCTTCTGCGCGCCCGCAGCACCTATACGGTTTCCCCCGCAACGCCCGTCCTGCTCGGCAACACCGAAGTGGTGCTTGAGCAGTCTCGCTTAACGGACGTTGCCGCCATCGTCCAGTCGGCTGTTCGCACCGACGAGGACGGTCGCCGCTGGGTCTGCGCCCAAACCGAAAGCGAAGACAATCCTCTGCGGCTGTGGTTCATCGCCACCGGTCAGGAAACCGTAACCGAAGTGCAGATGTCTCCGGGGGTTTTCGAAACCCCGAGCAAATGCGGCAAACTTAAGGCGCATTTCGAACCCGTCTTCTTGTCCCGCATTCAAAGCGGCATGAGCGTACGCGAGATCGTCTCCGACATCGGTCCCGCGAGCTTCCACGACGACGAAGGGTGGTACTTCTGGGTGGCACACCGTCGCTATAGCTACGACGACAAAAACTACACGGAATACGTGTGGGTCGGCGCGCATGAAATCGAAGGTTCCGTGCGGGAGGTCTTCACCACGCAGCTCACGCGGTGAGACTCGTTGATCGTCTTGTTCGAGTATTTCGACTTTCCACGGTAAAAGAAGCCTTATGCGTCGCGGCATCGGACTTTTGGGCGGCAGCTTCGATCCCGTCCACAACGGACACTTGGCGGTGGCCCGGGGCGCGCTTGACGCCTTAGGCCTGCAACGAGTGGACTTTGTGCTCGCTCCGCGCCCCTGGCAAAAATCCGTTGCGACGCCCGTGTCGTTGCGCTTGGAAATGCTGCGCGCTGCGATCGGAAAAAACGAACGGCTCGCAGTTTGCACCAAAGAGCTGGAGCGCACCGGCGCAACCTACACGATCGACACGGTCAAAAGTCTGCGCGAAGACTACGGCCCGGCTATGCCGCTGGTGCTTTTGATCGGGGCCGATCAGTGGGAGAATTTTCACACCTGGCGCAACTGGCGGGAATTGTTTGACTACATTCATGTCGCCGTCTGCACGCGCGAAGAACAAATGAAAGAGCCTGCCCCCGAAGTCGCGGAGTTCGCGGCAGGCCGCCTTGTGCCCGCGCATGAATTGACAATGTCGCCTGCAGGATTTCTTGCGAGCTTCGGCATTCCGGCTCATGCTGCCAGTTCGACTAAAATCCGCACTCTTTTTGCAACGCGCAGCCGCGCCGATGCATTCAAGGCGCTCGAGACATGGCTTCCGACCGAAGTTGCCCGCTTGATCGCCCAAAAAAACGCATATTGATATTTCGTCCGGGCATACCGGATTCACTCAAAAAAGGAAAACAGAGTTTTCATGCTCAAGACCGAAGAACTTTTGAACGTCATCGTGAACGCCCTTGACGACGTCAAGGCCAAAGACATCGTCGTGTTCGATACCGCCGGCAAAACGAGCGCCTTTTCGCGCGTCGTGGTGTGTTCGGGTACGAGCAACCGCCAAACCCGCGCCTTGGGACAGTCCGTTTCCCGCGCCGTGCGTGAAGCCGGCGGCAAAGTAAGCGGCCTCGAAGGCAGCGACACGGGCGAATGGGTGCTCGTTGACTGCGGCGAAGTCGTTGTGCACTGCATGCAGCCCACGATGCGCTCCTACTACAACCTCGAAGAACTCTGGGGCCCGGAAACGGTCGACATTTCGGCCTATCTCGAGTCGCTCGCCGAAAAGAGCGCACACGCTCCCGAATCCGCTGAGTGATTGTTCGACATGCACATCACCATCGTTGCCGTCAATCAGAAGCTCCCGGCCTGGGCGCAAACGGCCGTCGACGACTACCTCGCTCGCTTCCCGCGCGACTTCACCGTCACCGTCAAAGAGGTGAAGGCCGAAACGCGCAGCAGCGGCAAGCCCGTCGCACAGGTCATGGCGGCGGAAGCTGAACGCATTGAGCGCGCGGTGCCCGCGGGCGACATTCTCGTTGCGATGGACGAGCACGGCCGGGATATGACGACTGTTGATTTCGCCAAGAAAATTTCCGGTTGGAAAAACGAAGGCTGCGGTGTGACATTCATCATCGGCGGTGCAGACGGACTGGATCCGGCACTCAAAGCAAAAGCGCGAATGATGCTGCGGCTGTCTTCGATGACGCTGCCGCACGCCTTTGCCCGCGTGCTTCTTGCCGAACAGATCTACCGAGCCTGGTCGATTCTGGTCAATCACCCCTATCACCGAGCCTAAGACTATGCCCGTTTTGTACCTGGCAAGCAAAAGTCCGCGCCGCAAAGAAATTCTCGCCGGCATGGGCATCGACGACATCGAAATCGTGCATGCAGGCCCTGCCGTTCTGACGGCTTTCGAGGGCGACGAAGTTCAGCACGCCGACGAACCGCCCGAAGAGTATGTCGTACGAACCGCCTCGGAAAAAGCACGCCAAGCGATGCAGCGCATTGCGGCTGAGGGAAAACCGGCGTTGCCCGTGCTTGCGGCCGATACGGTTGTCATCTGCGAGGGAAAGATTCTCGGCAAACCCGCCGATCAAGAGGAAGCAGCGCAATTCATGCAGCGCCTCTCCGGCCGCACGCACGAAGTACGCACCGCTGTTGTCGTCAACGACGGCAAATCCGACGAGCTGCATGTAGCCGTGAGCGTCTCGCAAGTCACCTTTGCCAAGCTGACGGAAGCGCAGATCAAAGCCTACGTGCAAACGGACGAACCCTACGATAAGGCCGCGGCTACGCCGTGCAGGGGCTGGCAGGTCTTTTTATCGAGCACATTGCCGGCAGTTACTCGGGCATCATGGGGCTTCCCGTCTATGAGACGGCGCAGCTGCTCGCAAAAATTGCCCCGCAGCTGCTTCCGGCGTGTGCGTTGCGCCGATAAGTTTTCAGCACTCAGGAGCGCGTCTGCACGCCGCCGGAGACTGCGGACATTTTGTTGAACCTCCCACCGTGTGAGGTGGGTCAAGTTTTATGTCGTTTCATGGGTACGATACCGTGTCGTCTAACAACGATTCAGGTAACCGTCATGACCAAAAATGAACTTCAGAAACCTTGTCCTTGCCAAATAAATTGAGATGCCATTATGGCAATGAGTGATGTTAGACGACACGGTATCGTACCCTGTGTGAGGAATAGCTATCGGACAAGCCTTCGGAAAAAGGTCTTCTCATTTCAAATGATTAGATCAGGATTGACGGACTTCCTATTGGTCGTCCTTTTGCAAGTTGTGCGATGTTCGCTTGCCAATGATTCTAGGCATCGGACCGAGAATCCAATGAGCAGAAAATTCCGCGCTTTTGCTCAAAACCACCCGAAGAAACAAAATTGCAGCAATCTGGGCTTCTGCGGCGCTCAACGCGACAAATCGTCGACTTTGCGATCAAACCACCCCGAAAGATTCTCCATCACCTCTGCTTGCACACCGCGAAGCTCCGGTATCTTCTCTGTCAGTTGTTCACAGATAGAGCTCAAATCTTTGTCCGTAAGCGCATTGGCCGCACTCACATGCAGCAGCGGCCTCTGCCCGAGCCACCGAACACGAAACCCCGCAGAAAGCTGCGGCAGGCCGGATAAAAATTCTTCAGCCTGCTGCGTTAATTGCAGCCTTTTTTCATCCGGTGCGTCGCCGTAGTCAAAGCGTGTCAGCAGACAAGGACGTGCCGGCTGCTGTGGATCTGCCAGCCCGAGTTTTGTTGCTGCAGTCCGAATCTGCGGCTTGGTTAAACCGGCATCGGTCAGCGGCGTATGTACGCCGAGTTCACGAATGGCTCGGCTGCCCGGGCGAAAAACCAATGTATCGCTGGCGTTGCTGCCGTCGCACAAAGGCGCGACCGCCTCCGCAAGCAACGCGGTGAAAATCGCCCGCTTGCAGACGTAGCAGCGATCGCGTCCGGCCTGCGCCAGTTGCTGCGGCGAAGGAAGCTGCGGGTACACAACGCGCACCGTCAACCCCATGTCTTGCGCGCGCCGTACGGCATCGGACGTTTCGGCTTGTGAGACATGGGCGGCAGATGCATGCAGAAGTTCCACATCAAACCCGTTTCGGGCGGCAAAGAAAGCCAAAAAGCGGCTGTCGAGCCCTCCCGAATAGGCGATTGATAGCCGTCCGTGATTGGCGGTACGACTCAAAACGTCGCGAAGACCAAGCAACTTAGCTTCAAGATTTTGATCGCTTTTATCAACTGTTAACATCATAATCAAAGCAATATCGCCGTTATTTCCGTACCGAATTAAGGATTGACACGCGAACGTTGCTGCCGAAAAAAAATTTAGCTTCGAATCAATACGGTTCAGTGCAAAATTGCATCAATTAGATGCTTATTTTCGTCAAATACAAGCTAATTGACGCAATTTCGTCTTAATCTCGGAAAGTGCCATTTCGTAGGGATCGAATGCACTGACGCCCGGCATCGAGCGAAGCCATGTGATTTGACGTTTGGCAAGCTGCCTCGTAGCGGCCTTTCCGCTTTCAAGAAACTGCTCGAAGGTTGTTTCCCCTTTAAGGTGCGCAATCGCCTGTCGATAACCGACCGCACGCATTGACGGCAGATTTTCGTCAAACCCGGGCCGCGCCATGAGTTTTCGCACCTCTTCGAGGAAGCCGGCCTTCACCATGGCATCGAACCGCTTGCCAATCATTTCATGCAGCTTGCTGCGCTGCTGCGGAAAGAGAGCCGCAGCAGCAATCGATGGATCATACGACTTGACGCCCGTGTGCATAGAGGACAACGGCTTGCCGGTAATCTCGAACACTTCCAGAGCGCGTCCGATGCGCTGACGATCGTTGGGAGCCAACCGAGCCGCCGTGATCGGATCAACCGCCACAAGCTTTTCGTGCATCGCAGGCCACCCCAATGCTTCACCCTGCGCCGTGATGCGTTCGCGAACAATCGGATCGGTTGCCGGACTTTCATCCATCCCCTCCCGCAGTGCTTTGGCGTACAGCATTGTGCCACCCACCAGAAGCGGGAAGCGGTTTCTGGCAGATATTTCACCGATCAACCGCTCGGCATCCTCGGCAAAGGAAGCCGCGCTGTAGCTCTCTTCAATGTCGAGAATATCGATGAGGTGATGAGGCACACCGCCGCGCTCCTGCACAGTCGGCTTGGCTGTGCCGATATCCATGCCGCGGTAGACAAGCGCCGAATCCACGGAAATGATTTCGACGGGCACCTCTTCGGCCAACATCAGCGATAAAGCGGTTTTTCCGCAGGCAGTCGGTCCCAGAAGCATCAAGGCACGAGGCGAATCTCTCATCACTTTCCCCGCATAAAGAGCTTGTCGAGATCGGCCAGCGTGAGCTGCGTCCAGGTCGGCCGTCCGTGATTGCATTGATCGGCGCGATCGGTGCGCTCCATGGCGCGAAGCAGCGCATCCATTTCCTGAAGCGTGAGTTCTCGATGCGCGCGAACGGAACCGTGACAGGCCATCGTCGCCAGACACTCGTTTCGCATCTGTTCGGTGAGCTGCGAGTCGCCGAAACGTTCGAAATCCTCAAGCAAACGAGTCACGAGATCAGCCGCATCGAACTTGCCGCGCGCCAGAATCGCGGGCAAAGCGCGCAAAGCAAGCGAATGCTCTCCCGAAGCCGTCACTTCAAGACCAAGCTCGGCAAATTTGCTCTTGTGCTCTTCAAAGAGCGCCATTGTCTCGTCGCTCACATTAAAGACGGCCGGCACCAGAAGCTGCGTCACATCGGTTCCGACCGACGTGGCCTTGAGTTTTTCGTAGGTAACGCGTTCGTGCGCGGCATGCATGTCGACAATCACAAGGCCCTGACTGTTTTCGGCAAGGACATAGATGCCGGCAACCTGCGCAATAGGACGCCCCAAGGGCTGCGTTTGAGCCGAAGCCTGCGCCATCAGATCGGCAAACAAAGGCTCTTGCGGCTTGACCTGCATCTGAGCCTGAGGCTGGGCGGGCGCTGTGTGCGATCCGCCGTAGAGGTTGAGCCATTGCTGCTCACTCAAAGGCTTCGGAGTTGATGCCGACATGCTCGAACGAGCCGTGTTGCGTGAAGCAAACGAGCCTCCCGAATAGACGGAAGCCGCAGCTGCGGACGAGTGTTGGGAAACCGGTCGCTGAGGCTCCTGAGCCTGCGGCTCCGTACCCGTCATGCTCACAGGAGCCTGTTCGCCTGCTCCGTGCGCAATAGCACGCATAATGGCCGACGAAACAAAACCGTGCACCAATTGGCTGTCGCGAAAGCGCACCTCGCTTTTTTGCGGATGCACGTTGACGTCGACTCGAGTCGGATTGATCGAAAGCGACAGCACGAACATGGGCTGAGCCTGCACATGCAACACATCGGCATAGGCAGTCTTCACTGCATGCTGAAGCACTCGATCGCGAATGAATCGTCCGTTTACAAAGAAAAATTGTTTGTCTGCCCGGCTGCGGGCCGCCGTGGGCAACCCCACCCAACCTTCGAGATGCAGGCCCGGAGCGTCTGCTGCGATCGGACGGCAGGCATTTTTGAACTCTCCGGGCATGACGGCAAACACGCGCTCCGAAGGCTCCTGCGCCGGGAAATGCATATTGGCGCGGCCGTTGGAAAAGACGCGAAAGCGTACACCGGGATTGGCAAGCGCCATTCGTTCGACCTGGGCCAAAATGTGAGCCGTTTCGGTTGCTGCGGACTTTAAAAACTTGCGTCGCGCCGGCGTGAGATAAAAAAGGTCCTTGACTTCGATACGTGTGCCTTCCTGTCCTGCGGCGGGAACAATGCCGTCGCGGCTGATCGCCCAAGCCTCTTCAGCACCGGGCGTACGGCTCGTAATGGTTACATCGGCCACCGAATCGATGGAAGCCAACGCTTCTCCGCGAAAACCGAAGCTTGAAACACTTTCCAAGTCG
>USBS01000083.1 GCA_900552915.1 uncultured Sutterella sp. | reverse complement strand
GATCACGGACGCCGATTTGGAAAAATTGGCTGCCATGCACGGCCGCAACATGAAGATTGCCGCGACGGTGCAAGACGGCATCGTGTGGCTTGCAGACGACGCGCACAACATCGAAATTGAGGTAAAGACACTGATGCGTCGGGGAGAGCCGGTGTTTTGAAGAGGTTGGTAGATGTGAAAACCCCGACAGGATCTCTCCCGCCGGGGTTCGTTGTTTCTGCGGCTCGAATCGGCTGCTAGGCGTTGCGCAGGCTTTCTGCCATTTGCCAGAAAGCGGCTTCAAGCTCGCGACGAAGTTCTTCGTCGGCAACGCTTTCGCTTAATGCCTGCTGCATGCAGCCGAACCATAGATCGCGAAGTTCGGTCGTGATTCGAATTCTCTGATGGTTTTCGCGCAGCTGCGGAAGACCGTGCTTTTGCGCATACAGCGTCGGTCCTCCGAACCATCCCGTCAGGTACTCAAGCATGCGGGCTCGGTAGTGCTCCATGCCGTTGACGTAACGGCTGCTTAAGTCCGCGTAGGCCGGATTCGAGCGAAGAATTTCGAGGTACTTGTCGATGAGAGCCGTGAGGCCCGCTTCACCGCCAAGGCGATCGTACATCGTCGGATTCGACATAAGTCTTGTTTCCAGGAAAGTTGCGTCGGCAGGGCTTTTACCGAAGGAAAACGCCCCAGGCGCCGATGAGCATCACGGGCCAGGCGACGATCGGGGAAAAGAGTACGCGCAGGATGCGGTTTTCCGGAACGAATCCGAAACCGTGCACCCAAGCTGCGCTCATTCCCATGAGAAGCAGGACAAGCCATCCGTGAGGAACGCTTGAGCTGTCTTCTGCCACGAGGCGTGGATAGAGAATGACGACGGCGGCGACGCCCAGCGCTGCCAGAAGGCTTACGGCGCGCGTGAGCCCCCTGACAATGCCGCCAACGGTCTTACTCATCGGCCGCTTCCCGGTTGTCGAGCGTTGCGGACACCACGACCGACAGAAGGATGGCAAAGCCGAGTCCGGTGAGCCAGTAGAAGTAGATCATTTGTTTCTCCGTAGGGGCCGGCAGAGTGCTCCGCCGGCCGCCGATGAGGCTTGTTAGTAAAGGTCGTGGTCGTTCTTGCGGATGTACTCGGCGTTGAGCTTGCCCGACATCGTGCGGTAGGCCCAGCCCGTGTAGATCAGCACGATCGGCAGGAACAGAAGCGTCACGAAGAACATCACTTCAAGCGTGAGCTGCGAGCTTGTGCAGTCCCAGATCGTGAGGCTCGAACGCGGATCGCTCGAACTCGGCATGATGAACGGGAACATGGAAAGCAGCGGCGTGAGGATGATGCCCAGAAGCATGACGCTTGAGCAGACGATCGCAAAGCCCGCCTTCATCTGTTTGGCGAAGTACACGCCGCCCAGAGCGCCCGCAACGGCAAGAATCGGAACCAGCCAGAGCACCGGGTATTTTCCGAAGTTGGCGAACCAGGCGCCGGCGGCCACGTCCACGGTCTTCAGAAGCGGGTTGGAGGGACCGGCCGGGTCAAGACCAGCGCTCACGACCATGCCGTCGATGCCGAAGTAGGCCCAGATGCCGCCCAACACAAAGAGCGCGGCGGTGGCAACGCCTGAAATCGTCGAAATGCTCATCGCGCGGCGCTGCAGATCGCCGTCGGTGCGTAGCACCAGGTAGTTGGCGCCGTGGAAGACGATCATCAGCAGCGAGACGACGCCGCACAGCAGCCCGAACGGGTTGAGAAGCCCGAAGAAGCTGCCCGTGTAAAACGGACGCATCGATTCGTCGAAGTGAAACGGCACACCCTGAAGAAGATTTCCGAAGGCCACGCCGAAGATCACCGGAGGAACGGCCGAGCCGATGAAGAGCCCCCAGTCCCAGGTGTTGCGCCAGCGGGTGCCGGACATCTTGCCGCGGAAGTCGAAGCCTACCGGGCGCAGAATGAGCGCGAGCAGCACGATGAGCATCGCCCAGTAAAAGCCCGAGAAGGCGGCTGCATAGAGCAGCGGCCAGGCCGCGAAGATGGCGCCGCCGCCCGTGAGCAGCCACACCTGGTTGCCGTCCCAGTGAGGAGCGACGGAGTTGATCATGCAGCGGCGGTCGGTGTCGTTCTTGCCGAGGAAGGGCAGAAGAGTGCCGACGCCCATGTCCTGGCCGTCCATGACGGCGAAGCCCACAAGCAGCACGCCGATGAAGAGCCACCAGATCAGACGAAGAATTTCATAATCGATCATTTCAAAGGTCTCCTATGTCCGTCCATTAAGCCTTGCGCTCAAAGAAGTAGCGGCCGGTTCCGAGGGAGCTCGGGCCGAGCTTGGCGTAGCGGACCATGAGCCAGTACTCCACGACGAGCAGAGCCGTGTAGAGGATTGCAAAGCCGGCAAGCGAACCGATGAGGTCGCCCGTAGAAAGGCTCGAGACCGAAAGATCCACAGGCAGAATCTCGTAGATCGTCCAGGGCTGACGGCCGTATTCGGCAACAAACCAACCGGCCTCGCAGGCAAGCCACGGCAGCGGCAGGCACAGCAGGCACAGCCACAGTGTCTTGGTTTTCTGCGCAATCGTGCCCTTGATGCTGTAGTAGGCGGCAAGTCCGAAGATGAGAATGGCGGCCAAACCGGCGCCCACCATCAGTCGGAAGGCCCAGTACATCGGAGCAACGGCGGGCACCGTCGACAGAGCCGCTTCGCGGATCTGCTGCGGGGTTGCCTGCGTGACGTCGGCGACGTACTTCTTCAGGAGAAGACCGTAGCCCAGATCGCCCTTGACTTCGTTGAACTGCTGGATAAGGGTGCGGTTTTCCTTGTCCTTGCGCAGGGCTTCGAGCAGCGATACGGCGCGCTGACCGTTGATGATGCGTGCTTCGTTCTCTTCAACGAGCGGATTGATGCCCTTAATTTCTTCGGAAAGCGAGCGAGTGCCCATCAGGCCGAAGAGCCAGGGAATGTCGATGCTGAAGGAGTTCGTGCGAGCCTCCTCGTCGGGAATGGCAAAAAGCGAAAGCGGAGCCGGCGCTTCGTGCGTTTCCCACATGGCTTCCATGGCAGCCACCTTTGCGGGCTGATCCTGCGTGACACGGTAGGCCGATTCGTCGCCCATGTGAATGGTGAGAACCGTTGCAACCAGACCGAAGATCGCACCCAGGCGCAGACTGCGCTTGGCAAAGCCGATGTCGCGGCCCTTGATGAGGTACCAGGCCGAGATTGCCACGACGAACATGGCGCCCGTCATGTAGCCCGCGTTGATGGTGTGCATGAATTTGGCCTGTGCCCAGGGACTCGTGGCGACTTCCCAGAAGTTCGTCATTTCCATTCGCATGGTTTCGAAATTGAATTCGGCCCCTACCGGGTACATCATCCAGGCGTTGGCGATCAGAATCCACAGCGCCGAGAGGTTGGAGCCGAGCGCCATAAGGAAGGTCACCGCCAGATGACCGCCCTTGGAAAGGCGCTTCCAGCCGAAGAAGAACAAACCGATGAAGGTCGACTCGAGGAAGAAGGCCATCAGACCTTCGATGGCCAGCGGGGCGCCGAAGATGTCGCCCACGTAGTGGGAGTAGTAAGCCCAGTTCGTGCCGAACTGAAACTCCATGGTGATGCCCGTCGCAACGCCGAGCGCGAAGTTGATGCCGAAGAGCTTGCCCCAGAAGCGGGTCATGTCCTTGTACACCTCGCGGCCCGTCACGACGTAGCACGTCTCCATGACCACCAGCATGAACGAAAGGCCGAGCGTAAGCGGCACGAACAAGAAGTGATACATGGCCGTCAGTGCAAACTGCAGACGGGACAGATCAACAAGTTCAGAAGAAAACATAGAGAACGGCTCCGAGTTTCCCGTGTTCGAAAAAAGCTTTCGCACACAGGTTCAAGAGAAGGATTTTTAGGCTGCAGGCGTTACTTGCCGGTTTCGGGGGACGGGGCGGAGCGCATCAGAATGCCCGAAGCGACGTTCTCGGGAGTTTGTTCGATGCGCTTGTCCGGTCCGAAGAAGAAGTACCAGAGCCCGAAAATGAAGGCGAGCTTGCAGCAAAGCACGACACCGATCTCGAAGATCAGGCGCGGACGCGATTTGTTGGATTTGCTTGCGGAATTCATAAGCGACTCGAGGAAATTCACGGCGTCGAAAGCCAACAATGGGTCTTGGCGCCGCCGACGGAACAACCGTGCCCTCCGATCATAAAGAGATGAATTGCAAAAAAGATTCACAAACGCTTGCAAATTTCATGAATTCATCGAAAATGAGGCTGTTGACTGCCAAATTTGGCAGTCCGAATCCGATTTTTTTGTGGTCGCTGTAAAAATGCCCGTTTCCGCTGAGATAGCTTCCGTACTTGATGCGCTTGATGCACCGGCCATGCTCATTCGTCCCGAGGATCAAACGGTGGCGGCTGTCAACGAAGCGTTTGCTCGTGCCTACGGGCGCTTTCGCTTCGAAGGCAAGCAATGTTGGGAAGCGCTGCACCGTGCGGGACCCTGCCCTAAAACGGGGTTGGCGTGTCCTCTTGCAGCCTCGGAAGACAAGAAGCCGCAAACGGTCGAACAAACGCTTTACGGCAGCGCTCGTACGATTCGATTGACGGTTTGCGCCAGGCCCGTTCTGACCGCCGACGGACAGGTTCTTTATTGGCTTGAAACATTCAAGGTGAGGTCGGGCAAAGAGCCGTTTCAGCGAGGGCTTGTCGGTGTGAGCCGTCAACACCGTGCACTGATGCGTGCTCTTGAAGATGCGGCCCTGCAGGATATCCCGTACGTGGTTGTCGGTGAAGAGGGGCTCGGTAAAGAACTCTATGCACGCACTGTGCACGAAAACAGTGCGCGTGCATCAAGTCCCTTTGTGGCGGTCGACGGACGCACCCTGTCGGGAAAAGACACAAGCAAAGTGCTGCTCGGCAGTGCTCGCGAGCCCGGTCTGCTTCGACGCGCTCACGGCGGCACCCTTTTTATCAACGATGTTCAATGGGTTTGCCCCGCAGTGCGGCAAATGCTCTTGAATCTTCTGAAAACAGGATGCTTGCCCGACGGATCGCCGGTTTCGATCCGTCTGGCGGCAAGCAGCCGAGAAAGCCTTGTCGACGAGAAGACGGATGCGCTTGCCGCCGTACTGATGCGCTGTACGCTTCACGTGGCCCCGTTGAGGGAGCGAAAGGAAGATATTGCGCCGCTGGCCAAGTTCTTCCTGAGCGGGCTTGCTCCCGTCAATACGCGCACGATTACGCACGAAGCGATCAAGAGACTGCAGAATTTCGATTGGCCCGGAAATGTCCGGGAACTCAATGACGTTCTTGCAAAGGCGGCCGACCGAGCGGGCGGCACCGTGACGAGTGCTCTGCTTGAACTGCCGGTACGAACGGCGGCCCCTTTTTTGAATGACGGTGAAGAAATCCTTCCGCTGTCCGATATGCAGGACCGTTACTTGCTCTGGGCCGTGAATCGGTTCGAGGGCTCTCGCAGTGATTTGGCCGCAAAGCTCGGCGTATCCGAGCGTACGCTGTATCGGCTTTATGCCCAAGGAAAAAAGCGGTGCGGCGGTTGATTTTTTATTGCTGCCCTTTCGATGACACAATGCGGCACTGAATCAGCCGTAAGAAAAACTATGTCTACTGCCTACGAAAAAGAAAAACTTGCCTACAAACTGCTTCAGGGGGAGACCGCAAAGCGGCTCGAACAACCGGGTGCCAGCCTTTATTACTCGGTTTTACCATGCGCACAGGACAAACTCGGGACGGTGCTCTTTTTGCACGGTGTGGCAAGCAATGGTTCGCGCTGGGAAGAATTCATCGAAAACACGAAGCTTAGGAGCGCCTTCGACATCATCCGCTGCGATCTGCGGGGACATGCCGCAAGCGTAACCTGCCGTCGGGCAACGCTTGAAGATTGGTGCGCAGATGCGGCGGCGATTCTGGATGCCGAAGGTGTAGACAAAGCGGTCATTGTCGGCCATAGTCTGGGGGCGCAGATTACGCTTAACTTTGCCTCTCGCTTCGGCAAACGCGTGCTGGGCGCCGTCGCGCTTGATCCGTTGGTGAGCGAAGCCCTAACTCCGAAGGCGCTGGAGATGCGCTCGCGGCTGCCTTACTTGAGGCTCATGGAACACTTCTTTCGGGCCGCCAATGCGTTGGGATTTAAACGCAAGCTGAAAAATCAGGATTTGCGGGCGATGGATGCCAAGGCACGCGAAAAGATTGCTGCGGGCGGCAAAGAGCTCGAAGCGTTCATTGCGCAGTATTCGTCGGCCCGGGCCGATTTGCAGTACATCCATAGCGCCGTTTATCTGCGGGATCTGATAGAAGTGGGGCGCCCCACCCCGGCACCCGAATCGATCCTTGTGCCGATGCTTGTGATCGGTGCTTCGGCCGGAACGTTTACGGACGCCGAGAAAATGAATGGCTGGGTTAAAAGTCTGAAGGACGGAGAAATGGCGGTTGTACAGTGCGCCCACTGGCCGATGACCGAATGTCCGCAGGATGTGGCTTCGGTCATCGAAAATTGGGTGTTCAGGCGCTTTGCGCCGCAGTGCTGAGCGGCGCAAATGCCTCTGAAGCCGGGCTAGGGCGAAATGACGGGCGTCCAGCCTGTCGGGCAAGCCCGTACCTGAGGGTAGAAACCTTTCTCGGCTTCGCACCAGTACACGGTTTTCGGCGCGCTTGCAGCAGCCTGAGCGGCATTGGCGGCGGCTTCGGCGCGAAGAGCGCTGCGTTCGGCGCTTGCGGCAGCCGCGTAGCCCGAGTAGTAGATGGGGACTGCCGGGCGGTAGCGATATGCAACGTAGTCGTCGAACGGATCGTCGAAGATTGAGTTCAGTCCCCAAACTGTGGCGCCTGCAATGACCGGAGCCCAGAGCCAGCGGTGGTGGTGACGGTGAGGGCGGAAATGAGGGCGAAAGGCGCCGGGCGGAGGACCGGGGCGATGCCAACCGGGCCCGCCGGGAGGCGGTCCGGGCGGACGCGCTTCAACGGAAGATACGGCAACTGTTGAAAGTGCGAAGACCGCAGCGGCGGCAAATGCAAACGATTTGAGCGACATGACGGATCCTTACGTTTCACAATTCGGAATCGGCGAGTGAACCGCCGTTCAGGTAAGTCAAATGTAGCGCACATCGAAGCCTGTGCTGCGCTTTGGAAAAGCTTTGTGACACGTCTTTAAGGTTGTTGACCGTGCGTCAGGGTCGTTCGGATCGATAGAATGCGGCTATCACTAAACGAAGACAAACAGGCAACTTCATGAAGCAACTGCCGCAGGAACTCAAGCAAAATCGTCTGAACTGCCAGCGCCACATCGGGGTGCTGCGTCTCTTTTTCTACGTAGCAACGGCAGCAAGTCTCGCTGCGGGCGCCTCCGACATCGTGGACAACGCTCTGGCAAGCGCGCTCGGCAATATCGGGATCTTGTTCATATTGGGGCGTTTGTACCTGCTCAGCCCGCTTCTGGTGTCGCGCAGCAGTGCCGGAAACGAACGATGGGCGGAGGCCGAATTGCAGTGGGTCGAACAGAACTATCCCTGGCTTGATTCGCTCGGCCGCGGCGGTTGGGGACTGCTCATTGCCGGGGTGTTGCTGCAGATGTTCGGCGGCATGGCTTGAAACTCTAAGAGTTTTATGTAACAATGCGCCTTCTTCGCTGAAAACGGCAGGCAGACCGACAGTGAGGAGAGGAAGAACAACTTGGGGACAACCTGAGAAAATGTGGTTCTTCGCCAGCAGCGAAAGAAATTTCGCGTCAATTTGGTGAAAAGACTTGACAAAGTGCTTTTCGACCCGCATAATCTGCCATTCGCTACGGAGGGGTGCCCGAGTGGCTAAAGGGGGCAGACTGTAAATCTGTTGGCTTACGCCTACG
>USBS01000082.1 GCA_900552915.1 uncultured Sutterella sp. | reverse complement strand
TGATGGCCTACTGGTACCACTTCGCCATCATGTTTGAAGCCGTCTTCATTCTGACCGCCGTGGACGCGGGCACCCGTGTGGGCCGTTTCTTCCTGCAGGAAATGATCGGCCGCTACATCTCCCCGAAGTTCAACCAGAAGGATTGGGTTCCGGGCATCATCATCACGAGTCTGCTCTTTACGGGTTCCTGGGGCTACCTGGTCTACTCGGGCGATATCTCGAGCATCTGGCCGCTCTTCGGCATCTGCAACCAGCTGCTTGCTTCCGTGACGCTGCTGATCGGCACCACCGTGCTGCTGCGCCTCAATAAGGGCAAGTACGCGTGGATGACGGGTGTTCCGGGCCTGTTGATGACGGTAATTACGGTTTGGGCCGGCATCTGGCTCGTTGTCAACCAGTATTTGCCCAACGGTCAGATTCTGTTGGCCTCGCTCTCCGTGATCGTCATGGTCCTGATGGCCTTCGTGATCTTCGGTACGCTGCGCCGCTGGCTGGTCCTCATCAACATGAAGACCCTCACGCACGATGCCTACGGCGTCGAAGTGAAGCAGGTCGTGGAAGAATAAGTTCCATTTGACTTTTTCAAACGGCAGGGCCTCGCATTTTGCGAGGCTTTGTCGTTTCGGGACTACTGACATCAGCGGTAATTTGGCAAAATACGCCGCAAATCGTTCGTCAATCCAACGGCTCTTCAATGCGATCAATCAAACATTGCGCAGCGGCGCTTGCCATGAGCGTTTGTGCGGCTGCCTATGCTCAGACAACAATCGGCTCGGACGGGCAGGGCATTGTTCTTGATCTGGCCTCTCGCCTGGAGGCGCAGACGCAGACCTATGCGAGCGCGGTGGAGCTGCCGCGCCCAATCAATTTCGGCATTGTGGCTTTCACGCGTCCGTCTCCCAACGAAGCCGTCGTGGATTCGACCGTGCAGGCGCTGCGCCGCTCGTTCGGCGAAGAGAACGTACGCGTGCGCGAGTACACGATGACCGAGCTAGCCGAAGCGATCCGCAACGAAGATGTCGACATCTTCATTGCAAGCGCTGGCTTTTACTGGCGTTTGGTGCAAAGCGGCGCCGTGGCGGTTGCTTCGCTTGCGAGTTCTGCGTACCCCGATCCCAACCACGGGGAAGGCTCGAGCTTTGTGGTTCGCGCCGACAGCGATATCCACGCCTTTGCCGATATGAAGGGCAAGAAGGCGGCCGCTTCAAGCGCCAGCGGCTTTACGGGCTATCTTATTCCGATGGGGGAAGTGCACCGTCGAGGTTTTCGCTTTGAAAACTTCTTCAGTTCCGTGGCATTCGTGGGGCCCGACGACAGGCTCAAGGCGGGTTTTGATTTTTTGCGCGAAGGCAAGGTTGACGTTGCCATTTTGCGGCAGTGCTGGCTTGAGTCCTATCTGGAAAAACACCCCGATGAAGCCAAACGTTATCGCGTAATCGAGCCTCGCTCGAGAACGGCAGAGGACATTGCCAAGGGCGTCTGCAGCCGATCGACCGATTTGTATCCGTCCTGGGTGCTTGCTTCGGCGCCGGCTGCGCCTCCCGCTATTACGAAGGCTGTTGTGTATTCGGCATTTTCGATGGCGCCCACCGAAGACGGTCACTACTGGACCGTGGGCACCGACTACCGCCCCGTCGACGAACTCTACCGCTTGCTGCGGCTCGGGCCCTACGAATGGATGCGCGACTGGACTTTTGCTCGCGTCTGGGACGAATACGGCAACGCGATCATTGCGGTGCTTGCGTTGCTTTTTGCCTGGATTCTGCACTCGGTGCGCGTCACGGGGCTTGTGGCCGTGCGCACGCGCGAGCTGCGCGAGGCGCTTGAGCGTGAAAAGGATCTGAAGGAACAGGCCTATGAGGCGCATGAGCGTATCGAACGTCTGCAAAAGAGCGGCATCGTGGGACAGTTGTCCTCGATGATTGCGCACGAGCTGAGGCAGCCTATGAGTGCGGCGCTGCTTTTCAGCAAAAGCGCACGCAAGATCCTCACTCGCGAGAAGCCCGATCGGGAACTGCTCACCAAGGTGCTCGGCAGCATCGAAGAGCAGATCGATCGAGCCAACCGCATCATCGACAATGTGCGCGCCTATGCCAAAGGCATGCACAAAGCGCGTCAGGAGGTGGATCTCAAGGTCGTGATCGATCAGGCGATTGCGGCGTTTAAGAGCACGGGGCGCTATCCCAAGGTCGACATCACGGCCGAAACCGACACGGGCGTCGTGTTCGATGCCAATCCGCTCGAGTGGGAGCTCGTGATGCACAATCTGATGAAAAACGCCTGCGAAGCCTGTCAGAACACCGAGCGTCCCGCTGTACATGTCGGACTTGAACATACCGCCATCGACAAGGTGCGGCTCACGGTTTCCGACAACGGTGAAACGCTTTCCGACGAAGAGTTTGCGCGGCTTGCACAGCCTCTGATGAGCGTCAAGAAAGAGGGTCTTGGTCTGGGGCTGCAGATCGTGCGCGGCATTGCCGAGTCGCACGGCGCCCGGCTTCATTTCGTGCGCAACCGAACGCGCGGCCTAACCGCCGTCATCGATATCGATCTGCGCAGCGGCAAAGGCAAACACTCGACAGAGTCTTCCGAGAGCGAAGAAAAATAGGACTAAATATGGACATCGAGTACATCAAGCAAAAGGCTCTTATCCGCATCCTTGACGACGACGAAGCCCTGGGCGCGGCGTTAAAGCTTTACCTGGAGCTCGACGGCTGGCAGGTGGCCGTCTACAGCGAAGCGCGGCGCTTTTTTGCCGAAGATCGGCCTTCGGTGCCGGGGTGCCTTGTGCTTGACGTGCGCATGCCGGAACTCACCGGGCTTGAATGTCAGCGCATGCTCAATGAACGACAGTCCAACATTCCGATTGTCTTTATTTCCGGGCACGGCGACATCGACATGGCCGTGCAGACGATTCTCGACGGCGCTTACGATTTTCTGCAAAAGCCCGTGGACGAAGAGCGCTTGGTGCGGTCGGTGACGCGTGCGGCCTCCGACAGCGTGATGAAGGCCGAAGGGACAGTGTCCGATGAGGCGGCGGCTGCGTTGGTGGAGACTTTGACGGAGCGCGAGCGCGAGGTGGCCAAATTGGTGGCGCAGGGTTTGGTGAGCCGCACGGTAGCCGAGCGGCTGGGCATTTCACCGCGCACGGCGGAGCTGCATCGCTCGCATGCAATGAAAAAACTTTCGGCAGCCACGCCCGAGCAGTTGAAGAATATTCTCAAGGCCGCGGGCGTGCTGTCGTAGCTGACAAGCAAACGGGCGATTCTGGTCTGACAATCACTCGAAGCAGATTTCTTCTGCGTCGTTGGGAATCCACAAACGATCAAGGTGGTTGGCGGCTGCAAACTCCCGCAGCATCGGACGATTTACGGTTGCGTGCGAGACGCCTTCGACGTGTGTGGCGATGAGGTCGAGTTCCGGGAAGCGGTGCATCAGCGAACGGACGTCGTACTGATTCATGATCAACAGATGCCCGAGCGGGAACTGAGCGCCTGCGGCGTTGACGGCGACAATGCCGGGCTTGAATTTTTCGACTGCGTCGACGACATGCTGGCAGTAAATGGTGTCTCCGGCCAGGTAAAAGCGCGATTTTTCCGAGGGGCTCTCGAATACGACGCCGCTTGCCTTTTCGCTGAAGCCCGAGGCTTGATATCCGTCCATGGTAACTAGACTGCTTGAGCCGTGGTCGCATTCCGTTCGATAAAGACGAACACCTTCGAAATCAATGCCTTCGTCCAACAGAACGCGAACGTCCTCAAAGCTGTAGCCCGTCAAGGTATCGGCTTCCTCTTGCGACTGGGCAAAGAGCGGCAAGTGCTTGGGCAGAAGGCGGGCGGCGGCTTCATCGAAATGGTCGAAATGCAGGTGCGTCACGATGACGGCGTCCACGTTGAAGAGATCTTGCACCGGGCAGGGCAATTCGCAATCCGGATTGCCGCGGCCCGTCGAGGTGGTGTCCGGCACGGACGGATACGTGCCTTGTTCGGCCAGCATCGGGTCGATCAAAAACCGCTTGCCGGCGAAAGTAACGATGCTGGTGGCGCTGCGGATTTGCTGGAATTTCATAGCTGAGACTCCTCGAAAAAAGACAAAGTGGAGATTGGCGGATGTTTACGCACTTGATCTTAAAAGCTATAGTTACTGTAGGTTCAAGTTTTTTCCGGGGTGAATTTTGTGAAAATAGGTGAATTGGCCCAAAAGACAGGATGTCCGGTGACGCGCATTCGTTTTTACGAACAAAAAGGGTTGCTTCCGGAACCCAAGCGCGGTCTCGGCGGTCAGCGCAACTACTCGTCGGAAGCGGTGCAGCGTCTCGAATTCATTTCCGTGTGCCGCGCCAACGGCATGAAGCTCGAATGCATTTCGCGCTTTATCGAGTTTGAGGAGGATCCGTCCAAAGGCACGGCTTGGCTGCTAGAGCGCATCGATGAGTATTTGCAGCAAGTTGAAGTCATACGTGAGCAAACCGACAAGGCAGAGCAGTATCTGCTGCACTTGCGCGCGCAGTTTCCGAAGGATGTCTTGAGTAAAAGAGCGAAAAAAGAAAAAAAGGCGCGCACCTAAAGGAGAGTGCGCGCCCGTACGAAACAAGGAGACGGAGAATTAGAGGTTCTTGACAAAAAGTGCGCGGATGGCGTTCAAAATCGCAAGAATCATGACGCCGACGTCGGCGAAAATGGCCATCCACATGTTGGCAAAGCCTAGGGCGCCCAGAATTAGGCACAACACCTTGATGCCGATGGCAAACCAGATGTTATGCTTGACGATGCCAAGACACTTGCGGGAGATCTTGATGCCTTTGGCGATTTTCAAAGGATCGTCGTCCATCAGCACGATGTCGGCGGCTTCGATGGCGGCGTCCGACCCCATGGCTCCCATGGCAATGCCGATGTCGGCGCGCGAGAGAACCGGAGCGTCGTTGATGCCGTCGCCCACAAAGGCGACTTTGCCTTTGCCGGTGCGTTTTGTCAGGAGTTCCTCGACGGCGGCGACTTTGTCGGCGGGCATCAGTTCGCTGCGCACTTCATCAACGCCGAGTTCGGCGGCAACCGCCTGTGCGACATTGCGCCGGTCTCCGGTGAGCATGACGACGGATTGAACGCCGGCTTTTTTGACGGCTTCGACTGCTTTGACGGCGTTGGGCTTGAGTCGATCGGCAATGACGATGTGCCCGCAGTATTTGCCGTCGACTGCCACGTGAACAATAGTGCCCACCGAGCGGCACGAAATGGGGTCGATGCCGAGCTCGGCCATGAGTTTTTCGTTTCCGGTCGCGACTTCTTTCCCGTCGACCGTTGCGATGACGCCTTTGCCGGCGAGTTCGCGGATGTTCTCGACGCGGGTTCTGTCAAGCGGTTTTCCGTACGACTTCTGCAGGCTCTTGCTGATCGGATGCGACGAGGCGCTCTCGGCCAAAGCCGTGAGTTCAATCAGCTTGGCTTCGTCGATCGTGTTGTGATGCACGGCTGTGACTTCAAAGACGCCCTGCGTGAGTGTTCCGGTTTTATCCATCACAAGCGTTGAGGTCTGCGAGAGTGCTTCCAGATAGTTGGAGCCCTTGACCAGAATGCCTTCTTTGCTTGCGCCGCCGATGCCGGCAAAGAACGAGAGCGGAATGCTGATCACAAGCGCGCATGGGCAGCTGATCACCAAGAAGACGAGTGCGCGGTAAATCCAATCGTCCCACTGCGCATCCAATCCCAGGCCGAAGAGACGAACCAACGGAGGGATAATGGCCAGCGACAGGGCGCTGAAGAAGACAATCGGCGTATAAACGCGGGCAATGAAGGCTTCCGATTGCGATTTGCGCGACGACGCATTTTCCACAAGTTCCAGAATTTGAGAAACGGTCGAGTCGCCGAAAAGCTTTGTCGTGCGTACGGAAATGACGCCCGTGAGATTGATGCAGCCGCTGGTGACATCCTCTCCGATAGACACGCTTCTGGGCAGACTTTCGCCCGTGAGCGCACTGGTGTTCAGATTGGAGGTGCCGCTCACAACCACGCCGTCGATGGGAACTTTTTCTCCGGGCTGAACGACGATGACGGTTCCGATTTCGACGCTTTCCGGATCCACGCGCTCGAGTTTGCCGTTCTTTTCAATATTGGCGTAGTCGGGCCGGATATCCATCAATTCGCTGATGTTTTTGCGGCTTTTGCCGACAGCGTAGGCCTGAAACCATTCGCCGATTTGATAAAAGAGCATCACCGCAACGGCTTCGGTGTAGTCGCCCGTATTGTCGTAGAGGGCAATTGCAATGGCGCCGAGCGTGGCAACCGTCATCAGGAAGTTTTCGTCGAAAATGCGGCCGTTGCGAATGCCCTTTGCGGCCTTGAGGAGAATGTCATAGCCGACCAGGAGATAGGGAACAAGAAAAAGCGCCAGCCGAAGAAGACCGGTCACAGGCGCCAGGGAGATCGCAACGAGAAGCGCCGCCGCCAGAAGGATGCGCACGAGCATCTTTTTTTGCTTTGCTGTCATAAGAAGAACGTTCCGCCTGAGATCGGAGAAATCAGTTTCGGCGGCCTTGATAATTAAGTAAACGTTTCATCGTAGGGTGAAAAAGAAGCGCCGACTCACAGCGGAGAGCGGCGCTGTTGCTGCTTAGAGAAAAACTTCGCAGTCGGGCTCGACCTTCTTGCAGGCTTTGCGCACTTCAACCATGACGTCGTCGGGATAGACGCCTTCGGCGAATTCGACAATCATCTTCTGAGCCATGAAATTCACGACCACCGATTGCACGCCGGCAATCTTTGCGGAGGCTTCTTCCATTTCGCGTGCGCAGTTGGCGCAGTCAACTTCAATCTTGTATGTCTTTTTCATGATGAGCTCCTAATGATTAAATAATTAATCAGTCATTTAATTGACTGAGAGAACTATAATCCGAGAAGAAAACGATGTCAAGATTAAGCAATTATTTAATCATGAAGGACGCAAGCTCTCTTCCGCACCAACATCACGGCCAATCAACCTTCTCGTTGGCTCAATTGCCGACAGCCGATAAGTTCGATCCGGTGGCTCAGGTATTCAAGCAGTTGAGCGATCCGTGCCGCTGTCGAATCTTTCTGTTGCTTTGCCACTCGGAAGAGTGCGTGATTAACATTGCGGCGATCATGGACATGAGCAGCCCCGCTGTGGCTCATCATCTGAAGCTTCTGAAGGTAGCGGGACTTGTGACGACGCGCCGCGAGGGCAAAGAGGTTTTTTATCGGACGGCCGACACAGAAACGGCGCGCGAGATGCATCGAATGATCGAGCGAGTGCTGCATCTTTCCTGCTCGAAGGCCTGACGAAACGAACACGGGCGGAAATCGAGTTCGCCCGTCGACAAACGAAGAAAAGTCTGCCTCAGACGCAGGCTTCGATTTCTTCGGAAATCTCAAGCCACTGCACTTCAAGCTCCTCGAGTGCTGTAGCGGCTTCGCCGCGTCGGCGCGTGACGTCGGCCACTTCGGCTGCGGGCGTCTTTTCATACCAGGCGGTATCGGCAAGCTGCTCGTCGAGTGCTTTGAGTTCTTCGTTCACTCGATTCATTTCCTTTTCGACTTTGGCAAGCTTTGCCAGGAGCGGCTTTTTGAGCGCCGCAATGCGGTTTCGCTCCATCGCTTCGAGTTTGCGCTGTTCCTTGCGGTTGACGCTGCTGCTTGTCTCAGCTTGAGCAGCAGCCGGCTTGTCGGAAGCCTGCGAGAGCTTGCGCTGCTGCAGCACGAAAGCGGCGTAATCGTCGAGGTCCCCGTCGTACTCGGATACTGCACCGTCGTGCACGAGGATGAGCTTGTCGCAGACGCTGCGAAGCAGGTGCCGATCGTGGGATACCAAGAGGAGCGTTCCCTCAAAAGAGGAAAGCGCTACGGTGAGCGCTTCGCGCGTGGCCATGTCGAGGTGGTTCGTCGGTTCGTCAAGCACGATCAGGTTGGGTTTATCCCAAACGATGAGCGAAAGAGCCAGACGAGCCTTTTCGCCGCCCGAAAGAACGCCGATCTTGG
>USBS01000081.1 GCA_900552915.1 uncultured Sutterella sp. | reverse complement strand
TCTGGCGCTCACGCTCGAAGAACCGCTCTAACCGACCGAATTTTTGTTGTAGTTGCCATGGGCCGCAAAGAGACTAAAAAACGCATGGGCGATCTGTTCAACGACGCCATGCTCGAAGAAAGCGCCGATCTGATTGCGGGCGTTGACGAAGCCGGCCGCGGGCCGCTTGCCGGTCCCGTGGTGGCCGCAGCCGTCATTCTCGACCCGATGCGTCCGATCGACGGGCTGCGCGACAGCAAGAAACTCACGGAAGCTTCCCGCGAGCGGCTTGCTGCGGAAATCAAAGAACGCGCACTCGACTGGTCAGTGGCGCACGCCACTGTTGAAGAAATCGACGAGCTCAACATCCTGCAGGCCACGATGCTCGCGATGAAGCGAGCAATCTCGGGACTCACCGTGCGGCCGAGCCTTGTGCTTGTCGACGGCAACCGCGTGCCTCGAATCGATCTGCCTGTGAACGCCATCATTCAGGGCGACGACAAAATTGCCGCTATTTCGGCGGCATCCATCATCGCCAAAACAACGCGCGACCACTGGCTCGTAGAGCTTGACGAACGCTACCCCGAATACGGCTTTGCCAAGCACAAAGGTTACGGAACGAAGGAGCATCTCGAAGCGCTTGCCAAATACGGACCGTTGCCCGTGCACCGCAAATCCTTCGGGCCCGTCAAGCAGGCCATTGAATTGAGAAGAGGCGAGGCGGGAGACCTTGAACTCGATTGAGTCAGGCATTATTTGACTGCCGCCCGGACGCGATTCGGAAAGGCTGCTGCGAAAGCTGTTACCAAAGCAAATCCTTGAGCCGAGAAGCGAGATAGAGCGGCACATTGGTTATTTCGCCGTCTTTGCGGTAGTTGCGTCGAGAAAACCGAACGGCGTACTTGGGATGGTGCTCGTTGACATAACGCTTGAAGGATGGAGCGCATTTGTCTTCGCCGCCCTTAACTTCCACCGGGACGATTTCGGTGCCGTGCTGAAGAACGAAATCAATTTCGCCCGACCGATCGGAATAGTAGCGAGGCTCAACCTCAAACATTCCTCGAAGCTGCTGCAGCACGAAATTTTCGGCAAGCGGCCCCTTAAATTGAAAATCCGTCTTGGTGAGGATTGCGGCATTGGGAATGCCTGCCATGCGCTTTAGGAGGCCGGTGTCGAACATGAAGAGCTTGAAGTGTTCGAGCTTGTCGAAGGCGGGCAGCGGCAGCTCGGGCTTGGAAACATTGCGTACTCGGTTGACCAGACCGGCAGACACCAACCATTCGATCGCTTCCTCAAATTCGCGGGCGCGCGCACCTTCGCGCACTACGCAGTAGACGAACTTCTTGTTCGGCTTGGCCAATTGGGACACCAGACTGCGAAACACCATCAGAATGCGGCCGCTGTTGACTTTACCGTTGTATTTGGAGAAGTCGCTTTCGTAGAGCGAAACCAATTCCGCCTGAGTGCGGGCAACTCGGACCGGATCCTTGTGTTCGAGCCAAGACATCAGGCATTCGGGCATGCCGCCCGTAATCAGATACAAGTCAAGAGCTTCGAGCAGACGATTGTGAAAGATAGACTCGATAGCCTGCCCGGGCTCTATGCTCTCGTAGTAGGAAAAAAGCGAAGGGGACAAGGCCTCAAGAAATTCCGAGAAATCGAGCGGATGCACATCCAACAGGTTGACTTTGCCGACCGGGTAGGACTTCGGCTGAGCCAAAAGTGTTCCAAGGAGGCTTCCAGCCGCAACGACATGGTACTCGTTGGCTTTCTCGCAAAAGTACTTCAAGGAATTTAGCGCTGCCGGACACTCCTGAATTTCGTCAAAGATGATGAGCGTCGTCTGCGGACGAATCGGCGTCTCGGCAATGAACGAAAGCATCTGAACGAGGCGATGCGGATCCTTGTCGGTCTCGAATAAGCTCTTCAGTTCGACCTGTTCGTCGAAGCTAAAGTAAACGACATTCTCATAGGCAATTCGGCCGAACTCCCGCATGAGCCATGTCTTGCCGACCTGACGAGCACCGCGAATGACAAGCGGTTTGCGGTCGGCATCGGACTTCCATCGAATTAAATCAGATAAGGCGCTTCGTTTCATCTTATGTAGGAAAAAGTGCGGCTACAGTTGGAGATTCCACATTTTTACGTGGATTTTATAGTAGCCAACACACATTTATACGGAATAGCGACCCTATGTTTTACACATTTTTTCAAAGATAACGCGATGCTGTTTACACGTTTTGACAAGAAGGCGGTCAGACACTGCCTCGGGCGTTGACTTGCGCGGGGAGCCGTTGTAAAACAACTCCGACAACCGGAGCTCGGCTCGCGCCGCGGCATCAAACAACAAATTCAAGCAGGGAAGTCAAATGCAGATAATTCATTCGGCCGCCTTCATCGGCATGGGCGCCTTGGGCATCCTCTACGGGCACACAATTGCCAAAGCGCTCGGCAAAGGGTCCGTTACTTTCCTCGTCGACAAAGCGCGAAAGGAACGATACGAGGCGAATCCGCCTCAGTTCAACAGCGAACCCAGCCCGTTCGTTTTCTGCGAACCGCAGGACTATCCGGGCAAGGCCGAACTGCTGATTTTCGGCGTCAAAGGCACGAACCTGAAGGAAGCGATCGAAGAAGTTCGCCCGATCGTCGGCCCCGACACCATCATCGTGTCTTTGCTAAACGGCATTACGAGCGAAACGATTCTCGAAGAAGCCTTTCCCGAAGCCAAGGTGCTTTATTCGGTCGCGCAAGGCATGGCCGCCACACGCGTGGGTACGCATGTGACCTGCAAAAATCCCGGGCTTTTGTTCATCGGTCTGCCGGATCGCCACGGCGATCGCGAGCCGCAGCTCGTGGCCGTCGAAGCGTTTTTCGATCGAACAGGTGTTTCCTACCGTCATGAAGACGACATCGATCGGCGTATCTGGTGCAAGTGGATGTTCAACATCGGCGTCAATCAGACGATTGCAGTGGGTGAGGGGACGTTTGCGGACATTCAGAAGCCGGGCGAACTGCGCGAGCGCTACATCGCCGCCATGCGCGAAGTGGTGGCGGTAGCCGAAAAGCTCGGCGTGGACGTCACCGAAAAGGACGTGCAGGAATACATCCGCATCGGCGACTCGCTCGACCCCGAAGGGATGCCGAGCCTGCGTCAGGACACATTGGCGCACCGCCCGACCGAAGTGGATTTCTTCTCGGGAGCACTCATCGAAAAAGCGCGCGGTGTCGGCGTCGACGTGCCCGTCAACGAAGCGCTCAACCGCGAAATCAAAGCGATCGAAGCAAGCTGGAAGTAGGGGACTCACATGGCCGACATAACCCTCATCGACACGCTCTGCGAGCACACCTCCGTTCGCGAATACACCGACGAACCCGTAACGACCGAAGAGCGCCGCCAGATTTTGAACGCAGCCTTTGCCGCCTCAAGTTCTTGCTTCCTGCAGTTGGTAAGCGTCATCCGCGTCACCGATCCCGCTGTTCGTCAGGCAATGTATGAGGCGAGCGGCAATCAGCCTCAGGTGCTTTCTGCTCCCGAATTCTGGGTCTTCTGCGCGGACTACCACCGCAACGAAACGATCTGTTCGGAAACCGACCTCGGCTGGACGGAGCAGTTTCTCACCGCGACGCTTGACGTCGGCATCTGCGTGCAAAACGCCATGACGGCGCTTGAGTCGCTGGGCTTGGGCGGATGTTTTATCGGCGGCTTGCGCAACCACATCGAAATTGCCGACAAGGCGCTCGAACTGCCCGAGCACGTTTATCCGGTGCTGGGGCTTGCGTTCGGACATCCGGCCTATAGGAACGAAGTCAAGCCGCGCCTGCCGCAGACAATCACCGTGATGGAAAACCGCTACGCAGAACCGCGTCTGCAGGACGTCGCGTACTACGAATCGGCCATGCAGGAGTACTACGCCGGCCGCAGCCGCAATCCGAGGGACGACTCCTGGACCAAAGGTGTGGCGGGCATTCTCAAGCGCGAGCGGCGTCCGTTTATGCTTGAGTTCCTGCACTCCAAAGGTTTTGCGCTCAAATAGATGGCTTCCTAAAGGACAGATTCTTAGTTAGATCTCTCGATGTTTCGTTTGAATTTGCTTTCGTTTGCAAAGCCCGCCATCCTTTCGGCCGGCCTTTTCGCGCTGGCTGCCACGGCTGCAGCCGAGCCGCTCAAAGTCTCGGTCGTTGATCAAGACTTCGAGAAAACAGGATATGCTCGCGTTCACCTTGAAGGGACTCTTCCCGGAGCCGATGCGAACTCGGTCACGCTTCGCGTCGAAAAAGCCGACAACCGATCGCAAGCCGTTGTTCCCGCATTTGCCGCCAAGCGAACGGGCCTTTCCTGGGGTGTTCCGACCGTCGGTTCGCACGCCGAAATCGAGCCGCTTCGGGTTGCGCTTCTCGATGGCTCCGTCTGGAGCGCCGAGCTCTTTGATGTGATGGGGGAACGCACTCTCTCGATTACGCTGCGTTGGACGGAGAAGGGGAAAGAAAAAACCGAAACGGCTCAGGTCGTCGTCGGGCCCGGGCCGCTCGCGCGCTTTACTCGTCCCTTTGCGAAGCCGCTTTCCTGGTTCGAGCTCTTCAAACGCTGCAACGGCTATGCCTACGGCGGCGACCCGGCCACATGGTATCCTCGCGGACCCGCTCAGGGCGGAGCACATTTTCCGGGCGGCTACGACATCCAATCGGTTTCGGGCCCGGGCAATTACAATAAAGCTCCGGCTTTCGGTGCCGCGCTTGCAGCGGGTTGGCCGACATCGGAGCGTTGGTGGATCGGTACGGTCGTCATGTCCAATCGAGCCCGATACATGAACCTCACAAACGGCAATCCGCACGGCACGGGCGGCATGGACCCCAATCGAGCACAATTCGGTGTATGCCTCAAATCCGGCTTTGATCCACGCGCCGACGTCACCTTTTGGACGCGCGAGCAAGCCGAGGACTTTATCGATCAAATGCGGGAACGCCACCCCTAGTCCGTTTGCAACTCCGAACAATCGCGTTATACTTATTTCCGACAATTGTCGGAAACGATCAAATCAAACAATTTTGAATCATGCCCAGACCCATTCGTTGCCGCCGCGTGTGCTGTGAACCTGCCGTCAAGCGCTTTGCGCCCGAAGGCGTCGATGCCGCCGCACCTGTTGTTCTGCTTGTCGAAGAGTACGAAGTCGTGCGCATCATCGATCTTGAGAAGCGTACGCACGGACAATGCGCCGAACAGATGCAGATTTCGCGCACGACGGTGACCGAGCTCTATGAAAAGGCACGCTTCAAAATTGCCGATGCGATCGTCAACGCAAAGCCGCTTGTCATCGACGGCGGCCGATATGAAATTTGCCAGGAATCGGACTGCATCTGCTGCGGACGTCGCTGCCGGCGGCACACTCTGCAGTCCGCTCAGAACGGAACATCAGGAGTTACACACATGAAAGTCGCTATTCCCGTCAAGAACGATTCGATCTTCCAGCATTTCGGCAAGGCGCCCGAATTCAAGATGTACGAAGTCGAAAACAACGCCGTCGTCGGAAGCAAAATCGTTGCTTCCGCAGGCGCCAACGGTCACGACGCCGTGGTGAATCTTCTAGTCAAAAACAGTGTAGGATGCGTCATCTGCGGCGGCTTGGGCGGCGGTGCCGTTCAAGCGCTTGCCGAAGCAGGCATTGAACTTTATGCCGGCAACTCGGGATCGGCCGATGAAGCGGTTGCCAAGTTGATCGCCGGTGAACTCACCAATGACGTCGAAGCCGCCACGGCCGGTCGCGGCGGACACTGCCACGGCCATCACGGCGAAGGCTGCGGCTGCCACGGTCACGGCCACGGACACGGTCATGGCGAATGCGGTTGTCACGGCCACGGTCACGGCAAAGAGGGTGAATGCGAGTGCGGCGGTCAGTGCGAATGCGGCAAGGAAGAGTGCGACTGCAATAAGGGCGAAGGTGAACACCACTGCTGTCGCGAGCACGGTGAAGGCGAAGGCCATCACTGCTGCCGCGGCGGTCACGGCCGCGGACACGGACACGGCTGCTGCCGCAAGGAATAACCATAAGAACAAGCGGGCCTTGCGCCCGCATCTCAATCTCCTAAAGCCTCCCGCAACGTTTGCAGCCGCGGGAGCTTTTTTTGCCGAAAAACGACCGAGACCGTTGCATCCTTTGTCTAGGCTGTCCGGAAGGCCGCTGTGCCGTAAGCACGGCAGCTGATGCCGAGTTACTTATTGGCGGTGATGTCAAGCCCGAAGTACTGAACGGACAAGCGGGAGAGTTCGCCGCTTGCGCGCATTTCGGCAATGGTTTCGTTCACGAGCTTGCGAAGCGAATCGGTGCTGCTGCTCTTTTTAAACGGAATGCCGATTTCACCGACTTGCGGCGTAAACAAAGCAATCTTGACGTTGGCCTCCGGATGCGCCTTGGTGTAGTCGACGTACGTGACTTCGGAATTGAGCGTCGCATCGATGCGCTTGGAGCGCAGCAGCTCGAACGTTTGGTTGAGATCGTCGACACCGATCACTCGTGCGCCGTACTGCTCGGCCGCTTCGGCATAGGTGCTTGAAATTGTGTTGGCCGTTGTTTTTCCCTTGAGATCCTGCATGGTCTTGATGTCGGTTGTATCGCCCCCGACAATCACCGCAACCCGGTCATAGGCGTAGGGGTCGGAAAAGTTGTACGCCGCGGCTCGTTCTTTGGTGATGCCGACGCCGTTGATCATCAGGTCGTAGCGTCCCGCATCGAGCCCCGCGAGAAGCCCATCCCATTTACCTTCAATAAATTGAGCCTTGACACCGATTTTGGCAGCGATTCTTTCACCCACGGCAACATCAAAGCCCGTGAGCTTTCCCGTCTTGTCGTGATAGGTCCAGGGTGACCATGTGCCTTCCATGGCGATGGTGATGCTACCGCGGGACTTGATTTGAGCAAGCAGGTCTTCAGAGGCCGCCGCCTGCGAGGTTTTCTGCAAAGCAGCAGATTTGCCCTCATCCGAGCAGGCGGAAAGGAAGGCCGCCGACACGAGCGCGGCTGCCAGAAGCGAATAACGTTTGAAATGCGTGGACATACCAAATTTCCTTCGACTAAAAAATCGGATCAGTTCTGCGGAGCGGCCGAAAGTGTTTCGAGAAAACGGGCCGTACGTTCTTCCTTGGGAGCGGCAAAGACCGATTCGGCAGGCCCGGCTTCAACAACGCGGCCGGCTTCCATAAAGACAACCTTGTTGGCAATGCCGCGCGCAAAGGCCAGTTCGTGCGTCACAACGATCATCGTGATGCCTTCGAGCGCCAGTTCGCGCAGAATGGTAAGTACGTCGCGGGTGAGCTCAGGATCAAGCGCCGAGGTCGGTTCATCGAAATAGACTATTTCGGGGTCGGCCGCGAGCGCCCGGGCAATGGCCACGCGCTGCTGCTGACCGCCCGAGAGTTCGCTCGGATAGGCGTTTTCACGTTGCGAAAGCCCGAAACGCGAGAGCAGGGTGCGGGCCTTTTGCTGCGCTGCGTCCTTATCCATGCCGCGCCCGACGACAAGGCCCTCGGTGATGTTTTCCAGCGCGGTTTTGTTTAAAAAGAGGTTGTAGTTCTGAAACACGAAGGCGGTTTGCTTGCGAATGCGCAGAATGTCCCGGCGGGAAATGCCGGAAAGTTCAAACGATTCGCCCGCAAAGGTCATGCGTCCGGAATCGGCCTTTTCCAAAAAGTTCAGGCATCGCAGAAAGGTGGTTTTGCCCGAGCCGCTCGGGCCGATCACCGCAACCACATCGCCCTTATTGACCTCAAGGTCGATGCCGTGCAGCACCTCCGTGCCGGCAAACGATTTCTTCAGGCTTTGAATCTTCAAAAGCATGCGGCCTCCTTAGCGCTTGACATAGGTTCTGAGGCGCTTTTCGCCGTAGCTCTGAAGCCGCGTGAGCACCGTGCAGAAGATCAGGTAAATCAGGCCGACCTCAATGTAGAGCAGCAACGGCTCGTAGGTGCGCGCGACGATGCGCTGGGTGGTCATGAACATTTCGGTCACGGTGATGTTGGCCGCAAGCGACGTGTCCTTCACCATTGCAATCAACGAATTGCCGAGCGTGGGGAAGGCCGTGCGGAAAGCCTGCGGCAGCACGATTCGACGGATGGTTTGAAGATACGTCATGCCGCTGCAAAGACCGGCCTCGAGCTGACCGCTCGGCACCGACTCGAGCGCTGCGCGGATCGTTTCGGCGCAATAGGCGCCTTCGTTGATCGCAAAGACAACGACGGCG
>USBS01000080.1 GCA_900552915.1 uncultured Sutterella sp. | reverse complement strand
TGCTAGTGTCGCGCCACCTTTGCACGTTGGGTGTCAAAATCGCTTTGCTCTGACACAGAACGTGACAATCATTGCGGTTGCTCCAGGTCGTTTTTTGCTTTCAGAGATTAACTGAGATTTTCTGGTGATTTGTTGGGAAGTTCAAGAATTTGCTGAAATACTCGATCGACTTCTTGGGCTACAGATAGATTTCGATCGTAATAAACGTGTATGAGCGAGCTGTAGTACCAGAGCGTTTTTGTTCTTTTGCGTTCCAAACTCGGCTCGTCTTTCACGAACCGCAAAAACACTTCGTTTCCAATTTTTTGCGCATCGGCGAAGATACAGGTGAGGTTGTGCCACTTGTCTGCGGCACTAACCAAGAGCGCTTCGTCGGAAGCCGTTTTGAGGTGATCGATATAGGCGGTCTTTCGTTGTTGCCACGGTGATTTTTCTTCACCGGGCAGCGGCGCGGCATCCGAACACGCCATGACGAGTTCTAAAACTTCGTCTCCGAAGCCTTTTTCGATGACGGTTTTGTACTGCGCACCGCCGTCCTCTAGAACATCGTGTAGCAGTGCTGCAATAAACTGATTCTCATCGCCGCCCCAAATGGCAACCTGAGCTGCAACGGCCATCGGATGACTGATGTAAGGAATCGCGGTGAATGTGCGCACTTGTTGTGCGTGCACGCGAGCGGCAAGTGCGAAGGCGGCGGAAATGCGGTCGTTGTTGTACATGCTTATGTTTCTCCTACGACTCAAGCATCATACGTCTTGGGTGCTTTTGAGAGGAATTTTGAGAGGAGAAACGTGATCGTTTGCGACGGAAAATGTCGTATATGATCAATCTTCCGAATTTGGTCTGCGGATGAGTCGACCGAGCATTACCGCCAATACGAGCAAAATCGTTAGCAGCACGGGCACGGCAGACAGCGCCGTGTGCAGGCCGAAGTGTTCGGCCGAGATGCCGAAGGCCGGAGGCGCAAAAAGAAGACCCGCGTAAGCCAGCAAAGACACTAGCGAAGTGGCTCTGGCCGTTGAAACACCTTTGATAGCGCCGGCGCGGCTAAACGCAATCGGCACGATCGGAGCGAGACCGAGACCCATCATGGCATAACCGATGAGGCAGACCGTCCAGCTCGAAGCAAGAAGCACCGTAAGCATGCCGACCAGGGCGAACAACGCTCCCGTTGTCCCGACCAGAAAGTCGCCGAAATTGTTGCGCAGCCGGTCGGCCACCAGGCGGCACAGAAGTGCACACACCGAAAAGCCGGCGTAGACCAGCGCCGCAATCGATTCGGGGGCTGCTTTTTCCTGATGCAGGTAGAGGCTACCCCATTCGCCGACGCTGCCTTCACAAACGTAGCAGCACACGCATAAGAGTCCGCAGATCCACACGAGAAACGGCAGCCGCTTTTTGGGTTCCACGACCACTGAAGAGGAATTTTCGGCTTTGCTGTTGATCTTTTCCGGGGCATCAGCAATCAGGCGAGGCTCAGCCCACCAGAGCATGACGGACATGATTGCTACGGGCAACGCAAAATTGACCCAAACGCTCAAACTTGTTGCTGCGAAGACGGAACCCGATAATGCAGCCGCTGCAGCGCCAATGTTGTAGCCCGCGTGCAGCACGTTCATGGAGCTTTTCTTGTAGGTACGCTCCACGACAACACCCTGTACGTTCATCGTGACATCGCACAGTCCCATGCAGATGCCCAGAAGCGACATTGCCGCGCCGAAGAAAATAACGGAGGATGAGAACGGCACGACCATGGTAAAGACCATGCAGGCGGCGCCGGCAAAAAGAAGCGTGGCCTTGGCAGACGTCTTGGCAATCAAGCGCGGCGCAAAGGCAAGCCCGATGAGAGCCGAAAAACCGAAGCACAGCAAAATGATGCCGAGTTCGCCTTCGGTAGCGCCTGTCATGTGTTTTAAGGCGGGCATGCGCGACGTAATGAGTCCGTAGGCAAGCCCGGGCGCCATGAAGTAGAACATGCACGCCAACCGCGCCGTGGCATATGTCAGGTAAGGGTGTTGCATTTCGACGGCTCAAGAACCACTTAGAGAAATTCGCGGGCAAGAATGGAAAAGGCGCTCACGACCATGAGTGCTACGAGTACGTTGCGAAACATATTGTCGGACAACCGCCTGAAGGAAGCGACGCCCAGGCGCGAGAAAAGAAGCGTCACGGGAAAGGCGATTGCCGTGAAGATCCAGGTTGCGAGCGACACGTGGCCGGCAATCAGGTACCAAAGGAAAGCGAGCGTCAAAATGACGACGTTGTAGGGGCGTAAAACGGCGCTCGTTTGGAACTTGTCCCAGGGTTGCAGCGCGCACCACATTGTGGGCACAACACCCGACAAACCCGCGGCACCGCCCATGACGCCGCCTGTAAAGCCGGCAAGGCAGTCGCAGGCGGGGCGTTCCTTTGAAAAAGCTTTTGCGAGATGGCCGCGAAGCAGAAAAAACGCCGTGTAAAAGAGCATGAAGAAGGCGACGGCAAGCTTAAGCTGCGTTGCATCGATCCAATTGAGCAGCCAGGCACCGACCGGCAGTCCGACGAGGGCCGGCACAAGAAAACGGGGAAGACGGTGCAGTCCGGTTTTCACCTTGGCACGGGTAAGCCACAGGCTTTGCACACCGCTCACTACGCTCATGGCGGCCACTACAGGAACCGCTTCTTCTACGGTCATGACTTGCAGCCAAATCCCCAGGCTCATGAGGCCCGTGCCGAACCCCGCCAGACCGTTTACAAAACCGCCCAGAGCAGCGCCGGCGGCCAGATACAGCAAAAGCTCAAGCGTGATGTTTTCCATGGCGTCAAACCGATTCGATCAGACGAGTTCTTTTTCGGGCCAGCGACACAGATCCTCGATCGGGCACTTCATGCACTGCGGTTTTCTCGCTGTGCAGCAGTAACGTCCGTGCAGCAAAATCCAGTGATGCGCGCCCAATAAAAACTCTTTGGGCAAGGCTTTTTCAAGTTTTTCGCTGCATTCGTTTGCGGTTTTGGCCTGCACAAGACCGGTTCTCGCGCAGACGCGGAAGATGTGTGTGTCGACCGGAATATAAGGCTTTCCGAAGGCAACGTTTAAAACAACCTTGGCGGTTTTTTCTCCAACGCCCGGCAGCGACGTGAGTTCCTCGAGCGTCTGCGGAACCTCGCCCCCGAACCGTTCGACCAGGGCTTTGGCAATGCCGACGGCATGCTTGGCTTTATTGCGGTAAAGCCCGATCGTTTTGATGAACGGCTCGATGTCTTCGGGCGTCTTGGCAGCCATTGAAGCTGCATCGGGCATGGCGGCAAAAAGAGCGGGCGTTGCCAGGTTGACGCTTTTGTCGGTAGCCTGTGCCGAAAGCATCACGGCGATCAGGAGCTCAAAGGGATTGTTGTGGTTGAGCTCGCTCTCGGGTTCCGGTCGTTCGGCCCTCAGGCGCTCCATGATTTGTCGGCGGATATCTGCGTTCATATCGACCACACACTCCTATTGTTTTTTGAGTGCTTGCGCCTTCAAAAGGGCCTGCATCAGGACGGCGCTTTTGTTGCTGGTTGCTTTTTCGAGCATGGCGCGCCGGCGCTCGGCGCGTTCGCGGCGACGGGCATTCGTGCGCTCGTAGGCTGCTTTGGCACGAGCTGCGTCGTCTTCGTTCCAAACATGGCCGTTTTCGATCATTTCAACGGCATTGACGGGACAAGCGCACACGCACAGGCCGCAGCCGGTGCATTCCGCTTCGATCACGGCAAAAAGGTGCTTGGGTACGCCGCTAACAGCGCCCACTGGACAGGCGGCATCGCACAAGCGGCAGCCGATGCAGCGCTCGGGATCTATGCGGGCGACGGCAAAGGGAAGTTCCATGCCGTATTCGGGATCGATCGCAAGAGGCGCACGGCCGGTGAGCTCGGAGAGCTTTCGTACGCCTGCCGCACCGCCCGGCGCACAGCGATTGATTTCGGCCGAACCTTCGGCCATGGCGCGAGCATACTGCGCGCATCCGTCAAAGCCGCATTGACGGCACTGCGTCTGCGGCAAAAGACGGCAAAGCGCCTCTGCGAGGCGCTCCGTATTGTTGAGTTCGGTCATGATCATGGTTCGGTTCGCGGCAAACGGCCGGTTCTTTTCGCAAAAGCCGGCCGTTTGAATCGTGACGGGTCAGAGCCAGAAATTTTCAGCGAGCAACTGACCGGGTTCACCGTTGCGCGGACTTACGATGCCGCGCGAGCGCATGCTTGCGCGCACGGCTTTCACCATGGCCGGATTGCCGCAAAGCATCACTCGGCTGGTGTCGCGGGAAATCTGCGCGCCGGCTACTTCTTCGAGTAAGCCGCTTTCGAGGGCGTCCGGAATGCGTACGTCGATCATTGCACCGGCATCGCGTGTGACGGAAGCCATCACGCGAAGCTTGGGCTGAAGCTTGAGAACGTCCTGCAGATACTGCGTTTCGTTCCAATTGCGCACGCCGTGCACGAGGTAGACATGTTCGTACTTGTCCATGATGGCATCGTCGGAAACGATAGCCACAAAGGGAGCAACGCCCGTGCCGGTGGAGATAAGCCACAGATCGCGACCGCCCGGCTGCAGCTTGTCTTCAAGAAGCATGCCGTTCATTTCGGTGTCGAGCAGAATCGTCTCGCCCGATCTGAGGTTGCATAGACGCGGGCTGACGGCACCGCCTTTGACGCGGGCGATGAAAAAGTCGAGCGTCTGGGAGCCGGATTTGCTTGCAATCGAATAACAGCGCCACTGCGGCTCGGTGTTGCTCTGAGTCGGCATCGCAATGCGTGCGAACTGCCCTGTAAGCCAGGTGCAGCCGTCGGGAACGGCAAGCCGCAGGTGCGTGACGTTGTCTGCAACGGCCTGCGCGTGCACAACCTTGGTCTGACAAATCGCCATAGTGAAATTCCTCACCGAAAGAGCCCAAGCACGGCTCTCAAACGAATTAACGCTTCAGGTACTGACGTTTGTTGGGAACGCCGACCCACTGATCCGCATCGTCCGGATATGGCTTCTTGCGGGTGATCGACGGCCACTGATGCGAGAGTTCGGCGTTGATCTGAATAAAGTCGAGCTGGTCGGCGGGAACGTCCTCTTCGGCAAAGATGGCGCCTTCGGGGCATTCCGGCACGCACACGGCGCAGTCGATGCATTCGTCGGGGTCGATCGCAAGGAAGTTGGGGCCTTCATGGAAGCAGTCGACCGGGCAGACGTCCACACAGTCGGTGCGCTTGCAGTTGATGCAGGCTTCGCAAACAACGTGAGTCATTTTTAAGTTGTCTCGTTTTCTGGTTAATGAATTCGTTTCAAGAATCGCGGTTTTTGTCCACAAATAATCGTCGGCCCCGTCCGAAAAGCGGGCGCGGCCGAATCCGTGAAAACCCACGATTTGAGTCGGACATTTTAGCGAAAAGTATCGTCGGCGCGACCTAAGAAAATTCTATGTTTTCTTCGAAGAATTGCTATTGGACAAAGAAGGTCCGATAGAGAATGAAGAGTGCCAGAAGCAGAAACACCACGCCCGAAATGCAGTTGATGACACGCGGGCCTCGCGGACCGCTCAAGAATACACGGGCGTGTGCGGCAAGTATTGCGTAAGCCATCATCATCACGAAGACGATGAGGGCGTAGACCGTGATCATCACGACCGATTGCATAAAGTAGGAAAGCTGCGGGTCGATGAAGGTCGGCAGCACCGTAAGGCCGAAAATGATCGGCTGAGGATTGGCGGCCGAAATTGCGGCGCACTTCATGAATTGCGAAAAAGCACTTTCCTCTTTGTGTTCGCCGCGGCCGATGAGAGCGGCATTGGCCGGTTTTTTGAGGATCGAGCGGATGCCCAAATAAACCAAGAACGCGGCGCCCGCAACTTGAACAACTTCAAATACGGCAGGGCTTGCTGCCAAAACGGCGCCCATGCCGGAGAGCGCCAGCACGAAGAGAAAAGCGATGCCCAAAGCAATGCCCAGGCACCCCGGAATCGCTTTCTTCCATCCGCCCGCGAGCCCCAGATTGACCGCCAGTACGGCACCGATGCCGGGAGTGGCGATGTTGGCAAAGCTCGTGATCAGGAACAACGTAAAGAGCGGCGACATAGCGAAGTAGCGGCAAACTTAATGCTTGCGGCGGTAGATGCAGAAGGTAAGCGCAGGACGCTTTTCATTGGCATCAAGCTCCGAGAGAACTTCGCGATCCCACTCGGCAAGGCTCAGCGGTCCGAAGAAAGCGTCGCCCGGGTATTCGGCTTGAATTTCGGTGATCCAGCAGGTGTCCGTCAAACCGAGCGCTTGAGTGTAGATCTGTGCGCCGCCGATCACGAAGGCAAGTTCGTTTTCCGGTACAAGCTTGACGGCGTCTTCTAGCGACGTAGCCGTGAGGCACCCTTCGGCCTTGTAGTCAGGGTTGCGGGAGATGACGATGTTGAGTCGACCCGGTAGGGGACGGCCGATCGATTCGTGCGTGACGCGGCCCATGATGACGGGGTGACCCATCGTAACTTCCTTGAAGTGCTTGAGGTCCTCGGGAAGGCGCCAGGGCATGTTGCCCGCCAGGCCGATGGTGCCGTTTTGAGCGTGCGCGACGATGATGGCAAGTTGTGTCATAGCTGATGTGTGATCCGGACAATATCCGGCGATCCCGCAGGAGGCCGGAAGAGAGAATGCAGGCGAAATCTAGCAAATTTGCCGAAGTTTTTTCGTGGTACAGTCATTGGCAATCTCGACAAACAGAAGGCTAAGCAAATGACGCAGGTTAATCTCGATTCTCAGGCAAAGCAGTCGATTCGTTCAACGGCAGAATCCTTTTGGCAGGGTGAAGCTCTCGAAGAACTCAAGGACTTCGTGCGATTGCCCTGCAAAAACCGAGATTTCGACAGCAATTGGGAAACGAACGGTTATTTGCTGACGGCTTGCCGACGGGCGGCCGATTGGGGGCGCAAGCACTTTTCCGACGGCACTTTCGAGGTGTTGAGTGAATCGGGCCGTACGCCGGTGCTCTTTTTCGATATTCCGGCAACCGATGCCGTCAAGACGGATTCGGTTTACTTCTACGGGCACTTTGACAAGCAGCCCGAGGGCGAAGGATGGAGCAACGGCCGTCAAGCGTTTGAACCTTCGGTGGAAGGCGAGCGACTCTACGGACGCGGCGCGGCCGACGACGGCTACAACTACTATGCGGCGCTTACGGCTGTGCTCGCGCTTCGAAAGGCAGGTGTTACACATGCCCGAATCGTCGGGTTGTATGAGACCGATGAGGAATGCGGTTCGAGGGATTTTGAGTATTGGATGCAGCAATGCCGAGATCGTTTCGGAAAGGTCGGTTTGGTGGTCGTTATGGACTGCGGCGGCCCGGATTATGAACGTCTCTGGGCGACCGTAAGTTTTCGCGGAGCGGCTGTGCTTACATTGGGCGTGCGTGTGGCCGAGCACGGTATGCATTCGGGGCTCGCTTCCGGCATTGTGCCAAGCTCCTTCATGATCGCGCGGGCCTTGCTGGATCGCATTGAAAACTCGCAGACAGGCGAAATGCCGGCAAAAGCTCTGAATGCTCCGATTCCCGAGGAGCGTCAGGCTCAGATGCGTCTTTTTGCACAGACGCTCGGCGAACAGGTTTTTGCGGACTTCCCGTGGGCCTGCGGCACGCAGCCGCGATCGGACGATCCTTACGAGGCCGTTGTGATGAACACCTGGAAGCCACAGCTGAGCGTCACGGGCGCCGACGGTATTCCGTCGGTGAGTACGGCGGGCAACGTGCTGCGCGCAAACACCGATCTGAAGTTATCCGTGCGTCTGCCTCCTTCGGTCGATGCGAAAACCGCGCTCGAATGGCTGACCGACACCCTGACTCGGGATCCTCTTTTTGGCTGCCAAGTGACGGTGACAAATGCACACGGCGAAACCGGTTGGAACGCTCCCAAAGAAGCTCCGTGGCTCTTGCAGGCAATGAATGAGGCCGGGGCCGATCTCTTCGGTACGGTTCCTGTTTCCTGCGGCTGCGGCGGCTCGATCGGCATTCTGCCGTTGTTCGATCAATTCTTCGGCAGTCCTCAGTATTTGCTTACCGGTGTGCTCGGGGCCGAATCCAACGCGCACGGTCCCAACGAAATGCTGCGGCTCGATTATGTGACCAAACTTACATGCGCCGTGGCGCAGGTCGTGGCGGCTGTCTAGTCAACGCACACAAAAAGGCTGCGGTAATTGTTTGCCGCAGCCGGTGTTGGCCTCTGAGTATTTGTATCCGTTTACCCAAAACCACAAAATCTTCCATCCGCACAGTTCCGGGCATTTTGT
>USBS01000079.1 GCA_900552915.1 uncultured Sutterella sp. | reverse complement strand
TTGCGGCGCCCCTCTCTCCTCTTTAGCCTTTTTGATACAGAAACCGACTACGCTAACTGCATCTTTCTCCAAATCTCGGCAATTCCGGGATTCTTTTCAGCCTGCTTGCGATCTTTGTATTGCGTATGCAGCAGATCCTCGGCTCGCAGGCTCAAGGGTTTTTCCAAGAACTCCTCGTAAAGCCGGATCACATCGGGGTTGTTGTGGCTCTGGCGAATCGGACGCTTTTCGTCGATCTCGTAGATCGACGCGGTGCGCGCATCGAGTTTGTCGAGATAGTTGTTCTTGGCGCGAATCGTGCCGCCGCCGTCGATGCAGCCGCCCGGGCAAGCCATCACTTCGATGAACTGATAGTCGCATTTGCCCGCGTTGATGTCGGCAATCACCTGCTCGACGTTGGCCAGTCCATGCACCACGGCAATCTTCACCTGTCCTTTTTCGCCCAGGTCAACCGTGCCTTCGCGCACCCACTCGCGGCCGCGGGCGGGCTCATAGGCGATATGGCCGAGCTCTTTGCCCGTGACGACATGGTGCACGGTGCGCACCGCGGCTTCCATCACGCCGCCCGTGACGCCGAAGATGGCGCCCGCGCCCGTGTTCTGCGACATGAAGGGGCTGTCGAATTCGGTGTCCGGAAGCGTCTTCATATCGATGCCGTGGCGGCGCAGCGCTCGGGCAAATTCGCGCACGGTGAGCACGAGATCGGTGTCGGGCATGCCTTCGCGCTTGAGTTGTTCGCGTGCGGCTTCGTCCTTTTTGGCCGTGCAGGGCATGATCGAAATAAAGCGCAGCTTGGCCGGATCGATGCCGTGCTCGCGGGCAAACCAGGTCTTGGCAAGCGCACCGAAGATGGCCTGCGGCGAGCGGGTGCTCGACAGATGCGGAATCATTTCCGGATGTACCTTTTCGACGAAGTTGACCCAGCCCGGGCAGCAGGAAGTCATCATCGGAAGCGTGCCGCCCTCGTTTAGACGGTGCAGCAGCTCCGTGCCCTCTTCCATGATCGTGACGTCGGCAGCCCAGTTGATGTCGCAGACGTAGTCGGCGCCCAATTGCTTCAAAGCCGTGACGATGCGTTTTTCAAGGTTGACGCCTGCCGGCATCTGGAAGGCGTCGCCCAAGGTGACGCGCACGGCAGGCGCAAAGGCCACCACCGTTTTTACTTCCGGATCGGCAAACCAGTCGAGCGCCGTATCCGTCTGATCCTTTTCGCCGAGGGCACCCGTGGGGCACACAAGAGAACACTGACCGCACTGCACGCACTTGGCGCTGTCGGCCCACTGCACGGCGCCGGCAAGCCCCACACCGCATTCGTTGCCCGTGCCGTTCATTGTGAGCGCGGAAATTCCCTGCACCTGACGGCAGACTTCGACGCAGCGGTAGCAGCGAATGCACTTGTTGGCGTCGAGCACCAGACCGTTTGAAGACGAATCAAGCGTGCGCTCGCGCTTAAAGCGTCCGTTGCAGCCGTTGTGCTGCAGGCCCACGTAAAGCGCCAGGTCCTGCAGCTCGCAGCTGCCGTGGCGTGCGCAACTTGCGCAGTCCTGATCGTGGTCGGCGAAGATCCAGGCCACCTGCCAGCGCTGCATCTCGCGCACGCGCTTGGTGCGCG
Organism: uncultured Sutterella sp.; assembly: GCA_900552915.1. Taxonomy (GTDB): domain Bacteria; phylum Pseudomonadota; class Gammaproteobacteria; order Burkholderiales; family Burkholderiaceae_F; genus Duodenibacillus. Next base: position 6,969 of record USBS01000079.1, on the reverse strand, counting down.
TTTTGACGCGCATGCCGTGCGTCAAAGGCGTCGTGCAGGCCGTGACGATCTGTCCGCGGCCGCGGTCGTCGGTGACTTCCACCAAGCACACACGGCAGGTGCCCGGCGTGTGGTTGAGCGGCAGGTAGGCGCAAAGAGTCGGGATGAAGATGCCCAGGCGCTTTGCGGCGTGCAGGATGGTTTCGCCCTGCTCGAATTCAAATTCCTTGTCGTTGATCCAGGCTTTCATTTGTCTCTCTCCCCCAATCAGAACACGATGCCGCCCGCGGGCTTGTTGTTGTAGTTGCCCGGAATCGGACGAGGCGTCACGACCGAGTAGATGCGGTAGCAGCGCATGCAGCGTGCGGCTTCGGCACGGGCCTGTTCGACGGTGAAAGTTTGATCGACTTCGCAGAAATTCTTTTCGCGGGATTCGACCGAGATGTGCGGCGCCTTCTGACGTTCGGCCGTACGCACGGGCGTGACGGGCTCTACGTCTTCGAGAAGCTTGCAGTCGCGGATGATTTCGCCCATGCGGGCGCGCGGCGTAAAGCCCACGGAACCGCGGGAGAGATATTCGTCAATCGATGTGGCGGCCTTTTCACCCTGCGACAAACCGCCGATAAGGGTCGTTGGGCCGGTGGCGCAGTCGCCGCCCGCAAACACGCCCGGGCGAGTTGTGGCCAGAGCCGGCGTCACGGAAATCGTGCCCCAGCGGCTCAAGAGAACCCCGTCGGCTTCGGTAAAGACATTGCGTTCGACCTTCTGCCCGATGGCGGCAATTACCGTTGCGCACGGCAGATCGAATTCGCTGCCCTCGATCGGACGCACGCCGCGGCGGCCGCGGGCGTCCTTTTCGGTGAGTTCCATCTTGGTAAGACGCACGCCCGTCACGCGCCCGTTGTCGCCCGTGATGGCAACGGGGTTGGTGAGGAAATGAAATTCAACGCCTTCGTCCAAGGCTGCATCGATTTCTTCCTGATCGGCTGAGGCTTCGTTGCGGGTGCGGCGGTAGACGACGTGCACCTTGCCGTTGGTGATGCGGCGGGCCGAACGGCAGCAGTCCATGGCGACGTTCCCGCAGCCCACGACCACGACGTCGCCGTCGAGCTTGGGCGTCTGACCTTCGGAGAGCTTCGTTTCGACGTCAAGCAGAAAATCGATGCCGTTTTGGTAGCCGTTGAGCGAACGGTCTTCGCCGGGCAGTCCCAGATAAGCGCCTTCGGCGCAGCCGATGCCCAGGAACACGGCCGCATAGCCTTCTTCGAAAAGGCTCGAAACCGTAAAGTCCTTGCCCAGACGCTTGCCGTAGTGCCAGACACCTCCGAGCTCGGTGATGGCTTCCGTTTCCTGAGCCAAAAGGCCCTTGGGAAGTCGATACGGCGGGATGCCGCGCAGCGCCATGCCGCCAGCCTTGGTGTCCTTGTCGTAGATGTCGACCGGATAGCCCATTAGCAGCAGATGGTAGGCGCAGTTAAGGCCCGCAGGGCCCGCACCCACCACGGCCACGCGCGCCTTGGAGCGGTCTACCGTGGGCTTCATGCCCTTGAAGAGCTCGTGAATCGGTACACCCGTGTTGTCGCTCACCCAGCGCTTGATGTCGCGGATGGCAATGGGCTGATCGACTTCGTTGCGGCGGCAGGCGAGCTCACAGGGGCGCACGCAGACGCGCCCGCAAGTTGCTACGAGCGGATAGTGGTTCAAAAGGACGCCCGCGGCCAATTCCGGATGACCGTCGCGCACATAGTCGATGTAGCGCGGAACGTTGACGTGAGCCGGACACGCCTCGATGCACTTGGCGGTGATCGTTGTGAACATGTCGCCGCGCATGGGCTTCGGGCAGGAAAGCAGACGCTGACGGAAGTACTTCATCGCGCCTACAAAAGCTGCGGGAGCCGTGCGGCCGATGCCGCAAAGGCTCGTGAGCATCATCTGCTCGGCCGACTCGTAGATATGATCCCAGTCGACCTTGTCGCCGCGGCCTTCAACGAGGTCGCGAAGCGCAAGCTCAATCAAGCGGGAGCCCGTCCGGCAAGGCGTGCAGCGGCCGCAGGAGGCCTGCGTTACTTTTTCGTAGTAGCGCAGTAGGACACCGGCGAGACTCACGGATTCATCGAATACGAGAAAACCGGCGTTGCCGATGATGACGTCGATGGGGTTGCCGGGGTTGAAGTTTTTGATCGCCTTGAGGTCAAGCCCTTCGGGGGCGGCATCGCCCCCGGCTCTGTTGTCGTACTTGATCCCGTTCCATACGCCGTAGCGGATCATGTTTTTCTCTCCTGTTGCAGGGTTTTTGCTCGAGCAGCCTCACGGGCAGGAGCAAAAACGAAGCCGGCGGGAAATCTTTTTTAGTTGTGCGCCGGCACAGCTTGCATTGATGGTCGAACTTGAAAGATTGGCAAATTCTACTTAAATCCGAAACCGCATAAAAAGCCTGGAAAACAGCAGAGTTTTGCCAATTCATCACTCTTTGCAATTATAGGAGGTCAATTATTTATAAACAAATAACTATCACTCAAATGTTTTAATAAATATCAGGTTATGGCACGCTGCTTTGGGTGTTTTTTCTTAGTTTTTTGCAGGACTGTCCATGAGAAAATGAACCCCATGAACACCAAGACTTGTACGCCCGAACGCGAGGTGCTTCGCATCGCCCTGATGCCGCGCATCCCGAGTTCTCCCGCGCATGCGCTTTGCGGTTTGATTTCGCCGCAGGCCGTGCAGCGCGCCGAGACTTTCCTGAGTGAGAAGCGCCGCTCGGAGTTTCTTTGGTCTCGAGTCCTGCTAGCCCGACTTCTTGAAGCCGAGCCGTCGGCCGTGATGACGGAATCTCCTCCTCGCGCGCCTTCGATTGCCGGCTGCGGTTTCTCCTGCACGGGCATTTCTCACACGAAGACATGGATCGGCGCAGGAATCGGAACCGTATCCTTCGGGTTCGACTTGGAAGTAATCAACCCGGCTCGCGTTAACGAAGCGCTCTTTACGCGGCTCTTTGCCAAGCGCCACTGGGACGCCTCTCAAAATCAGGTGCTTGATTTCTATCGGTTTTTCGGAATGTACGAGTCTGCGGTCAAGATGAATCTTCCTTTTACCTCGGACTGTTCTGAGCCGTTTGTCGGCAGCGACCCGCAAAATCCTTGTGCCGCGCGGTTTTACAGAGACGGCTCGACGCTTTTGACCGTTGTGTCTCAAAAACCCGCAGCAGTTGAAATATCCGTCTTCGAACCGAATGCAATGGCTTCGGAACTCAAACTGTCCGCCGGTTCGGTCTTTGTCGAAATCTGATCCCCCGTGTTTTTTAGCAAAAGCTATCGTGTATCGGCATAACCAAGCAAAAGCCGTCGAGAAATAGAGTTTGCTCGACGGCTTTGACTATGAAAGAGCGTTCAGCAGCTCAGTCGGCATCAGTAAAGACCGATTACCTTCCACCAAGCCATGCCGATTGTCATCCAAATGACGGTGTTGATCGTCGTGATGATGAAGCCGTTTCTCCACCATTCGCCTTGCGAGACGTAGCCCGCACCGAAATACACGGGAGCCGCGCCGTTACCGTAATGCGTGAGCGAAATCGGCAGGTTGGCGAAGATGCCGAAAGCAACCGCAACCATCAGTGCCGGAGCGCCGCAGGCGGCTGCCACCGCCACGAAGGCGCCATACATGGCCGAAATTCGAGCCGTGACGGAGGCAAAGCAGTAATGCGAATAGGTGTAAATCAGCGAAATGATGATGAAGGAAGCGATCCAACCCATGTGAGCGTTAGAAATGCCGCTCGCGATGAATGCGGCAGCCCACTTGATGAAGCCCGACTTGGCAAGCGCGGTGGCCAGAGCCATCAGTCCGCCCATCCAGAACATGGCGTCCCAGGCGCCTTTTTCAGACAGAACATCCTTCCAAGTGAGCACGCCCGCAATCAGCATGATCGAGACGGCAACCATAGCGATCGGCGTTGCGCCGAGCTTGGTGATGCTGCCCGTAGCCCAAAGGAGCAGGCACATGACGAACACGAAGGCGAGAACCTTTTCCTGGAAGGTCATCGGTCCCATTTTGGCGAGTTCCTCGGCAGCCAGATTGCGCGCGTTGGGAATCTTGCGCAGTTCGGGCGGCGCAATCTTCAAAAGCACAAGCGGAACGAGGAATAGGCAGATCAAACCCGGAACGATGGCGGCAATGCACCATTGCATCCAGGTGAGCTCAACGCCGACGGCACTTGCAGCCAACCCGACGCACAACGGATTGCCCGCCATAGATGTCAGGAACATCGTGCACGTGACGGCGTCGGCATGAAAGCCCACCTGCATCAGGTATTTGCCGATGCGGCCGGCGTTGGAGTTTGCTTCGGAGCCGAAAGCGCTCGAAAGCGACTGCACGATCGGATAGAACACGCCTCCTCCGCGAGTTCGGCCAGACAAATCGAAAAGCCGAGCGAAACGGCGCTTTTACCGATTGCCTTGATGATGCAGAAGGCAATGCGGCGCCCGAGCCCCGTCTTGATGAAGCCGCGCGACAGAAAGAAGGCGCAAACGATGAGCCAGATGGTGCCGTTGCCGAAGCCCATTAGGGCGTCTTTGGTTTTGAGAACTCCCAAAATGGCGCAGAACGTAAGCGACAGGAATGCCACAGCGCCCATCGGAATCGGCTGCAGAATAAAGCCGGCGATGGTGGCAACAAAAATGGCAAAGAGCGTCCAGGCATTCGGACTTAAGCCATCCGGACACGGCAGCATCCAGATCACCAAACCGAGGCCCAGCACGATCAGCCAGCTCCTTAAGGTTTTAGTCATCTCTTTCTCTCCCTATTGATGAGATGTTGTTGGAACGAGCCGATCATAGGAAAAAGTTTTTTACATTTCGAAATTTTTCGAAGTAAAAATGATTCCACTCAAAGGGACTAATTATTTCTATCTAACCTATTGAAGTTACTGCTTATAACGGTGATAAGACTTTCGCTATGCATAAAACGAATAATGAAAGAGCATCGCGGATTGACGGACGAAACGCCTGACACTGCCTCTTCACTCTCGCGTATCGGCGCGTACCGAATTCGGCCTTGCGCTTGTTTTCGACAATCACAACTCTTCTTTTTCGTACGCAGTCTGAGTAGCCATATCTCGCCATGCATTCACATTGCGTTGAATTGTCTGACAGTATGTGTCGAGTGCCTGCACGGCATCCTTTCCAACCGGAAGATGCGGCGGCGGATTGTCCGCGGCGGCGACTTTCAGAAGGAGGTCTGCCAATTTATCCGGATCTCCCGGCTGGTCGTATTGGCGAGCTTGCTGCACGAATTGGTTCTGCCAGCGGAATTGATCGTAGTCGGGAATATGGATGTCGGGCTCCGTTTTCCAACTTTCCGGCGCGTAAAAGCCTGTCCTGAACATTCCCGGCGCCACATTGGTGACCGAGATGCGGAACGGGGCGACCTCAAAGGCCAATGCCGTGGAAAAACCGGTCACGGCAAATTTTGAAGTGTGGTACGGAACCGGACCGGGTGCAGCCTTTGGAGGCTCCGGTCACAAACCATACCTTAGTCATCAGACAGTTCTCCCAACAAAAAGGCGGTGTGACAATTCGATTCTATCTGAACGGTCGTTCAGCGGTATGCCGGAAAAACTGCCGAACGATCGTATTCGACAGCGGCTTACATGCCTGATGGTTATCGGCTTTAACTAAATTGACGTTGCGTACCACGCAACACACTGCTACTCTCTTGAGAAACGGAGACGCCTATATCCTTAACTACGAGGACTATCACTGATGACCAGAATGTATAACCCACCGCACCCGGGCAGCATTCTTCGGGAAGAACTGGAAGCGCTAGGCATCAGTTCTAGAGAATTTGCACGCCATATCGGAGTTGCACCGAGTACAGTTACTCGTATCCTTAACGAGGAAAGTCCCATTACACCCGACATGGCCGTGAAGCTTTTTGCTGCAATTGGCGGCCCTACGGCTTCCACATGGCTGAGCATGCAAGCTGACTACGATGCTTGGCAGGCCGAGCACCGTGTCGATACCTCTCGCATCAGCAAACTTTTGCCCAAGTCTCTTTCGAAACCTGAAGTAATCCGTGCCTGACCCAAACGAAAACCGCCGCAGGACAGAATCCGACGGCGGCTTGCGCGGTTTGTGCGGTTCGGCTTAATGCTTGCGCTTTTTCTTACCGACCGGCGTTTCCTCGATTTTGCCGGACTTGAAGGCGAGTTCGCGCCAGTTTTTGCGGGCAAACACGAGAATGCCGTAGACGGCCATGGCAATGCCAAGGCCCAGGAATGTAGCCGTAAGAAACGACTTCTGATAGAAGATCACGGCGGTTACCATGCCGACGATCACGGCCACGGCTTCGGGCCAGCCCATGCCGGTCTTGCGCTTTTCCAGACCGAAGTCGGCGCTGCCGAACTCCTCGAGCGAAATCACGCGCGTGCCGGGCGTCGGATCCTCGGTCACTTCGCCGTGCTCCTCGGGAAACTTCATGCCGCGCTGAGCATACACGCGCTGAATGCCCGCAAATTCGCTTTCCGTCAGAGGCTTTTGAACGCGTTCGCGCAACTCGTCGTTGGTGAGCTGATTGAATTCGCCTGCGGCGGCGCGCACGGCGCGTTTGGTGGATTGAGCCATGGTCGTTTCCGAAAGGTTGTTCTTTAGGATGCGCGATTTTATCAAAAGCTCTGCAGGAGCACCACGGCTTGGGTGCTAATCCCCTCTTCTCTTCCTTCAAACCCGAGCTTTTCATTGGTTTTAGGCTTGACGGACACCGTGCCTTCTTCTAAATCCAGAATCTCTTCGATGCGGCGCTGCATGGCGGGTACGTGCGGGTTGAGCTTGGGCTTTTGTGCGACAACCACGGTGTCGATGTTGACGACCGTCCAGCCGGCTTCGCGCACGGCTTCATACGCAGTTTTCAAAAGCACGGCACTGTCAGCGCCTTTATAGGCCGGATCCGTGTCCGGGAAGAATGTACCGATGTTGCCGAGTCGAGCGGCTCCGAGCAGTG
>USBS01000078.1 GCA_900552915.1 uncultured Sutterella sp. | reverse complement strand
GGTTGGCCTTGATGTCGGCTTCGTCGTCGCCCACGATCTGATAGACGCTTTCATTGCCGTCGTCGTCTTCAAGCTCGACCGTAGCGCCGAACACAATGCGGTCGCCCGCCTGCAGCGTCTTGGGATCGATGATCTGCAGCGCCGGAATCTTGCCTTCCAATTCAGCAATGCGGCCTTCGATGTGGCCCTGCATTTCCTTGGCGGCGTCGTATTCGGCGTTTTCGGACAGGTCGCCCTTTTCACGCGCTTCGGCAATCGCCTGAACCACGGCAGGACGCTTGACGCGCTTCAATTCGTCAAGTTCGGCCTTGAGTTTTTCGGCGCCGGCGGCAGTAATCGGAATTCGCTGTTGCATATCTTTGTTTTTACTAGAAAAAAGAGTTGTGCACTTCTTCAAAAGGCGCAATTGTACATTGCGCCGAGCTCTTCGGAAAAGAGCCCGGCGCAAACAAAGGACAAATTTACAGTCTCAAGGCAGCGTCATGCCTGCGCGCTTTCAGCGTACATCTCCTGAAGCGAGCAGACCTGCGCATCCTTCAGGTGCTTGATGCCCTCGACGGCAGCTCGCCCGCCCGCAATCGTCGTGTAGTAGGTCACGCGATTGGCAAGCGCGGCCATGCGGATGTCGCGCGCGTCGCTGATTTCGCCGCGGGACTCGTTACTCGTGGTGATCACCAGCTGAATCTCGTGGTTCTTGATCTTGTCGATCACGCTCGGACGCCCTTCGGAGACCTTGTTGACGGTCTTGCAGGGAATGCCGGCTTTCACAAGCGCTGCGGCGGTGCCGCGGGTGGCAACGAGGCTGTAGCCCTGATGGATCAGTTCGGAAGCCACGACGATCGCGCGCGGCTTATCCTCGTCGCGCACGGAAATAAAGACAGTACCTGCGGGCGGCAAAACGGAACCGGATCCGAGCTGGCTCTTAAAGAGCGCTTCGCCGAACGTCTTGCCCACGCCCATCACTTCGCCCGTGGAGCGCATTTCAGGCCCAAGAACCGGGTCGACGCCGAGGAACTTCGCAAACGGGAAGACGGCTTCCTTCACGCAAATGCGAGACGGCGTCACTTCCACCTTGGCACCCTGCTCTTCGAAGGATTTGCCCACCATGCAGCGCGCAGCGATCTTTGCGAGCGGCTGGCCGGTGGCCTTCGAGACGAACGGCACCGTGCGCGAGGCACGCGGATTGACTTCGAGCACGTAAACGAGCGGATTTTCCGTGACGGCGCCCTTAACGGCAAACTGCACGTTCATGAGCCCCACGACGCCCAGGGCCTTGGCCATGAGCACCGTTTCGCGGCGCACTTCGTCGAGAATTTCCTTTCTGAGGCTGTAGGGCGGCAGCGAGCAAGCCGAGTCGCCCGAGTGCACGCCCGCGGCTTCCACGTGCTGCATGAGGCCGCCGATGCGCACTTCGTTTCCGTCGCAGACGGCGTCAACGTCCATTTCAACCGCGTCGTCGAGGAAGTGGTCGAGCAGCACGGGGCTGTCTTCGCTCACGACGATGGCTTCGTGCATGTAGCGGGTGAGTTCCTTCGCGTTGTGCACGATGTCCATGGCGCGGCCGCCCAAGACGTAGCTCGGACGCACGACGATCGGGTAGCCGATGCGCTCGGCCGCTTCAAGCGCCGCTTCCTGCGTGTGGCAGGTGCTGTTGGGCGGCTGACGCAAACCGAGTTCGCTGATGAGCTTCTGGAAGCGTTCGCGGTCTTCGGCGCAGTCGATTGCATCCGTGCTCGTGCCGATGATCTTCACGCCTTCGGCTTCAAGGGCGCGACAGATCTTGAGCGGCGTCTGTCCTCCGTACTGCACGATCACGCCTTCGGGTTTTTCAATGCGGCAGATTTCAAGCACGTCCTCAAGCGTTACGGGCTCAAAATACAAGCGATCCGACGTGTCGTAGTCGGTCGAAACGGTCTCGGGATTGCAGTTGACCATGATCGTCTCATAGCCGTCTTCGCGCATGGCCATGGCAGCGTGTACGCAGCAGTAGTCGAACTCGATGCCCTGGCCGATGCGGTTGGGACCGCCGCCCAGAACCATGATCTTTCTGCGGTTCGTGGGCATCGCTTCGCATTCGTCCTGATAGGTCGAATACATGTAGGCCGTACGGGTTTCGAATTCGGCCGCGCACGTGTCGACGCGCTTATAAACGGGATGCACGTCAAGCTGCTGACGGCGGACGCGCACGTCGGCTTCCGTGACGCCGAGAACCTTCGCCAGACGCTTGTCGGAAAAGCCCTTCTTCTTCAAAAAGAGCATTTCTTCCTTGGTGATCTCTTCGAGCTTCACCTGCGCCGTGCGTGCTTCGATGTCGACGATTTCCTTAATCTGCACCAGGAACCACATGTCGATGTCGGTCATCTGATGCACTTCTTCAAGCGTCATGCCGATGCGGAAAGCGTCGGCCACGTAAAAGATGCGTTCGGGACCGGCTTCGCTGATTTCGTGCACGATCTCTTCGCGGTCGTTCGAAATCGGCGTAAAGCCGTCCTTGCCGGTCTCAAGCCCGCGCAGCGCCTTCTGGATGGATTCCTGAAAGGTCGAACCGATTGCCATCACTTCGCCCACGGACTTCATCTGCGTGGTCAAGCGATCGTTGGCCTGCGGGAACTTTTCGAAGGCAAAGCGCGGCACCTTGGTGACCACGTAGTCAATCGTGGGCTCGAACGAAGCAGGCGTTGCGCCGCCCGTGATGTCGTTTTTGAGTTCGTCGAGCGTATAGCCCACGGCAAGCTTGGCGGCGATCTTGGCAATCGGGAACCCTGTTGCCTTCGAAGCCAACGCCGAAGAACGCGACACGCGCGGGTTCATTTCGATGACAATCAAGCGGCCGTTTTTCGGATTGACGGCAAACTGCACGTTGGAACCGCCCGTATCGACGCCGATTTCGCGCAGCACGGCAATCGAAGCGTCGCGCAGCAGCTGATACTCGCGGTCGGTAAGGGTCTGCGCGGGTGCCACTGTAATCGAGTCGCCCGTGTGAATGCCCATCGGATCGAGGTTTTCGATCGAGCAAATGATGATGCAGTTGTCCGCCTTGTCGCGCACAACTTCCATCTCGTACTCCTTCCAGCCCAGAAGCGACTCTTCGATGAGAAGCTCGTGCGTGGGAGAAAGCGCCAGCCCGCGCTCGCAGATTTCCACGAATTCCTGCATGTTGTAGGCAATGCCGCCGCCGGAACCTCCGAGCGTAAAGGACGGACGGATGACAGCAGGGAACCCCACGCGGCTTTGCACTTCCAACGCTTCGGCCATGGAATAAGCAATGCCGGAACGAGCCGATTCAAGCCCGATTTTTTCCATTGCTTCCTTGAAGCGCTGGCGGTCTTCGGCCTTGTCGATCACATCGGGCTTGGCACCGATGAGTTCCACGCCGTACTTTTCAAGAATCCCTTCGCGGTTGAGATCCATCGCAAGGTTCAAAGCCGTCTGACCGCCCATCGTGGGCAGAATAGCATCGGGCTTTTCCTTGGCGATGATGCGCTCGAGCACCTTCCAGTTGAGGGGCTCGATGTAGGTTGCATCGGCCATGGCCGGGTCGGTCATGATGGTCGCAGGGTTGGAGTTGACGAGCACCACGCGGTAGCCCTCTTCCTTCAACGCCTTGCAGGCCTGAGCGCCGGAGTAGTCGAACTCGCAGGCCTGGCCGATGATGATCGGACCGGCCCCGAGAATCATGATGGTTTTTAAATCTGTACGTTTAGGCATGATTGCCGCCTTCGCTGTAGTTCTGGCTATCGAGCTCGCGTTCGACAAGCTCGATCAGAATATGAATCACCTTGATGTGCAGTTCCTGAACGCGATCGGCCCAGCGGCCAGCCGGAGTCACGACGGCAACGTCGGCCAATTCCGTGAGCTCCGTGCCGCTGCGTCCCGTGAGCACGATCACTTTCACGCCCTTGGCTTTGGCGGCCTTGGCTGCCGCCACGATGTTCTTGCTCGTGCCCGAGGTGGAAATGCCGATCAAAACGTCCTTCTCGGTTCCCATCGCTTCGATCCAGCGCGAAAACACGTGCTCGTAGCCGAAGTCGTTAGCCACACACGCCATATGGGACGCATCCGAAATCGCGGCGGCCCGGTAGGGCTTGCGATTTTTGCGGTAGCGCCCGGTCATTTCCTCGGCAAAGTGCATCGCATCGCACAGGCTGCCGCCGTTGCCGCAGGAGTAAACAGCGCCTCCCTCGCGCTGGCTTTCGGCAATCAGATGCGCAGCCTGAGCAATGCGCTCAAGCATCTCTTTGTTTTCGATGAGGGCCGTAAGCGCTTCGTGCGCTTCACACAGGGCCGCCTTGACGTGATCGGTTGCGTTCATGGTTCTGCTTCTTTCCTTTCAAGTCCGCATGAAGCGGTGCTTTCCTAAGCACGCGCCTGCTTCATCAATTCGACGAACCGATCGAAAAGCCCCTCGATGTCGTGCGGGCCCGGACTGGCTTCGGGATGCCCCTGAAAACTCATGGCGGGGGCATCGATAAAGCGCATGCCCTGCAGCGATCCGTCAAAGAGACTCACGTGGGTGACTTCGACATTGTCGGGAAGCGTTTCGGCATCCACAGCAAAGCCGTGGTTCTGGCTGGTGATGTGCACGCGGCCGTTGTCTTTTTCGAGCACGGGATGATTGGCGCCGTGGTGGCCGAACTTCATCTTCAGAGTCTTGCCGCCCGCGGCCAGCCCCATGATCTGATGTCCGAGACAGATGCCAAAAAGCGGAATACGGCGCTTGAGGCATTCGCGCGCGGCTTCAATCGCATACGTGCAGGGCTCGGGGTCGCCGGGGCCGTTTGACAAAAACACGCCGTCGGGATTCATCGCGAGCACGTCCTCCACCGGAGTGGTTGCGGGCACAACGGTCAAAGCGATGCCTCGATCGACCATCAATCGCAGGATATTGCGCTTGACGCCGAAATCGTAGGCAACGACCTTGTACCCGAACTTTTCGGGCTTCTTAAAGCCCGGCGTGCCGTCGTTGGCCGTAAGCGTCCAGGTCCCTTCCTTGAATTCATAGGGTGCCTTGCAGGTCACTTCGCGCGCGAGGTCTCGGCCCACCATGGAGCCCCAGTCGGCAGCGGACTTCTTAGCCTGCGCCAGTTCCTCTTCGGTGAGCTTGTCGCCAGCGGCCGTCACAATGGTGCCGGCCTGAGCGCCCTTGGTGCGCAGAATACGCACAAGTTTGCGGGTGTCGATGTCGCAGATGCCTACGACGCCGGCCTTCTGCAAATACTCCGAAAGGCTCTGCTCGGAACGGAAATTGCTCACAACGGGGCTTTCGGTGCGAATCACGAGACCCGCGGCACAGACCGAACCGCTTTCTTCATCCTGAGCATTGACGCCGACGTTTCCGATGTGCGGATACGTGAGCGTCACGATCTGTCCCGTATAGCTCGGATCGGTGACAATTTCCTGATACCCCGTCATGGCCGTGTTGAACACCACTTCGGCGGTCACGCTGCCTCGGGCGCCGAATCCGCGTCCCAGGAAGACTTCGCCGTCGGCAAGCACGAGGGCTGCTTGCGGGCGCGTGTCGGTAATGATCAGACTCAAGGCTCCTCCCTATTTGTTCTTGAAACTGACACGAATTGAATCGGCCGTTCGCAAAGTCGGCCCGCCGGCGCAAAAAGCCCGCAGGCCGAAGCAAAACGAACCATGCCGTACCCGAGGCTCAGCGGCTGCCGAGCTCAGGCTAAAATTGGCCCATTATACCTTGACGATCGAGCCGTTCACCTACGTAAAACCTTGCAGTTTCAGGCTTTGGCGAGCGGTTTTCGGTGCGTTTTTTGCACGAGTTTTACCGCTCTCAAATCGATTCGTTTCGAGGTGTTTTATTGCACCGAAAACGGTGCCGGCAATTTGGAAAGGACCTTGACGAAGATGCAGCAGGCCAGCGAACTCGCGCAGCTCAAATCCCTGACAACAATCGTCGCCGATACGGGCGACATCGAAACCATTGCCAAGCTCAAACCCGCCGAAGCCACCACCAACCCTTCGCTCATTTTGAAGGCGGCCACAAGCGGCAGCTACTCGCACATTCTCGAAGCGGCACGCGCGGCTCATGAGACGCCCGCCGAACGGATCGACCGAGTGCTCACGGGCTTCGGCGCAGCCATTCTCGAGCACATTCCCGGCCGTGTTTCAACCGAAGTCGACGCGCGCCTTAGCTTTGACGCCAATGCAACGATCGCCAAAGCGCGCCGCATCATTGCGCTTTATGAATCCATGGGCGTTTCGCGCGAGCGTGTTCTCATCAAGATTGCCGCCACCTGGCAGGGCTGCGAAGCGGCCCGCGTGCTCGAAGCCGAAGGCATTCACTGCAACATGACGCTCATCTTCTGCACGGCTCAGGCAGAAGCGGCCGCTCAAGCGAACGCCACGCTCATCAGCCCCTTCGTCGGCCGCATCTACGACTGGTTCAAGGCTGCCGAAGGCGCCTGCTGGGATGAAGCTGCCAACAGCGGACTCAAGGACCCCGGCGTGCAGTCCGTGACGGCCATTTACAAACGTCTGAAGTCCGCAGGAAGCAAAACCCAGATCATGGGTGCGTCCTTCCGCAATAAGGGCGAAATTTTGGCGCTTGCCGGATGTGACCTGCTCACGATCTCTCCGAAGCTTTTGAACGAACTGGCGAACTCCTATGCGCCGGTACCCCGTGTGCTCAGCGCTGATGCAGAAGACGGCGCTCCCATTTCGATTTCGCAAGCCGACTTTCTGATGGCGCTCACAATGAGCCCCGTAGCCAGTGAAAAGCTTGCCGCGGGCATTCGCAGCTTTGCCGTCGACACCGAAAAACTTCAGGCCCATCTGGCCTGAGGCAAAAGGACTCCATGACCACCGCGCTTTCTTCGGTTCTGATTGTCGAGCCCGACGACTACCGCCGCCAGCTGCACCGTCTGGAACTCATCAAAGACGGCGGCTTTGCCGTCACCTGTACAGCCGCAACCAAGCGTGAGGCACTGGTGTTTTTGTCGCGCAACGCCGTCGACTTCATCGTCACCAACAGCATGCTTGCCGACGGCAGCCCCGCCGATATCATCCGTGCGGCAAAGCGCCGCAATTCCGAAGTGCTTACGCTTGCTGTTTCGGCAAGTTCGGACGCCAACATCGTGGCGCATACCATCGCTTCGGGCGCCGACGGCTACCTACTCTTTGCCGACTCGACCGCCAAGCTTGCATCAAGCCTAAGGGTTCTGAAAGCGGGCGGCTCTCCCGCAAGTCCGGCAGTGTCGCGCACCGTCGTGCGCTCGCTGCAAATCCGAACCATGCAAAGTGCGCAGTCGGCAACAGCCAATCCGCTTTCGCCGCGCGAAACCGACATTCTGCGGCTTCTTGCCAAAGGCATTTCTTTCGACGAAATCAGTCAGATTTTGGCGCTGTCCCGCTCCACAATCAGCACTCACGCTAAAAACATCTACCGCAAGCTTGAGGCTCACTCAAGAAACGAAGCGCTTTACAAAGCGCGCGAATTGAAGCTCCTCTAAGCCAGGCTCAAGCTCGTTGACGCTAGAATCCGTTTTAGCAAGCGGGTTTCGGCAAAAAAGGCCGAAGACGCGCTTTTTGTTTGGGCGCAGACCGACAGGACGGCGTCCGTTGAGAATTTTTAATCTTTCACTGCAATGACCCAGTCCGAAGACATCAAAGCGGCAGCACGCCGCGCCCTGGCTCCGATTGCCGAAGACATGCTCGAAGTCGAACGCATCATCATGCGTGAAGTCTCAAGCGCCGTTTCCCGCGTCGATGAGGTCGGCCACTACATCACGAGCGCCGGCGGCAAGCGCATGCGCCCGGCGCTGCTCATTCTGATGGCCCGCGCCATGGGAGCCGATCCCGCCAAGGCCGCCTATCTCGGCGCCGTCATTGAAATTCTTCACACCGCAACGCTCATGCACGACGATGTTGTCGACGAAGGCATGATGCGCCGCGGCCGCGAAACGGCCAACGCCCGCTGGGGCAACGGCACGGCGGTGCTCGTGGGCGACTTCTTCTACACACGCTCTTTTCAGATGATGGTGCGCGCGGGCAACCTCAAAGTGATGCAGGCCCTGGCCGATGCCGCCAATCGTCTGAGCGAAGGCGAAGTACTGCAGATGAACAACGCGCACAACCCGGACATTACGGAAGAAGACTACTTCGGCGTGATTGAGCGCAAGACCGCTTGTCTTTTTAAGGCTGCCGCTCACATGGCCGCTGCCATTGCCGAGGCGCCCGCCGAAATGGAAGAAGCGTGCGCAGCCTATGCGCTGCACCTCGGAAACGCCTTTCAGATTGCCGACGACATTCTCGACTACATGGGCGAAGCCGCCACAATCGGCAAAAACCTCGGCGCCGATTTGCGCGAAGGCAAGGTCACGCTGCCGCTTTACTACGCCATGCAGCTGACAACACCCGAAAAACGCGAATGCATCCGCGAAGCCATCCGCAAGGGCGACGGAGACTTCGAGCAAATCAGCCGCATCGTCATCGAAAGCGGAGCGTTACCCAAGTGTCTGCAGCGCGCCCAAGAGGAAGTCGAACTCGGAAAACAAAAATTATCTGCACTTCCCTCTGGACAATTCAAAGAATCTCTGATACAGTTCCTCGCCTTGACAGTTCAGCGCAACAAATAGAGCGCCGGCGGTCAAAAAATTCGGGGTGTAGCTCAGCCTGGTAGAGTACTACGTTCGGGACGTAGGAGTCGGAGG
>USBS01000077.1 GCA_900552915.1 uncultured Sutterella sp. | reverse complement strand
GCCGTCAAAAGGCATATTCCAGTCGGCGCCCGCAACTTCCACCACCTTGCGGATGAGCGAGAAGCCGTTGGAGTGCGGACCGGAACTGGCAAGGCCCAGCACCACGTCGCCCGGCTTGATCGTCTTGCCGTCGATGATCTGATCCTTTTCGACGATGCCCACGGCAAAGCCCGCAAGGTCGTATTCGCCGGCCGGATACATGCCCGGCATCTCGGCCGTTTCGCCGCCGATCAGAGCGCAGCCGGCGAGTTCGCAGCCGTGAGCGATGCCCTTGACGACGCGCTCGGCCGTATCGACATCAAGTTTGCCGCAGCCGAAGTAGTCGAGGAAAAAGAGGCTCTTGGCGCCCTGCACGAGAATGTCGTTGACGCTCATCGCAACAAGATCCTGACCCACGGTGTCGTGGCGGTCGAGCTGGAAGGCGAGCATCAGCTTTGTGCCGACGCCGTCGGTGCCGGAAACGAGCACCGGATTCTTGTATTCCTTGCTGATTTCAAAAAGGGCGCCGAAGCCGCCGATGGATCCGAGAACGCCCGGAATCATGGTGCGCTTTGCAGCGGGTTTGATACGATCGACGAGTGCGTCGCCGTTGTCGATCGAGACGCCGGCGGCAGCGTAGGAAAGCTGAGTCATTTGATATAAGGCCCAATAGGGGAAGGGAAACGCCGAAGCCGGCTTCGCGCTAAACTTAAGCGCCGCGCCGGCATTTGCCATAAATGTGGCATTTTAGCCCAGTCGGGCGCAAGCTGCCCGTCGAGCCCGGCTCGTTTGTCCGTTTTTTCAATCTTGCGCAGCCGCCAGTGATCTCTCAGCATCCAGAACAGCTCTTGCTCAATTTGGTTGAGCCCGAAGCGCCGACGCTTGAAAATTTCCGCGTCGGGGTCAACGGCGAACTCATTGCGGCGCTCAAGGACTGCAGAAAAGGTGTCGGCCCGCAGTTCATCTATATATGGGGGCCGCCGGGCAGCGGCCGTTCGCATCTGCTGCGCGCGCTCACGCCCACGCAGCGCATGCGCGTGCCGGAGTTTGATGAGGCGACGCTTCTGTACACGGTCGACAATGTCGAAAAACTCGACGAAGAAGATCTCGAGCGGCTTTTTTATCTGATGAATGAGGTGCGTGCGCACCCGGCTTCCCGCATTGTCTGTGCCGGAGCCGTTCGCCCCAATGAGCTTGAAATTCGCGAGGACGTAAAGACCCGTCTGATGTGGGGACTTGCCTACCGTCTGCAGTATCTGTCGGCCGACGAGGCTGTCGAGGAGTTTCTGCGTCTGGCTCGCGAGCGCGGCATTGAGTTCGATCCCGGACAGCGGCGTTGGATCGAGATCAGATGCCCACGGGACATGAGAGGACTGAGGCGCTTTCTCGACGCCGTCGATGCACTCGCTGTGCGAGAGCAGCGGCGCATTACGGCTGCGCTTCTCGATGCGGCTCTAAAAGACGTTCTCGGCGAATAAGGAAAAAAAGACATGAAGCTTGTCGTCTACGATTTGGACCACACCTTGATGCCCATCGATACGGGTGATATTTGGTGCAAGTGGCTTTTGTACGCTTGCGAGCCGTCGGTGCGCGAAGAGGCGGAGGCGACGCTGGATCGGTTTACATGCGAGTACATCGCGCAGACGCTGTCGATCGACGAGTACGAAACCTGGCAGATGCAGTTTCTGACGCGCTTTGAGCGCCGGGATTTGGAAGCCGCGCGTGTTTCCTATAAGAGAGAAATTCTTTCGAAAATCATCCCGGAAGGGGCTCGTGCAACGGTTGAGGCAGCCAAGTGCGAAGGTGCCGTGACGGTGATTTGTTCGGCCACCTATAGTTTTGCGACCGAACTTTCCGCCGAGCTCTTCGGCGTGGATCATCTGCTCTCGGTTCGTCCCGAAGAGGACCGAGAAGGAAACTTCACCGGCCGATGGATCGAGCCTATTACGTATCAGCAGGGCAAGGTCACGGCCGTCAAAGCGCTTGTCGACGAACTTGCGGCGAACGGAACCGAAATCGACGCGTATGAATTTTGGTCGGACAGCGCGGCCGATCTGGCCTTATTCGAATATGTCGACTCGCTCGGCGGCACGTGTCACGTGGTCAACGCAAACGAGTCGCTGCGCAGCCTCGGGCGCGAGCGCGGCTGGATTGTGGGCGACACCTACACCGAAGCGGAATTTGAGGCTGCTGCCGAACTGGTTGCCAAAGCGCTTGCAAATCGCGAAAATGCGCCTCGGCAGCAGACAAGACCGTCAAAATAAATTTGCAAAAGAAAAAGAACCGCCGCAAGCGGTCCATGGAGTTGAATGAGAGTGTTTGATTACGTCAAGCGCATGGTCGCCTCGATTGTGGGGCGCGCAAATCACGAAGTCAATCGCGAGCCGCGCATCATCAAAGCAAGCGAACACGGGATCGATCCCAAGCTTGTGAGCTATGCCGCAACGCGCACGTGTTCGATTCTGCAGCAGCGCGGCTACAAAGCCTATGTGGTGGGCGGGGCCGTGCGTGATCTATTGCTGGGCGTCAAGCCCAAGGACTTCGACGTTGCGACAGACGCAACGCCCGAACAGGTTAAGCGCGCTCAGCGCCGCGCGTTCATCATCGGCCGCCGTTTTCGGCTGGTGCATGTCGTTTTCGGCGACGAGATCGTCGAATGTTCGACATTTCGCGCGCTCGACGCGCAGGGTGTGAGAAAGGACGCTTCCGGTCGCGTCATATCCGACAACATCTTCGGAGAGATGTGGGAGGATGCTGCACGGCGCGACTTCACCATCAACGCGCTTTATTACGATCCGGCGACGGGCGACATCTACGATTATCACGGCGGCTATGAGGATATTCGGCGCAAGACGCTGCGCATGATCGGTTATCCGCAAGCGCGCTACCGCGAAGATCCCGTGCGCATGATGCGTGCGGTGCGAATTTCCGCCAAGCTCGGCTTTAAGATCGAACGTTCGACCGACAAGGCGATTGCCGAAATGGCTCCGTTGCTCGGCAATGTGCCCGCTGCGCGTCTTTTCGACGAAATGATCAAGCTTTTTACGTGCGGGCGCGCCGAAGAATGCTTGATCAAGCTGCGGGCGGCAGGACTTCATCGGTCGCTATTGCCGATGCTCGACGTGATTCTCGACGAGCCCGACGGGGAAAAGTTCCTGATGCTTGCTCTCAAGCGCACCGACGAGCGCATCGCGATCGGAAAGAAAATTTCTCCGGCGTTTCTTTTTGCAACGCTCTTGTGGCCGCAGGTTAAAAAGCGTTGGGACGCCTATCAGAATGCCTCCGGTCGCAGTCGAGGTATGACGCGCTCGCAGGCTCTGTTTGCCGCAGCCGACGACGTGATCGCCACACAGACGTCCAAGCTCGCCATTCAGCATCGCTTCGTGGCGGACATGAAGCTCATTTGGATGCTGCAGCTGCGCTTTGAGCGGCGCACCGGAAAGAACCCCTATACGTTGGTGGCCCACCCCAAATACCGCGCCGGATACGACTTCATGCTCTTGAGAAGTCTGCTCGGACATGTGCCCGAAAGCCTTGTGCATTGGTGGGAGGACTTTGTCGACGCCGACGAAGAAAAGCGTGCGGCGATGATCGAGCAGGCGCAGATCGAAGCGCGGCAGACTGCGTCGCAAGCCCGAGCCGGAGTCAAGTCGCGTCAGCGTGAAGCCGAGGAAGAGCGCTTTACCGAGGAGGCCACGCGCTACGAACCCCCGCAGACTCGCGGTTCGCGCCGTCGTCGTCCGGCTAAGTCTGCCGAAACGGCGGTTGCCGATCAGGCGGCTCCCGCACAGCCTGAAGAGAAGCCCAAGCGTCGCCGCCGTCGCCGTCCGAGCAAAGCCAAAACGGAAAAAACGGCTGAAAACAAATGACCGAAGCCTTTGTTGCGCTTGGCGCCAATCTGGGAGAGCCGCACAAGGCGCTGGAAAAAGCGCTTGCAGCGATGGATGCTCTTGAAGGCGTCAAAGTTAAGAAAACGAGTTCCTTTTACCGCACGGCACCTGTCGATTCGTTCGGTCCCGACTACGTCAACGCCGTGGCGCTTGTGGAAACGACGCTGACGCCCCAAGCGCTTTTGACGGACCTCTTCAAAATTGAAGACGCGGCGCATCGGGTTCGTCCCGCGGGAGTGCACAACGCACCTCGCACGCTGGATCTGGATTTGTTGCTTTTCGGCGACGAAATCCGCGATACGGACTTTCTGAGGCTGCCTCATCCGCGCATGCACGAGCGCGCTTTCGTTCTTGTGCCGCTTCTGGAGATTGCACCCGAATGCGTGATTCCCGGCAAGGGGGCCGCGGCTCAATTTCTGTGCGGTGTCCGGGATCAAGCGATCGAACGTCTGCGCTAGAGAGGTTTGTTGCTCAAATCGGCCGCAGCTACGTCTAATTGCCTAGGACGCACGCGGCGATTCGTGCGAGAATACGCAAAATTTCCTGCTTCCGCGACAAAGACCGCGAATGCAGATAGGTTTGCATCAGCCCGTAGGCATTACCTAGGAGATCCAAAGTGAAGAACAAGATTTTTGCAACCATCGCCGCCGGCGTCATGGCCGTTGCTTCGTTTGCCGCCACCGCTGCCGATACGCTGCGTGTGGGCACCCACCCGACGTTTGCTCCGTTTGAATTCCTCGACAGTGCAAGCCGAGAATACGTGGGCTTCGACATGGATATGATCCGCGAGATCGGCAAGCGCATGAACGTCAAGGTCGAGTTCGTGAACATGGGCTTCGACGGTCTGATTCCGGCCCTGATGACCAACAATATCGACATCGTGGTGAGCGGCGTGACGATCACCGAAGAGCGCAAGAAGCGCGTCGATTTCTGCGACCCCTACTATCAGGCCGGTCAGGGCCTGATGATTCGTGCCGGTGATGAAGCCAAGTTCCAGAAGATCGAAGATCTGCACAACAAGACCATTGCCGTGCAGATCGGCACGACCGGCGCCGAAGTTGCCAAGGGCATTCCCGGCACCAAGATCAAGGCCTTCAACACCGGCGCCGAAGCCTTTATGGACCTGAAGATGAAGGGGTGCGACGCCGTGATCACCGACCGTCCCGTGATCGGCTACTTCCTTGTTGCGAACGCGCGTGCCGCCAAGGGCCTCAAGCAGCAGCCCATGCAGTTTGACAGCGAATGGTTCGGCTTTGCCGTCAAGAAGGGCAACAAGGAGCTTCTCGACAAGGTGAACGCTGCCATGAAGAGTATGGAGGACGACGGTACCTACAAGAAGATCTACGCCAAGTGGTTCGGCGAGTCCTAAATCTCCCGATTCGTTCGTAGAACATTGAAGCGGCCGCCGGAGCTCTTCCTGCGGCCGTTTTGCTGACAAGAAAAACAACACGAAAACAAGCGATGGAAAACACCACGAAGATTCTGGCCGGAGCCACATGTGCGCTCGCCGTTGCCGCAGCTGGCGGCTGCTGGATCTACGGCATTTATGCCGCCGGCAAGGCCTTTGACGAGGCGGCGCTCACCAATTTCGAAACGGTGCTGCCGGCGGAACTTTCCGCCCGCGTGACAAACTACCAGGGCGGTTTTTTCAAAAAGATCTTTGTGGTGTCGTTTGAGGCCGCGGGCGGCTTTCGGCTCGGAACGTTCAAGGGCGAGGCCTATCCCGGCATCCGCACGCAGGTGCAGCTTGAGCGCGCTTCCGATCCCGATTTCGAAACATCGCTTGCCCGAGCCGGCGTGCGCGGATTCAACGACCGCATCCATGTCGTCTACACGGCCTGGGATGTGATCACGTCTTCGGCACAAACTCTGCCGAGCTCGCGCTTTACCTACACGATTCAGCCTTTTTCCATTGCCTCGGGCGGCGAGTGCCGCTTTGAGGAGTTTCGATTCGAGGCCGAAACGGGAGATACGATCAAAGTGAGCGCCAAAACGCCCGGAATCGTCTGCCGCCCGGCCGGTCTGAGCGAATTCAAGCTCGGAAACTTCAGCGCTGCGTTTGAGACGGATGCCGATTCGATTGCCAAGGCTCTGCAGGCCGACGAAACAGCGCTTGCCGAAACGAGTTTTTCGCTTACGCTCGGCCCCACCGTCGGCGGTGCGGTGCGCTTTGAGGGCGTCGACTTTCGGATGCGCTTGACGCCCGAAGAGGGTAAGGAGACGTGGCAGGAAACGGTCGAATTCAAGCTCGACAATCCCGCGTCGCCTGCGCTTTATCTGGAGCTCGGGCAACTCGGCGCAATCGATTACCTGCAGGGCTCGCTGCGCATTACGGGAATTACGGAGCGCCTGAGCGAGCAATTTGCCGGAATTCTTGCCGGTCCCGCATGGCTTCAGTCCGATCTTCTGACTCTGTCGCTGCTGCGCGCGGTGCAGGACGACGGCGTCGTCATGCACGTCGATTCGCTTACCGCATCCGTCAACGGCAGCGAAGCGCTCTTAAAGGGCGCGATCGCAGGCGAAGACAATCGCGGCACAAAGCTTGTGACCGGTCGCTTTGCTTTTGAGGCGGTCGACACGATTCTGCCGCCCGACTGGATCGACGATCTTGCCGGCCGCGGTTATCTTCTCAAAGAGAAGGGAAAGGTCAAAAGCGAACTTGTGCTGACGCCTTCGCATGGCATGGCTAATGGCGTGCGGTTTTATTGATTTTTTAAGCGAAATCAATAGGTTGCCATCTGTCAGACTGTCGGTGCTGAAAAATTTTGAAGTCGCCTCTTGCAATTTCCCGAAAGCTCTGTAAAATGCGCATCTCTTCGATGGCAAACGCCATTGAAGAGAAAAACTTGTGTGCCGGTGTAGCTCAGCTGGTAGAGCAGCGCATTCGTAATGCGAAGGTCGGATGTTCGAATCCTCTCACCGGCACCACAAACCTCTCGTTTGCGAGAGATGCAAATTGCCTCGACAGCCGAAAAGGTGTTGAGGCTTTTTTGTTGTTCGTGCGTAATGATTTGATTTTTAAAGAAAAAAACAATATCATTGCGCTCTTTCACATCCTTGCCACACCGATACGACGCTTGGGTGGCTTATTTCCGTAAGGAGGAATCAATGCGTCATTACGAACTGTGCGTCATCGTGCACCCGGATCAGTCCGAACAGGTTCCCGCGATGATCGAACGTTACAAGAATCTCGTTCTTGAACAGGGTGGCCAGGTCCACCGTGTTGAAGATTGGGGCCGTCGTCAACTCGCCTACCCGATCCAGAAGCTCGTCAAGGCTCACTATGTTCTCATGAACATCGAATGCACGGACGCTACGCTTGCTGAAATCGAAAACGGATTCCGTTTCAACGACGCCATCTTGCGTCACCTCGTCGTCAAGACCAAGAAGGCCGAAACCGCTCCTTCCGTCATGATGAAGAACGTTGAAAAGGAAGAAGCCAAGAAGGTTGCAGCCGAGCCCGCCGCTGAACAGGCTCCGGCTGAAGTTGAAACCGCCGAACAGGCTTAATCCAAACAGATTTTTAGATCGTCGCGAGAGTGGATTCTGAAAACAGCGTCGTCATCAGCGCGGTTCTCCTCGAAAAGAAGGACTTGTGCTACACGCCGGCAGGCATAGCGGTTTTCGAAGCTCGGTTTCATTACGACGGGCAGCAGTTCGAAGCCGGGGCGATGCGAAAGGTCGAGTTTGATTTCACCGCCATGTCCTTTGCCGATACGGCAATGCGGCTCGATAAGGTGGAGCTCGGCAAAGAGATTCAGATGCGAGGCTTTCTCGCACAGCGCTCTCTCAGAAGCACGAAGCTGACGGTCCATATCACGGAATTCAAAATTAGGAGTTGAAAAATGGCTTTTGGTGCAAAAGGTAAGGGCAAGCCCCGCCGTGCCAACCAACAGAATGCGCTCTTCAAGCGCAAGAAGTTCTGCCGCTTCACGGTCGAACACGTCGAACAGATCGACTACAAAGATATTGACACCCTGCGCGACTTCATTCAGGAAAACGGCAAGATCATGCCGGCTCGCCTGACCGGTACGAAGGCGCACTACCAGCGTCAGCTCGACACGGCGATCAAGCGCGCCCGCTTCCTCGCTCTGTTGCCCTACACCGACAACCAGGGGACCCGTTAATCATGCAAGTCATTCTTCTCGAAAAGATCAATCACCTCGGTGATCTCGGTGCCATCGTTAAGGTTAAGGATGGCTATGCTCGTAACTTCCTGATCCCCCAGGGCCACGCCAAGCGTGCCACCCAGGCTGCGATCGCGGAATTTGAAGCCCGCCGCGCCGAACTCGAACGTCTCCAGGCCGAACGCGTTGCCAAGGCCCAGGAAACGGCCGAGAAGCTCAACGGCCAGGTGATCGAAATCACGAGCAAGGCTGGCGTTGACGGCCGTCTGTTCGGTTCCGTGACCAACGCCGACATCGCCGAAGCCGTCGACAAGCTCGGCTTCCAGATCAAGAAGAGCCAGGTTCGCACCCCGCTCGGCGCCATCAAGAGCGTTGGCGACTTCACGATCACGATCGGTCTGCTCACGGACATCACCGCCGACATCACGGTTCGCGTGGTTGCCGAAGCTGCCTAATTTTCCTGCCCGGTTTCCTTGTGAAACCGAGGTTTGAAAAGACGGATCAAGCCGGATCTTTCCCCTGTGGGAGAGGTCCGGTTTTTTCATTGAAATCAAGCGTTTGAAAGCCAAATTGAAGGCTTGTAACGGGGCGTTGCCGAAGGTTTCGTCGTCGTTCGACTTCGGTTAAGATAAGGCACCTTGCCCGAGCGAATATTGCCTCGAGCAGAAATTTTTGGATGTATGCGTTCAAGTCATGATTGAAGACGATATTCCCGTAGGCGACATTCCCCCGGAAGCTTTTGATACGCTGCCCGACGTGCCTGTGTCGGTGCAGACAAGCTCCGCAACTTCGGCTC
>USBS01000076.1 GCA_900552915.1 uncultured Sutterella sp. | reverse complement strand
TCAAGAAAATCGCATCGTGTCCGCCGCAAAAAAACTATGAGCCGCCAGAAAACCGCCGCTGCTGCCGCGTCGGCCGCTCTTTTGTGCCTGGCCGCGGGTCTTGCACACGCCGCAGAAAACGCAATCGACAAATCGCTTTCCGACGAGCGTCCCGTGATCACCATGGCGGTCCTGGATACGATGGTCAATCCGTTCGACGCCTTTCTTGTGCAGGAAACGCTGCAAGCACTGCAGGCCAATCTGCCCGAATACGAAATTCGCTCGGTATCCGTAGCAGCCGCAGAAGCCGACGCTCAGATTGCTGCGACGCAACCCGACTTTCTCTTTGCTCCTGCCGCTTTCGGCTTTTTGAGCGGCACGGAAACCGTACGCCTTGCTACGCGCAAAACACATCTTGCGCAGAAGGCCGAAGAATCCGTGGGTGCCGCCATTGTCGTGAGAAGCGAAAACCCGGCAAAAAGCCTTGCCGATCTGCGCGGCGCGCGCATCTTTGCGGGCTTGCCGACGGCGCTTGACGGCTGGCTTGCCGTCAGAGGCGAAATCAAGCGAACCGTCGACAATCCGGACACATTCTTTGCAGAGGTTTCTTTTCGCAACAACCCGTATCCCGACGTCATCTCGGCTCTCTTTTCGGGCGCGGCCGATGCTGCCGTCCTGCCGGCGTGCTTGTTGGAATCCATTCGGGATCGCGGGCTCATCGAACCCGACTCGGTGCGCGTCATCGGCGACAAATCCGATCCGACGAAAGCGTTGGCCTGCCAACACACCACGTCGCTTTACCCCGACATCGATCTGCTCGCGCTCGGTACAGCTCCCGAAACGGTCGTACGCGACGTAACGATTGCCATCCTGAGCCTCAAGAACACAGCCGGAGGCGAATGGCTCACCAATGTTTCGCACGCCAAGGTCGATGCGCTCATGAGGGATCTGGAAATCGGCCCTTATGCCTATCTGCAGGACATGAGTCCCGCAGGGCTCTATCGACGCCACAAGACCGAAGTATGGCTTGCGCTCGGATTCGTACTGCTCCTGATCCTCTACGAGCTCAGGCTGCATGTTCTTTTGAAGCGCCGTACACGGGAATTGACCGACGTCATGCTCGAGCGCGAACGCATCCGCGAAGAAGCCGCAAGCGCCCGACTGCAGCTTGCGGGCTTTGAACGCCGCTCAATCGTGCAGCAGATGTCCTCGATGATTGCACACGAAATCAACGCCCCCGTGGGAGGCATCCGAACCTGGGCGGCCATTGCGCGCATCAAATGTCCGGAGTCGGCCTTCAAAGACAATGAACCGCAAGCCAAGGTCGAACTTGAGAGCGCACTAAAGCACATCGATCACGAGGCCGAGCGAATTGCCGAAATCGTCTCGCGCGTGCGGGGTTATGTGCGCAGAGAGACGCAGACAGCGGTGGTCTGCGATCTCGCACCGATTCTTGAAAACGCCGTGCGTGCGTTTGCCGCCGAAGAAAATCCGTCGAAACGAACAACCGTCCGCCTGGCGCTGGATATTGCCGAAGCTCCCGTTATGGGGCAGCCTCTGGAACTTGAGATTCTCTTTTTGAACCTCATCCGCAATGCCTCGGCAGCACTTAGAACCGCGCAGGAAAAAAGCGCTTTAACCGAGGAACCGGCAGTGTTCGTGCGCTTATCCGCCGGAAGCGATGCCCCTTCGGCAAATTGGCATATTACGGTGCAAAATCCCGGTGAAGTTCTCTCGGACAACGCCTTCAAGAGGCTCACAGAGAAAAGCGCCAGTGTCACAAGCAGTCCCTCGAGCTACGGCGGACTCGGGCTGGGTCTGACAATCTGCCGCGGCATTGCCGACAGGCACGGAGCGTCGCTCGTGTTTGAGCGAAGGA
The DNA here is from genome assembly GCA_900552915.1 of uncultured Sutterella sp. Lineage (GTDB taxonomy): Bacteria > Pseudomonadota > Gammaproteobacteria > Burkholderiales > Burkholderiaceae_F > Duodenibacillus. The sequence goes on along the minus strand of USBS01000076.1, from coordinate 7,022 downwards.
CCGCAGGCGGCGTAACCGCACGCGTGACGATCGATGCCGTTGCGCCAGAAAAAAAACAAACAAAATCCAATTCCGATGGCGGAGACAGTAAATGACCTCGCAATTGCCCCTTGTGCGCATCGTTGATGACGACGGCGATTTCCGCGAAAGCCAAAAACAGCTTTTGAAGGCGCTCGGCTGGCAGGTGGCCGATTGGGCCGATGCGCAGACTTTTCTTGCCGAAGACGACCTGTCCAGACCGGGCTGTCTCGTGCTCGACATTCGCATGCCCGGCATGACGGGGCTTGAGCTGCAGAAGAAGTTCGTGGAAATGGGCAGTACCCTGCCGGTAATCTTTCTCACCGGCCACGGAGACGTATCGACTGCCGTACATACGATGAAGTACGGCGCCGTGGATTTCCTCGAGAAAAAGAACGACCCGATGCTGCTTGCAGCAGCCGTTGAAAAAGCCTGCAGCGGTTCCATGCAGGCTGCCAAAGAAGCCGAGCACGCCAACGAGTACCGCGAGCAATTTGAAGGACTCACCGCGCGCGAAAAAGAAGTCGTTGTGCTTGCGGCCAAAGGCCTCACAAACAAAGACATCGGCCTAAAGCTCGGCATCGGCGCCGAAACCGTCAAGATGCACAAGGCAAACGCTTACGGCAAACTCAATGTGCAAAGTGCTCTGGAAGCCTATCAGTGGCTCGAGCATCACCCCGACAATGTGCTCGAGGACAAGGATCAGTCATGACAATCTCCCGCCGCCGTTGTCTTGCAGTCGCCGCTGCGGCACTTGCCGCCGGGCCGGCCGTCGCCGAGAAAGTGCTTGAAGTCGGCAATGCCGTGGAACAACACGGTGTTGTCATCGTGGGTTCCGGACTTGCCGGGCTTTCGGCAGCCGCCGGCGCACTTGAAAACGGCGCAGACAGCGTGTTGATCCTCGAAAAGGGCCCCTTAATAGGCGGCCACAGCCAGTATTCGAGCGGATCGATTGCTGCGGTTCTGCCTAAAGCCATGCAGCCGGCTCAAGGTTGGCAAGACAGCGTCGAGCAGTTCGTTGCGGATGCTCTGGCTGTCGGCGAAGGTTTAGGAAACGCCGATCTTCTCGTCAAAATCGCGTCCGACTCCTATGACGCGCTCATGTGGCTTCAATCCTGCGGCATCTATTACGGCCCAGTGTTCACGGCCAAATCGGGCGTGCATCCGCGCTGCTACGCCATGCCCGGCAATTCCGCCGGCCGCAGCTACGTCCTGGCGCTTGCAAGACACGTCCGTACGCTTGGAGCTGCCGTACGGCTCAACAGCCGCGTGACCGATTTCGAGCGGGTCGCCAACGGATGGCTTGTGCGCGTCGAACAAACCAAAGAATCGAGGCGAATTCACCGCACGATACTCGCCAATAGTCTTGTAATCGCCTCCGGAGGCTTTACCGCCGATATCGCGCGACGAATGAGAATCGACGCTCGTCTTACGGCCGACGTGCACACCACTGCCAATCCCTACGGCACCGTGTGGGATGGGGCTGATGCCGAAGTACTCTCGATCGCGCAGTCGATCGGTGCCGCCGTCACCGATCGGTTCGGTCTGCAGCTCCTGCCCTACTGGGGCGGAAGACTGCTTGACTACGACGGCGGCGACATCTACGTCGATTCCACCGGTCAGCGATTTGTCAACGAAGCGCTTCCGTGGAACGCGGTTGCCGACAAAATTCTCAACCTCGAAAACCGCTCCTGCTGGGTGATCACGGACGCTCGTTCGCATAAAGGCGCCACTCTGGGCCTAAAGCTCATCAACGGCATTGTCTTCAAAGTAGACTCCATTGAAGAAATGGCCGAAAAAATGGGAGTTCCTTCGGTCATTCTCAAAAAGACGCTCGACAAGTACAACGAAAGTTATGAAAAAGGCTACGACGCCGACACCGGACGACGGGTTTTTGCTCAGCGCATCGAAAAACCACCCTTTTACTTCGGCCGAGAAACCATCTACGTGCACACAACGCTCGACGGCATCCGCACGGACGATAAAGCGCGCGTTCTGACCCAATCTGGAAATCCTATGCCGGGGCTTTTTGCCGCAGGCGAAGTCGTGGGCGGCATCTTCGGAAAAGACCGCTTGGGCGGCGCAGGCATGACAAATTGCCTCGTGATGGGTCGAGAAGCCGGACGCAACGCGGCAAGAAACGCAAGTGTCAGCTAACCGAGCTGCTTCAGCTTTTGTCTGCGTTATGCAAAATGACCGCAGATCGCAAAAAAACGAGTGCCGAAAAAGCATTGCGCTCCTCCGGCACTTTCGTTCTCGGCGGTCGACCGAATTCACTTCTTTGTGTTTTCTTCGGTCCAGCGATGGAAGATCGTCGCGACGATGGGACCGGAGATGTTGTGCCAGAAGCTGAAGATGGCCGAGGGCAGTGCCGCCAGCGGCATCGTTGCAAAGTGCACCGTGGCCAACGCGACACCCAAGCCGGAATTCTGCATGCCGACTTCGATCGAGAGGCACTTGCGCTTGGCAAGATTCATCTTGAAGAACTTGGCGGCAAGGTAACCTACGACGTAACCCAGACCGTTGTGAAGCACAACGACCGCAAAGACAAGCGGGCCGCTCTTGGCGATGTTGGGCTGGCTCACAGCCACCACAGCCATCACGATAAGCACGATTGAAACCACCGAAATCAGAGGCAGGCAGGTCGAGGCCACAGCCACTCGCTCCTCGCCGAGAACCGTGTGAATGGCCACACCGATTGCAATCGGGATAAGCACGATCTGGCAGATCGACCAGAACATCGCCAACGGATCAATCTCAATCCACTGGTGCGCAAACACCCAGATGAGCGCAGGCGTCACGACGGGCGCCAGAAGCGTCGTGCAGCTTGTGATCGTCACGGAAAGCGCCGTGTCGCCGCGCGCCAAAAACGTCATCACGTTGGAAGACGTCCCGCCCGGACAGCAGCCCACCAAAATGACGCCTACGGCGATTTCGGGCGGCAGCTGCATCAGGATGCAGAGCAAATAAGCCAGCGTCGGCATGATGATGAACTGCGCCAAAATGCCGATCAGTACGTCGACGGGCTTGGAAAAGACAAGCTTAAAGTCGTTGACCGAAAGCGTTAGACCCATGCCGAACATCACCAGGCCCAGCAGCGGAGAAATCCACCCGGCCAAAGGTTTGAAGGTGTCGGGCGCAACGTAGGCGACGGCGGCAAAGACCAAAACCCAGAGCGCAAATGTTTTATTGCAGAACCGGCTTAAGGCGGCAAGCGCATTCATGTTTTTATCTCCTGTGGTTATCGCCACCTTGCTCTTTTTGTTTGTGTCGTCGAGGGGCGAATTGTTTTTTCAGACCTTATGGCTGATTCAACGATTGTAGGAGGCGCTTTTGTTGCTGTCTTGAGTCAAATACCTTAGAAAGTTGCCGTTTTATCAAGTCGTACGGCACACAACCGCATAGAAAACAGGCAAAAGAAACCGGCGGCCGCTTTCGGAACGCATGGAGTCCGAAAACCGCCGCCGGTCGGGACGACTGCGCATTAGGAGGAGTCAGCGCAGTCCTGTTATGTCCCTATAAGGCCGTTAGTGCATCTTCACAACGTTCGTGCCAGCCGTGCGGCCGAATGTCATGATGTCGGCAATGGCGTTGCCGCCCAGACGGTTCGAACCGTGGATGCCGCCCGTGACTTCACCAGCTGCATACAGACCCGGAATGACCTTGCCGTCGGTGCCGATCACCTGAGCGTTCACGTTGATCTTGATGCCGCCCATCGTGTGGTGAACGGTCGGAACCTTCTTGCAGGCGTACCACGGACCTTCGGTGAGGGTCGTGTCGGCCTTGTTGTCGGCCTTAAAGCCCAGCGGGTCCTTCATTTCGCCCTTGACGATCTTGTTGTAGTTGTCGATGCTGGCCTTCAGCTTGGCGGGATCCATGCCGGTCTTCTTGGCAAGTTCGTCAAGCGTGTTGGCTTCGACAACCGCACCCAACGCAACCATGTCGCGGATCGTGGCGCCGTTGGCGTCGACCCAGTCGCGGCTCGGATAGCGAACCTTGTTCACAACCACGTAGTAGGTGCTCTGCGGCTGCGCGAAGATGGCGCCGGCCAGAACGTCGCGGGCTGCGCCTTCATTCACGAAGCGGTCACCCGCAACGTTCACGAAGATGCGATTGCGGCCGGACGTGCGGATGTTTTCCATCAAGCCCGTACCCGGCGTGCCGCAGGGGTGAATCTGGATGTCGTCGAGGTTGATCACATCGGCGCCGTGCTTCTGAGCGATGATGAGGCCTTCGCCCTGAGCAGCCTTCTGGATGTTGGTGCAGCCGATGGACTTGTCGAGCTTGACGCTCTTCCAAACGCCCGTATTGACATCCTGACGGAACTTGATGTTCGCGCCGAAGCCGCCCGTAGCGATCACAACACCGCTCTTGGCGTTGAGCACAACCTTCTGGTCGAAGTGCTTGGCGGTCACGCCCGTGATGCGGCCGTCCTTCTGGATAAGGTCGGTGGCCTGCGTGTCGGTGAGAACCTGAATAGCGCCGTTCGTGCCCTTGATCACCTGCTCAAACGTGCGGATATAGGTGTTGCCCGACGGAGTGGCCGGGTAATGGCTGCGCTGCCAGAGAGCGCCCGTCGCCGTACCGATTTCATCCTTGAACTTCACGCCCATGCTTTCGAGCCATTCGACCGACTTCATGGAGTTCTGGGTGAGGTACTTGACGAGTTCCGGGTTGCCCTTGTTGTGGCCGCCCTTAAGAGTCTGCTGATAGAACTTGTCGAAGCTGTCTTCGATGCCCTGAGCCTTCTGACGCTTGTCGTCAACAGCGTTCAGAGCACCTTCAGAGACGTTCGTCGAGCCGCCGAGATAGCCGAGCTTCTCGATGACAATCACCTTCTTGGCTCCGGCCTGATGCGCGGCAATAGCCGTGGCAAGACCGGAACCGCCGCCGCCGATCACGACGACATCGGCGTCATACGTAGCCGTACCAGCCGGATGCTTTTCAACCTGTTCGGTGAGCTTGTCGATATTGCCGCCGGCCTGTTGCAGGCACTTTTCGACGCCCGAAAGAATGGCAAAGCTCGAAATGGAAGCACCCGTAATGGCATCCACGCCGAGGGACTGATACTTGATGATCTTGTCGGTCATCAGCTGCAGAGCCACGCGGCCTACGCCGATCGTTTCAAGGTTCTTGGAAGTATCGATCTTTTCGATGCGATTCTTGCTCACGGTTACCTTCACGGTAACGGGAGCATTGTGTCCGTTGACCGTAGCCGTATAGGTGCCGGGCTTGAACGTCGTCGGAGCGGTCTTGGCTCCTTCGGCAGCCTGAACAGCAACAGCGGCGCCCGCGGCAAAAAGGGCCGTCAAGCAAGCCGTGCAAACCTTGCGAATGCTCATGTTTCTCTCTCCTTTTGGATTTTTTAAATCACATGTGAGATGCCCGTATGGTCGACAGTCAGGCGAACCCTTAAGTCATTCTTACGGTACCCACATCAAGGTAAGTCTACCTCCGAGAAACAATGGATTCAGGCAATTTTCTAGGTAAAAACACTTACTATCGAAAGCATCTCTTGCACCGGCAGCCGAGCAACGATTTATGTCTAAGGAGCTATTCATCAACCGGTTTGCGCCGATGGCGTTCTGACGCCCTCAGGTAAACAAGCGTACCGCCCGATCCTCTCTCGAGCACCGACAAATACAGAAATGCGGTTGTGCATAGCTAGGACCCATCGAATTTTGCGGGTTTGCTGCGCACGCGCTTCGGAAGTTTCTCTTGCATCAGTTCCATGCCGACCCGATCCTCAAGCGGCGAAAGAACCTTATCGAAAGATTCCAAACGATCGAGAATCGCAAGAACTCTCAGCATGGTTGCAAGTGCGACCGAGCCGTCTCCTTTTTCAATGCGTTGATACGTCGCGATCGAAGTACATGCCTTTTCCGCCATTTCGGTTTGCGTGAGTCCACGCTTACGGCGAGCCAGAGCAACGTACTCTCCCAGACGAGAGCAAAACGCATCGACCGACTGGAAATAGATTTTTTCTCGCTGTTTTCTAATTTTTGCAGTCGAAGGCTGTTTCATATTTATGCTTTTATGCGGTTTTATTTCGCATTTTACCTTTTTTATGATGTGTTAACCAACAATACCAGACTCAAACGATATTGCATAACTTCCGAAAAAGCATGCTTTTGTCATCCGGATGCCGATTGAGTCGGCACAACCTTTTGCCCAGTCAACTTCAGCAGCAGTCGCAGGCTTCAATCATTAGGCGTTGAATAATATGTTAAACGTTATATGTAACGTCTAATTGTAGAGAAGACATTGTTAGTAATGTTTTGCCAGAATTGTCAACTTTGCGTCAAATTTCCAATTGAGTCGGAAAATTTTTCCTAGCCCATTCCCCCGAACGGGGGTATCCAAGCGAATTAGACGATCCGAGAATTCGGCCTAAGGACTTTTGCTCTCATCCGAGGGCGCGAAAGTTCGAATCTCCAAGCTTTCCATAGGTATGAAAAAATGAATCGTCGCGAACTTCTTCTCTCCTCCACGCTTGCCGCCGCAGCCATGCCTGCCGCATTTGCAAGCACGACCGAACGTTTCACCGACAAGACTCGCCCGGTCGACACGATGAACCGCATCGAAAACTGGACGCACGGCCGCGTCAAACCCGTCAAAGTGCGCGGTCTCTCAATCGGTGAAGGTCGTCCGAAGATTTTCGCTCCCACGACAGACAAGACGGAAGCCGACATGCTCAAGACGCTTCGCGGTTTTTCCAAGATCAAGTCGCTCGACATGGTTGAAGTGCGAATCGACTACCTCGGCCGACTCGCCCCGGCCAAATTCGCCGAAATCACCAAAAAGGCCTACGAAGCTTCCGGCAGCAAGGCCGTGCTGGTCACGCTGCGCAACGGTACCGACGGCGGCCCCTTCATCGCCGAAGACAAGTACTACGGTGAGGTTTATGAAGCCATCATCCGCGTCGGCCGCGCCGACGTGATCGACATCGAGCTCTTCCGCGACCGCACCATGATTGAGCGCCTCGTTAAGCTCGCACACGCCAA
>USBS01000075.1 GCA_900552915.1 uncultured Sutterella sp. | reverse complement strand
CTTTTTCAACAACGGCAAGCGCATTGAGCGTTCTCGGATAGCCGAGAATCGGTGCAAACTGCAGGCAGGCGGCAATGAGAACTTCCTCGGTGTTGCCCATGCGCAGGTTCCCTGCTGCGTGCGAGCCCATCTGAGAGGTCGTGTCGCCCTGGGCGGCCAAATAACAGAACGTGACGAGCTCGCGCTCCTGCAGGCTCAAGCCGCTGCGAACGTAATAGTCGCCGAAGCAGTTGGCACAAAGCCAGCGGCGCACCGCCACGGTTTTTTCGGGGCCGGACTTCGCAAAGCCCTTCATGCGCTCGCCGAAGATTTCCACCTGAGCGGCTTCGCCCTTGACTACGCGCTCGACGTCCTTTTGCTGAGCGGCGTCGGCCAAAGGGAGCTTTACGCCGCGTGCGGCAAAGACGCGGTTCATGATGTCGAAGAAACCGCGTACGCGGCCGATGCCGAGATAGGCCGTCCCCTGATAAACAATTTCGCGCACTTGTTCGGGCTTGACGCCCGCGTCGAGCGCCTGCGGCAGTCGAATTTCGAATTCTTCCTTGCCGCCGCAGCCCAAAAGCGCGGCGAGGATTACGAAGTGCCTGTGCGTTTTGCCCAGCACGGGTTCGACGGTTTTGGCGACTTCTTCTTCATCGAAATACTTGAAGAATTTCGCAAATTCGGGATCGGTCTTTGCGAGATCGGAAGCAGCCGGTGCGGCGGCTGCGGCCGGATTCATAGCGGTCATTAAAGCGGCTCCTGCGGCGAGTCCGGCGGACCCGGTTAGAAGATTGCGGCGAGAAAGAGATTTGTCGGACATGGAACACCTCAAAGATAAGTGTTTTGGTTGAAGTCATTATCCGAAGAGGGCTTCTTTTTCGGGTGCCGATTTGTTGCACGTTTTTCGCAAAGTAGCTGTTCGGACACAAAAGCGATCGCCTATGTTTTCTCGCACGCACATTTGCCGGATCTCGATCCGCTGAAAGCTGAAATCCGGTTTGCGACTGAGACAGCGGAACTTTTAAAAATCCTCTGCAGAATCAAGAGCCTAAAACTAACAAAAAGATGAGTCATCCCGATAGGGAACAACTATTGTAGGAATTTTCGTTTTTCCCATTTCGGAGTCATTCTCATTTACTCCGATCGGCGAATGACGCAAAACCGCGTAGGGCGGGCAATGCAGGGCGATTGCGTTTCATTGTGCAGGGTTTTTGCCCGAATCCAAAGAAGTAGAAAGACTGGCCTAACGGAGTAGGAAATCGGCAGATTCCTCTCATCTTTAGAGGGAGAGACAAAGGCGGGGTTCTGAAAAACAATCCTGATAAAGCTTGTCGTCGAAACTTTTTTCGAAGGCAGGAATCGGAATTTTCACACTATTGTTTTTCAGGAGAACGCAACAATGAACGAGCTTCTCGGACTGTATCCGGCCTGGTTGGAACCGGGCATCGGGGCGGGCTGGGTGATCGGCGCCATTGCGACCATCCATGTGCTGTTTTCGCATGCTTCGGTCGGCGCGGCACTCGTTTTTGCCTGGCTCGCCAGACGAGCCGTCACGGCCAATCAGCCCCGGCATATCGACTTCATTCGCCGCTACGGCGCATTCCTTCTCATCTTCAGCTACGTGCTCGGTTCCGTGACGGGGCCGGGCATCTGGTTTGCCGCCACCATTGCCAATCCGCGCGGTATCTCCGCCCTGATCCACAACTTTGTGTGGCTGTGGGCGACGGAATGGGTTTTCTTCCTCATTGAGGTTGCCGGCGTCTACCTTCTGGTTTATCTGGCCGGCCGCGTCCCGGTGAAGACCTATCTGCGCTACTGCACCATTTTTGCGTTGGCAAGCGTCGGCACGCTTTTGATCATTGTCGGCATCCTGTCTTTCATGCTGTGGCCTGCTTCCGGCGAGTGGTACACCTCGGGCGGTGTTCTGACGGCATTCTTCGGCGAATCGATGTTTGCGCAGCTCTCGGCTCGATTCTTCTTCATGCTCACGATCACGGGCGTGGTGGGCGGCTTTGCGGCCGCAAAGACGACGGACCCGAGTGAAAAGCGAATCATCGCCCGTACCCTTTCGGCTTTGGGTGCCGTCGGCGCAGTGCTCGGTGCAGCAAGCCTCTACTGGCTCATGAGCACCTTCATGTCGGATACGTCGGTCGTGACGATCACCCGCATGCCCGAGAGCTTTGCTCCGATGATGATTGCCGCGCTTGTCGTGACGCTTCTTTACTTCGCGCTCACGGCCTGGCGCCCGTCGATGATGAACTTCGCCACGACGGCGTTGGCGACGGTCGTCATTCTGGTTCTCGGACTGGCACCGTCCGAAACCGGCCGCGAAATTGTGCGCAAGCCCTGGGTGGCGGGACGCTATGTCTACGCCAATCAAATCGTGGGACGCGACGTGCCTGCTCTCGGCGTCAAAAGCGAATTGCCCGTACTCGAAGAAAAGGGCTTTTTGGCTACGCACCCCTTCCTGCCGGAAAACTTGAGAACCCCGAAGACGCAGTGGGAGCGTCTCGAAGCCGGCCGTACGGTTGCAATTGCGGCTTGCTCGAGCTGCCATTCGCTCACAGTGAGCGGCATTCGACCGATGCGCGAGTACTTCCCTGAAAACGCTCAGGCCAAGGACATTGAAAACTGGCTGGCCGCCGGTCTGCATCGCGGTCACATCGCCTACATGCCGCCGTTGCCGCTGCCCGACCTTGATCGCGCGGTCACGGCCGAATTCCTGGCTGAAATTCTTCGTCTGCAAAAGAGCGATCCCGACCGAGCGGCTGCAATTGCCGTCAAGGGATTTCCGAAAACCACCGATCGGGAGTAATCGACATGACTGAAAATCTGCCTCTTGCCGCTGCGCAGCTCACCGCCGCATTGGCCGATCCTGCGGGGACTCCCTCGCATCCGGTGATCTTTCTGATTTTGGGCGTCGTCACGTTTGCGCTTCATATAGGAGCTGTTGCCGTGCTGCTCGGCAGCACCGGCGTGGCGCTCTACGGCCGCATCAAAGGCGGCGAGCATTGGTTGCGCCTGAGCTCCACCATGGCCTTTACCGCCAAGGCTTCCACAGGTGCCGCCATTGTTTTGGGGGTTGCTCCGCTGCTCTTCGTACAGGTCATTTATGACCCGTTCTGGTACAGCTCCAGCATGATCTCGGCTGTTTGGACGCTGGTGTTCTTAGGTTTGCTTCTGGTGGGCTACCTGGCGCTTTACCGCGTGCATTCGCTGCTGCATTCCGACCACGGCGAATCGCTCGGTTCGGGCAACGGACGAGCCGCCTTCTGGCTTGCCGCTGCTCTGGTCCTTTTTGCGGCGTGCGGCGCGCTCATGCATTCGCTGTCCAACCAGGCGCTTTTCCCCACGCACTGGCTTGACTGGTACGCCCCGCAGGGACAGGTGGATGCGTCCGGCCGCAGCCTCAACTACTTCCTGCTGCCGCGTCTGCTGTTCTTCTTTGCCTTGGCGCTTCCCGTTACGTCGGCCTGGATCTACGGCATGCGCCGCTGGGTGCTCTCTAAGCACTACTACACCAACGAAGACGGCCTTTATTCGGACTTCCTCGAAAAGGTGGCCTATCGTCTGGCCGCAGCGGGCGGCGTGTCCGGCCGAACAAGCTTGGTTTACGTCAAGCGCCTGGCCTTACGTGGCTTTGGTGCCGGTTCTTTACTTCTTGGCGATGCCTTATATCCAAAAGCGCCGCCGTCTTTGCGTTGCCTGCAACTACATGGTTTTCATCATGACGGTGGTCATGACGCTCGTGCTTGCCTCGGCCCGCGAAGCGCTGCGCGTGGGCACACTCTTTGAGTCGGCCGGCTGGAACCCGCTTGCACTGCCCGTGCATTGGGATATTCCGAGCACCGCGATTTTCTTTGTGACATTCCTGGCTGTGGGCGGAACGTCTCTGGCCTACATCTTTATTTCGGCTTGGTCGGCGGGGCTAGCTACCGCCGGCAAACCGGGCGCCGTCTGGACGCCGAGCGCAAAGCTTGAGCGTCTCGGAACCTGGGCGGCCGCTCTTTTGGGACTGTGGATCGTCGGCTACTTCGTGATCGGCGCCGCTTTGGTCTTGTCGTAAGAGGGGAGCACAGATGAAAAACATTCGTCAATTCACAGTTTCGACGGTTGCTTTTGCCTCGCTGGCATTTGCTTCCCAGACATTTGCAGCCGATGCGGCCAAAGAGCCTTCAGGTGCGGCCTTTGCACATACCTGTGCAGCCTGCCACGGCACCTACGGCTACTCCAAAGACAATGCGTTTCCGGGCTTAGCCGGGATGCAGGCCGAGGTTTTTGTCCGCGAAATGAAGCGCTTTCGCACCAAAGAGCGTCCGAGTTCGATCATGAGCCACATTGCCGACGGCAACAACGATGCCGAACTCGAACGCATGGCTCAATTTTTTGCACAACTGCCTAAAACACCCGAGCAGTCCGGCAACAAATCCGAAGGAGCTGGCAAATGACAACATTTGATCCGAAACGCATGACCGAGGCATTTGCAGTGGCGCCCGCAAGCTCTCGCCGCCGGCTTTTGGCCGCTGCAGGGATTGTTGCGGCGACCGGGTTCATGGGACTGATGCCGAGTTTTGCCCGCGCGGCGGTTGGGGGGCTTGTTTCGCACAAGGTTCTCATCGTGGGCGCGGGAGTGGGCGGCGCCACCGCTGCCAAATATCTCAAGCTGTGGGCGCCCGAAATAGACGTGACCGTCATCGATCGCAATCCGACGTTTATTCGTCACTACGGCAGTTCCGAACATCTCACGGGCGCCGTGTCGATGGCCGACCTTACGGTGAGCTACGACGGTCTTCGAGCCCGCGGCGTCAAAGTGGTTCAGGCTGCGGCCGTAGGGCTTGACCCCGATCGAAAAGTTGTGCATGCCGAATCAAACGGACTGCAGCAGTCGTATCCGTACGACACGCTCATCGTTTCGCCCGGCGTGGAGCTTCTTTACGACGCAGTGCCGGGGTACTCGGCCGAACTGGCCGAAACGAAGATTCCCTCGGGCTGGATTGCCGGAGCTCAGACCGAATTGTTGCGCCGACAACTTCTGGCCATGCCCGAAGACGGAACCTTCGTTTTGGTTGCTCCTCCCAATCCGTACCGTTGCCCGCCGGGGCCATACGAGCGCAGTGCTCTCGTTACCGAATGGATGCAGCACCACAAGCCCAAAGGACGCGTCGTCATTCTCGATCCCAAGAACGATTTCGTGACCGACGAAACAATGATCCTCGGTTGGAATCATCTCTACGGATTCGCGCCGCCCTCGCCCTACCGCGAAAAGCTCGACAAGTTCATGGTCGAGCCCAAGGCCGATTGCCGAATTGAGTGGCGCCGAGAAAAAGACGGCGGCAAGCCTCTGTCGATTGATCCGAATACTCTGACGGTGCAGACGCCTTCGGGGTCGATCAAGGCCGACGTTCTCAATATCGTGCCGCCGATGCGTGCGGCCGCTGTGGCGCAGATGTTCGGGCTTACGGACAAAACGGGTTTTTGCCCGATCGATCGCCGCACGTTTGCTTCGACGATGATTGAAGACGTGTATGTGCTCGGCGACGCGAGCATTGCCGATGCGATGCCCAAATCGGGCTTTTCGGCCAATACCCAGGCCAAGGTCTGCGTTCGGGCGATCCTTTCGAAACTCGCGGGACAAAGCGAGCCCGAACCCGCCTGGTCCAATACGTGCTATGCACTTGCAGGAGACGACTGGGGTCTTTTTGTAGCCGACACCTTCCGCATTGTGAACGGCAAGATTGCGCGCACCAATACGCGGGCGCGCTATCAGGATCTGTCGGCTTCTCGCGTTGAACGGCAGGTTGCCGCCCGTTATTTACGAGCCTGGATGCGCAGCATCACGGCCGACTCGTTCGGTTAGGAGAAAAGAATATGAAAAAGAATCGATATGCGCTCGGGGCGCTTGCTGTTGCCGTAACGGCTTTGGCATCGGCAGGCTCGGCATTGGCTGCCGGTGCACCGATCGACGAGAAGAAAGCCTCCGCGGTCGTTGAACTTCCTGCCGGGACCGCCGTACAGGCGCCTCTGCCCGAAGTGAAGCAGAAGAAAGCGCTTACGGCCGAGGAATGGAAGGCGATTACGGCCCGGCTGCCGAAAGCCGAGCTGATGAACGGGTTTGCCGTCCACAGCAAGCACTTTTGCGCAAGCTGCCACGGTAAAGAAGGTCTTGCCGATACGCCCAACTGGCCCGACATCGCCGGGCAGCCCGCGGCCGTAACGGTCAAGGCTTTGCTGGACTACCGCGACGGCCGCAGAAAAGGAACGCCCGCAGCCGATCTGATGGCTGCGGCGGCAGCCAAGCTCACCGATCAGGAAATTGTGGACGCGGCAGCGCTCTACGCCTACCTGCCGGGACGCAACGCCGGGCAAAAGGCGCCGGATTTGACTATGCCGGTGCTGGTGAAGACGGGGGACGCATCCCGCTACATCACACCGTGTGCGGCCTGCCACGGAACGGATGCTTCGGGCAACCCCAACGGACTGGTTCCCGTGCTGCACGGCCAGCAGGCGGCGGTGACCGCGGCGGCATTGAAAGATTATCGGTCGGGAGCGCGAAGTTCCGACATGATGGGCGAAATGCGTGTGTTTGCACGCAAGCTCACCGATGCCGAAATCAACGAAATTGCCGACTGGTATGCCGCTCAGCCCGGACGAAAAGGCAAGGAATCCGAAGAGCCTTAAGTCTTTGGTCGCTCAACGAGAAAGTTAGGCTGCAGGGGAGCTCTCCCGCAGTCGGCACAAGCGACGGTGTCGGCTGCGGGAGACTGCTCCTGCTTTCGTATACGGTGGGCAGCCTGCGATAATTACGCTTCAGAAAGCATGCCCAATCGATACAAATGACCGAGCCCACCGAAAAACTCGAACCGACCGACAATCAGCCCGATGCTCAGAGCGCACAGGCCGAAGAAAAGCGTCGTACCGCCTTAAAGCACCGCCTCTGGAGGCGCGAGAGACTGCGCCGCAAGGGCTTTATCGGCAGCGTACGCACGCTTTTGCATTTTGCGCTCGACCGCGCCCGCGAAAACGATCTCACGGAAGTCACTTCGACGATGGCTCTGGCAACGCTCACGGCCATCGTGCCGGTGCTGGCTTTGTCCTTGGCCGCTTTTTCGGCATTTCCCGGCTTTGCCGACGCCTGTCAGGCGCTCGAAGACGTGATTGTGATGAGCCTTTTGCCCGAGCAATACAGCGAACAGCTTTTGGGCTACATCAGCAAATTTACTTCGCACGCGGCGGGGCTCACCACGTTCGGTTTGCTCGGCTTGGCTCTGACGGCGTTTCTGCTGATCGACAAGCTGTTTGTTACGCTCAACCGAATCTTTCGCGTAACCGCCATGCGTCCGTGGTCGCAGCGCGTGCTCATCTACTGGGCGCTGATGACCGTGGGGCCCCTAGCGGTTGCCGTGAGCCTTACCATGACAGGCCACTATGCCGCTTTGGCGCTCGAAGGCGTTGAACCGGGCCTTGGCAAGACGCTCTACAACATCGGTCAGCTTGTGCTGCAGGCGTTGGGTTTTGCCGTGATTTATAAATTTGTGCCCGCATGCCGCGTGCATTTTTCGCATGCGTTGGCGGGCGGCGTCACTGTGACCGTCGTGGGTTTGTTCGTTAAGCAAATCTTCGGCATTTGGGTCACGGCAGGGACGCTCACCAACATCTACGGCGCCTTCGTTGCGATTCCCGTCTTCGTGCTGTGGGTTTATGTGGCCTGGTACCTCTTTTTTGCCGGGGCGGCCATCACCGCCACGATCCCCAAGCTCACGGCCGGTCGCTTTCTCGATTACTACCGTCCCGGAAACGAATTCCTAACGGCGCTCGTGATGCTGCGCGAACTCGTGCATCTGCGCTTATCCGGCAAGCGGCCGATTTTGGATGTGGAAGAACTGTGCGATGCTGCCGACACCTATCCGGAAGCGGCCGAGCGTATTCTCTCCAAGCTGGCCGAAGCCGGATACGTTGCACCCGTGACCACTGAAGCCGGAGGCCGCACTCAGGACTGGGTGCTTGTTGCCGACAGTCAAAAAGCGACGCTCATGCGCGCGTTTGAATTTTTTGCAGTCAGCGGCGGTAATACGCTTGTCTCTCGCAAGACGATGCGAGCTCAGACAAAGGACGGCGCCAGCGGTATCCTTCGCGACTGGTGGAGTGAATTTTCAACGACGCAGGCGCTTAATCGTCCGCTCGCTCAAATCTTTGCCTTGGAAGCGGAGCAGCCTGCCGCTGCGTCCGAGATTCCGGGTGCTTTGGAAGCCAACAAATCATCGTGACAAAAATTCTTGCCTTGGAAACGGGCGGCGATTTTGCGAGCGCCGCTCTTTATGTCGACGGCGAAGTCGAACTCAACCTTTTCAAAGAGAAGAATCGCCATACGGAAAGCCTCATCACGCTTGCCGACGAGGTGATGCACCGCCGTGGTCTTGTCGTGGCCGACATGGATGCCGTTGCCTTCGGCGCCGGCCCCGGCGCTTTTACCGGCCTGCGCGTTGCCTGCGGCGTGGCGCAAGGCTTGGCCTGGGCGATTGGGAAACCGGCCGTGCAGGTGGGAAACCTGGCGGCAGCCGCTTTTGCGGTGTTTGCGAAGCATCCTGAAATCAAGCGCGTGACGATTGCAAACGACGCCCGCATGCACGAGTGCTATACGGGCACATTCGAGCGAGCAGAGGAAAATGCAGCCCCCATCGAAGTGCGAGCCCCCGAACTCGTCAAACCCGAGATGTTGACGCACTATCTCGAGGAAATCGGTGTGGATGCCGTGGCAGGAACTGCTCTTTCTGCCTATCCCGACGAAATTTGCATCCCCGAGGGAATCCGACTCATCGAAACCGAGCAGGTCAATGCCGAAGACATCGTACGGTTGGCCGCCGTGATGTACGCACACGGACAAACGGTCGATCCTCATCTCGCGGCTCCGCTGTACGTTCGCAATCGTGTGGCGCTTACGATCGAAGAGCGGCGTGCCG
>USBS01000074.1 GCA_900552915.1 uncultured Sutterella sp. | reverse complement strand
CAAGCCCGTTGCGGGCCGTCCGCGCCCTGTCGTGGAAGTGATTGAAGAAGGACCGCTGACTCAGGTCGAAACCGACCCGAAATACAAAGCGTGATTCTTAATCACTTAGGCTAGTCAAACCGCTTTCGGCGCCCTCCCCGCCGGAAGCGGTTTTTCTATATAGAAACCGGTGAGGAAAACCGCCTGAAAATTTCCTCACCCAATTCGTGCGCTTTCCGCGGCCGGCGCGGGTTCTAAGCGATTTTGCCTGCATCATTTTTGCAACACTTCAACCGCTCGATTTAGGGGATTTCCTCTACTTTTGTAACACCAAAAAAGACAAAGTTTGATTTCGATGAAACTTTGGCCGATTTTTGAAAATTTTTTACTTCCATCGGGCACATTTTTCGACACGCATCCATATACTGCGCGCACTGCAAAAAACGAAGCGGCCGAAACACCTTGGCAACACAAACCGCGGATGGTTGCAGCTCCTTCACAAATCCTTCGTCGTTACGCTTTTTTAAGGAGAGGTGCGATGACGCAGCTGATCGTACTGGTTTGCATGTACATGCTGGTTTCGATCGGAATCGGGTTGTGGGCGGCTCGCCGCGTACGCAATACCGCCGATTATGCATTGGCAGGGCGTTCCCTTCCGTTGGCTATGGTTATCACGGCCACGTTTGCCACCTGGTTTGGCAGCGAAACCGTGCTCGGTCTGCCGGGCCGCTTTATTGAAGGCGGCATCGCAGGCGTGATCGAAGAACCGTTCGGTTCCGGAATGGCGCTCGTTCTTGTGGGCATGTTTTTTGCCCGCAAGCTCTACAAGATGGATCTTCTGACCATCGGCGACTTTTATCGCAAGCGCTACGGCAAGAAAATCGAACTTGCCTGCGCCTTCTTCATCATTCTGTCGTACCTGGGGTGGGTCGGCGCGCAGATCGCCGCACTCGGTCTTGTGCTCAATCTTGTCACCGAAGGCGCCGTGAGCGTCTCGCTCGGCATGACGATCGGCACGTTCGTGGTGCTCTTTTACACGGTCTACGGCGGCATGTGGTCGGTGGCGGTCACGGACTTCTTCCAGATGATCATCATCGTGGCCGGTCTCATCGCCGTAGCAGTGTGCGCAAGCGACATGGCGGGCGGCGTCACCAACGTCATGGCCTTTGCCGAAAAGCGCGACCTTTTCAATCCGTGGCCGGAAATGACCTTAAACGGATGGCTATTCTGGATTTCGGCCGCGATCACCATGATGATCGGCTCGATTCCGCAGCAGGACGTGTTTCAGCGCGTGATGAGCGCAAAGGACGCCAAGACGGCCGTGCGCGGTCCGATTTTGGGCGGGCTCTTCTACATTTTCTTTGCCTTCGTGCCGATGTTTATCGTGTGCGCTGCCGTGCTCGCCATGCCAGGCGTGGGCGAAACGCTTCTGAACACCGATCCGCAGCGCCTGCTGCCCACGCTCATCCGCGACTACATGCCGTGGTGGCTGCGCGTGCTCTTCTTCGGCGTGCTGAGCGCCGTGATGTCGACGGCTTCGGCCACGATGCTTGCGCCCGCCACGACCTTTGTGGAAAACGTGCTGCGCAACTTCGTCGACATCAAGGGCCGCGAACTCGGCTACATGCGCATGACGCTCGTCGTATTTGCCGTGGCTGTGCTCACTTACAGCCTCTGGTTTGAAGGCACGGCCATCTACGATATGGTTGCCATGGCCTATCAGTTCCCGGTGGTAGGCGCCTTCTGGCCGCTCGTGATGGGCCTTTACTGGAAGCGCGCCACGACGCAGGGCGCTTGGCTTTCGATCTTTGTGGGCGGCACGGTCTGGGGTGTTCTGACCTGCACGCCGCTCGGAGAGGTCTTCCCGGCGGTATTGGGCGGCTTCCTTGCCGCAGGCAGCGCCATGGTGATCGGCAGCCTTCTGCCCACGGCCTACAACGCGCGCTACCATCGTTGGCAGGCTCTCAAGCTGCAGACGGCAGCCGCAACTTCCTAAAAAACTGCAAAACGATCAGCTCAATGCGGGCGGCGGACTTCGATTCGGCCGCCCGTGTTGTTTCAGGACGAAATCACCAGGCTGCGGCTCGGCCCATATTGCCGCACTGTGCGCGCTGCGCGAGGACCGCATCCATCAACACAAGCGCAACCGCTGCTTCGACAACCGGCACCGCTCGCAGTCCCACGCAAGGGTCGTGCCGCCCTTTGGTAACCACTTCAATTTCGTCGCCGTCGACATTGAGGCTCTTTAAGGGCTTGAGAATCGACGGCGTCGCCTTGATGCCGATGCGTCCGGTAATCGGGGCTCCGCTTGAAATGCCGCCCAAAATACCGCCCGCATTGTTTGTGGCAAAGCCCGCCCGAGTCATTTGATCGTTACCGTCTGCTCCGCTTGTGACGGACGCCTCAAAGCCGCTGCCGATTTCCACGGCCTTGACCGCATTGATGCCCATGAGAGCGTAGGCTAGCTGCGCGTCCAGTCGGTCGTAGAGCGGATTTCCGAGTCCGGCCGGTACGCCTGTGGCCTCGAATTCGACTTTGGCGCCGATGCTGTTGCCTTCCTTGCGAAACGAGAGCAAGTACTCCTCGGCCTGGGCAATACGGCTGGCGTTGGCAGCAAAAAAGGGATTGCGATCGACTTCGTCCCAACTTTCAAAGGGCAGCTCCAACGTGCCGATCGCGGAAACGCGGGCGCGAATGACGATGCCGAGCTCGGTTTTAAGCCACTTACGGGCAACAGACCCTGCGGCCACAGTAGGCGCCGTCAGACGGGCAGAACTGCGGCCGCCTCCCCTTGGATCTCGCAGACCGTACTTTTGCATGTAGCTCCAATCGGCGTGCGCGGGGCGAAACTGTCTTGCCACCTCGGAATAATCCTTGCTGCGTTGATCCGTGTTGGCAATCAGCAACGCAATCGGCGTACCGGTCGTCACTCCATCGTAAACACCCGAGAGAATTTGAACCGCATCGGCTTCGTTTCGCTGCGTCACAAATTTGCTTTGCCCCGGACGGCGTCGATCCAAATCAACCTGAATATCGGCTTGGGCAAGCGGCAT
This sequence comes from uncultured Sutterella sp., assembly GCA_900552915.1. Taxonomy (GTDB): domain Bacteria; phylum Pseudomonadota; class Gammaproteobacteria; order Burkholderiales; family Burkholderiaceae_F; genus Duodenibacillus. Next base: position 6,064 of record USBS01000074.1, on the reverse strand, counting down.
TCCCGGCGGACAGCCGTCGATCACGCACCCGATCGCGGGGCCGTGGCTTTCTCCGAAATTGGTGACAACAAAGTATTTACCGATGCTCGAACCTGACATGACAATGGCTTTCCGGGAGTGGTTGTTTAGGTCTTTTTTGGCAATTTAGCGCAAAAGTCGCCGGACTTCGGACTATCCGCCTGCTTTTTGCCGAGGCAGCTTTACCTCTTTGCGCCTAAAATCGCGCTGCTTCTGCGGATACACCGCATCCGCCATTTCGATTCGCTTTCTTTTTCCCGAGGTTTTTCATGCTGAGCAAAGGACTGCTGGCCGTCGGACTTCTCTGCGTTTCCAACATCTTCATGACCTGTGCCTGGTATCTGCACCTCAAGCTGCAGACCATGAAGGTCATCAACTTCAGCGCCTGGCCGATCTACACCGTCGTGCTGTTTTCCTGGGGCATCGCCCTGCTTGAGTACAGCTTCATGGTGCCCGCCAACCGCATCGGTTTTGAAGGCAACGGAGGACCCTTCAATTTGGTGCAGCTCAAAATCATCCAGGAATGCATCACGCTCACCGTCTTTGCGCTCTTTTCGATCGTAGTGTTCAACAACCATTTCGGCTGGAACCACCTCGCGGCCTTCGTTTGCCTCGTGGGAGCCGTTTTCTTCGTTTTCTACAAATAGCGCTCGACACGGACCGCCGCGACTTTTCTCCTCTGGCAAGCACCGCCATTTGAGTGCAAAACGAACAGGTCGGCATCACGCTGAACACCATGTTTTATACATAATCGAGAGGAGAGAGCTCATGTTGAGGAAACAGCTTCTGGCCGCCGCCGTCGCGTCGGTCTTTTCCGTTGCCTCCTTTGCCGCTGACGGCACCTACACGGCCGCAGCACAAGGCCAAGTCGGTCCGGTGCCCGTGACCGTGACGGTTCAAAAGGGCAAGGTCACCAAAATAGAAGTCGGCGCGAACAAGGAAACCGTCGGCATCGGTGCGGCCGCTGCTCCCAAGGTCGCTCAACGCATCCTTGAGGCGCAAAGTCTGGCCGTCGACGGTGTTTCGGGCGCAACCGCAACCAGCAACGCAGTCAAAAATGCTGCTCGCGAAGCGATCTCCCAAGCCGGACTCGATCTGAAGGCTTGGAACAAGAAACCCGCACAAAAGGTAGCTCTCAAGAATGAAACGCTCACCACCGACGTTCTGATTCTGGGCGGCGGCGGGGCCGGCATGATTTCCGCCATCAACGCAACGGATCAGGGCGCCAAAGTGATTCTGCTCGAGAAGATGGAATTCTTGGGCGGCGCCTCCTCGATTTGCGCCGGCGGCATGCTCATCGAAGGCTCCAAACTGCAAAAGGATTTGGGCGTGACGAATGACTCGAGCGAGAAATTCGTCGCGGACATGCTCAAGAACGGCAAGAACCTCAACAACAAGAAGATTCTCAATGTCTACGCCCAAAATGTCGGCCCGACCGTCGACTGGCTCGTCGGCAAAGGCGTGAAGCTCGTCACTAAGGGCGGCGTGCAGAGCCGTGCGGAATTCCAGGTTCCGAGACTGCTCCTGCTGCAGGGTGGCTGCCCGGGATACGCTCAAAGTCTGCGGGAAATGGTCGCCAAGACCGATGCTCAGATTCTTTTGGGAACCCGCGCTAAGGAACTGATCGTTGAAAACGGCGTCGTCACGGGCGTCAAGGCCGAAGGCAACGGTACGCTCTACACCGTCAAGGCCAAATCCGTGATCCTGGCAACCGGCGGCTACGGCGCCAACCGCGATATGCTCGGCGGCCCGCTGCAAAACAAGCTCTACTACGGGCCCGTTTCCTCGACCGGCGATGGACACCAGATGGCCATGAAGGCCGGTGCCGGCATGCAGCTGATGCAATACGCAAAGATCTACTACAACGGCCTTGAAGTCGCCCCGGGCATCGCCAAGTCGACGCTTACCGGCAACGCACGTGCACTTTCGCTCGGAGCCATCATGGTCGACAAGAACGGCAAGCGTGTGGTTGACGAAAAAGGCACGGGGCCCTCGATCATTGCGGCTCAGGCCAAAGCACCGGGCGGACAGCTCTACCTCGTTTTGGACGACGCTACCTTCAAAACCTTCCGCGAAGGCATCAAGAATAACGGCGTAAGCGCCGCCGAAGTCGACAAGTGGCTCGCTGAAAACGGCAAGGGAACGCCGCTCTTTGCACACGCCGACACGCTTGAGGCCGCAGCAAAGATTGCCGGCATCAACCCTGAAAACCTGGTTGCCACCGTCAAGCGCTACAACGGTTTCGTGAAGGCCGGCAAGGATGCCGATTTCGGACGCAAACCCGCCAACATGAAGGCCGCGATTTCGGATAAGGGCCCCTACTACATCGTCGAGCAGAAGCCTCGCTTTGCCACAACGATGGGCAGCGTGCAGCTTTCCGAAAATCTGCAGGTCCTCGATAAGAACGGCAAGCCGATTCCCAACCTCTATGCCGCAGGCGAAATCGCCAACTGCGTGCATGGCGACGACTCGGCTCCGGCCGCCAACGTCGCCTGGGTTGCCACCAGCGCCAAACTGGCCAGCGACTCGGCCGTTAAAAACGCCAAGAAGTAATTCTTGAAAGACTTCGAGGTGGCGCACCGCCTCGAAATCAGCCGGCTGCCGCCTCCGGATTCATTGTTTTCGGAGGCAAGCCGGCTTTTCTTTGTCTGTTTTCGACGTGGTCTTCGCCGAACCTTGCACACTGAGCGGCAATCCGGCTCCTCACTTTCAGTTTCCTTTTTCGCACATTGGACAATTAACGTAAGGCACGCTTAGGCTTAGCCGCGTACACTCGCTACCGACACTTTTTTTGCAGGAGCCAATCCCATGTCAGACCGCATTCAGGCCGAATGGTTTGCCGCGACTTTGGAAGATGCACTCGAGTCGCTCGAAGAGGCCGTTCGCCTTGTCCGCGAAGACCCCCGCAAAGCGCAGGGCGTGCTCGAACACGAAGTGATGACGGCCTACGCCAAGCTCAATTACGCCGTCAACACGGCCTACGAAGGTCCCGCCGCACTTGAGACCGTCGAAAATGACGACGAACTCACCGCCTGGCCCACATGCATGCCTTTTATGCATAAAACCCCCACAGACGACAGCAACCGAGAAGAGTAACCCATGCGTTTTATCAAGCTTCTTTGTGCCGCAGCCGCCGTAGGCGCGCTGGCGGCCTGTTCTTCCGTCAACACAAAACTTGTGCACGACACCGTACTGCCCGAGTACAGCCCGGCCGCCAATATGGGCGACGTGCTCGACGTTTGGGCCGCCTGCAAGAAAGGTTCTCAGAAATGGACGGAAACCAAAGACAATCAGTCGATCGTCGTGCGCTTCGAATGCACCGCGCAGGATATGCTCACACTCAACAAGACCGTTTTGGACAATTCCAAAACGATCAAGCGCATGCGTCACCTCTTTGAGTTTGAGACCATCAAGTACCGTGCCGAATTCCTTGTAAACGCCGACAACACGAGCTTCACGGTGAAAGGTCTTTACAACGACTTTGTCTGGAAGGACGGCAAAAAGGCAACAACCGACGCCGACTTCCTGCAGCTTGCCTACGACGGCACGCTTGCCACCGATTCGCTGCAAAGCGCCGATACCCCCGAAAAACTTACCTACGCAGCCGAGCGCTACGCCCAGATTCTCGGTCCGGCCTACCTTGAAATGCGGCAAGGACAATAACAAACCGCGCTTGAGCCCGAGGTCTTTTCCATTCTCGGGCTTTCTTTTGCTTTACAAGGCCTTCCAGTAAGCAAGCGCACGAATGGGTTCATTCATGAAGCTCCAATCGAGCGAAGCCGCCAGCGTCCAGCCCGTTTTTTCGTAGTACTGCCAGTTGCAATGGGAGTCGGTGTAGAGGATCACGCTTTTGATGCCGGCCGCACGCATCGCTTCGAGCGTCTCGTCGATAAGCGCTCGGGCAAAGCCTTTGCCCTGATGCCTCGGAGAGGTCATCAGCAGCTTCAATTCTCCCTGCCAGACGAAACCCTTGGCAATCATATCGGCCTTGAGTTGGCGGTTGGCATCATTGATCCGATCGTTGAATTCGATCGAATCGCGTCCGAACGGCGTTTGCCGAAGACGAGCTTCAAAAACCGAAGCCGCCTGCCGAAAGGCCTGCGGATTTTCCAATCCCTCGCCCTGCGGGGGATTTTCGTAGAAAACGGAACCGAGATAGGCGGCCACCTCACCGTCGGCACGCACCACACGCAGTCGGTTGCAGGCCAAGGCCGAGCCGGCAATATACAAATCGGAAATATCTCGCTTTTCCTGTTCGGATCCTTCGAGCTCCCAGCCCCAAAGATCGTCAAAAAGCCCGGCGACACCCTCAAAATCCTCGTCGCGCCAGGCACTTACCGTTGCTGTCACACATTTACTCCCGGAATCACGTACAGCAGCACGCTGAAAAACTGCAGCGTGGTGCCCGCGAAGACGAAAGTGTGCCAGATGGCGTGTGAAAAAGGAATGCGCTCGAAAATGTAGAAAACAACGCCGAAGGTGTAAGCCAGACCGCCCGCCACCAACAGCGCCAAACCCGTGGTTTCGAGCGTCGACACAAGCGGATCGATCACGAATACCGCCAGCCAGCCCATCGACAGATAAAGCAGGCAATTGATCCAGTCGGCTTTGGCCAGCAGCAGCGACTGCAGCGAAATGCCCGCAATCGCGATAAGCCAAACGGCGCACAGCAAAGCAATACCCGTATAGCCTTGCAGCGTAATGAGACAAAACGGCGTATAGGAACCTGCAATCAGCACATAGATCATCGAGTGATCGAGATACTGCAGAACCTTCTTGGCGCGCGGGTTCGGTATGGAGTGATAAAGCGTCGAAGCCGTGTAGAGAAACACCATGCTCGCGCCGAAAATGCTCACGGCAGCCACGACCTTGGCCGAGCCCGAATAGAGCACCGCAAAGGCAACCAAAACAGCCAGCCCCGCAATCGAAAGAAGCGCCGCCACACCGTGCGTCACCGCGTTGGCGATTTCTTCGCCCACGGTGTACTGCGCAACGCCTGCGGGCCGCGACAACATTGCCTTGATGGACATTCTTGAGATTTTTCGATGCAAATTCTTATCTTCGGACCGCGCGAGGATCGCGGCCGCGTTTATGCGGAAAATCTTAGAGTCGAAATGTGACGCTCGCGCAACGCACGAAAACGTCACTTCGTAACAAAGCGTTTCGCTTCGGAAGACGCTTTATAGAATGACGGGCTCGGGCTCGAGCTCCACGCCGAAGCGATATTTCACACTGCCGGCCACTTCGTCGGCAAGTGCTTTGATTTCGCTGCCCGAGGCGCCTCCGTGATTGACGAGAATCAGAGCCTGGCGCTCATAAACGCCCGCGTTGCCCATGCGTTTGCCCTTCAGTCCGCACGCCTCGATCAACCAACCTGCAGCAAGCTTGGCGCGCGCGCCTCCGAGCGGATAGCTCACAAGCGAAGGCGTCTCTTCCAGGAGCCGCTGCATCTTGGTGCGAGTGACGACGGGGTTTTTGAAGAAGCTCCCGGCATTGGGAAGCACCTTGGGATCGGGCAACTTTTTGGCGCGAACGGCACGCACGGCCAGCTCGAGTTCGCGCGCATCGGCCGGCACCCTGTCCTTAAAGATTGCCTCGAGTTCTTTGTAGCCGCAGACGGGCTCAAATGTTTTAGGCAACGCAAAGAGCACCGACGTTACGATGAGATTTTTTTCCGTGGTTTTGAAAATGCTCGTGCGATATCCGTAGTCGCAGTCGCCCGCAGAAAGTACGCGCACGGCGCGCCGGTCGGGATCGTAGCATTCCACTTCCACAATGCGTTCGGCCGCTTCTACGCCGTAAGCGCCGATGTTTTGCACCGCAGCGCCGCCCACCGTACCCGGAATAGCTGCCAGGTTTTCCAGCCCATACCAACCGTGATCGAGCGCATGGCGCACGAAATCGTCCCAGACGATGCCCGCCGAAACCTTCACGAAATAAAAGCCGTCGTTTTCGTCCGTCACTTCGATCGAGCCGCCGACAACGCGCAGCACAAGCCCGTCGAAATCCTTCGTAAAGAGCGTATTCGAGCCTCCTCCCAACACGA
>USBS01000073.1 GCA_900552915.1 uncultured Sutterella sp. | reverse complement strand
CGAGATGAATGAAATCAGCCTTGCTCGGCAAAAGGGCTATTTGTAGAACCCGCCTGAAATCGCCTTCTGCTGCATAGCCAAAAGCGCAAGCCGTCGGGTCTGATTGATGAGTTCTGTCAATCGGCGATTCTGCTGATACTCACGGCTCTGAACGAAGTAGCGCAACGACTTCGCCAGTCTTGACATCATTCGCTGCGTCTCACGAGCTCTCGACTTGAGATTCGGCTGAACTTCCTGCACGACATCCCGGCGCCTTTCCTCCACATCCTTCCAGAATGGCCTTTCCGAAATCGCCTCAATGAGTTCGTCAATTTCCCGCGTAGCTATGTCACTCATCAGGAATTTATAGAACGCCGTAAAGGTTCGGCCGGCATCGCTTTCCGCGACAGCGTCGTAGCCCGCAAAGAATTTTGCGAGAATGGCGCCGCGGGTATCTTCGTTGCCGAGCACATCGGCATGAATGCGTTCAGCAAGCTCCATGAAGGCGTCTCTTACGCGCAAGAAATCTCCGTCAAGCGCCTCAATCATGGCAAAGATGTCGGAAAGCTGCGCCTGCACTTCAATATCGCTCACCGTACTGATACGGCCTTCCATGAGCGCCTTGATACGCTCGTCAATTTCCCGCTTTTCCCGCTTAAGCCGGCTCACTCGCTTCTCGACATTTTCGTCTGTGTCATCAATGAGTTTTTTGAAGGCATAGATGAGCAGTTCAAGACGGCTTTCCGTCGGAGAGATGCGAACGGCGTTTTGCGAGGAAATGAAGCGCACGGCCTCGAAGGCTCCAACCGATAAGGCATACACCGGTTCCGCATCGCGATCCGTCAAACTGCGCACAATATAGCCCGCCTGTCGCCAGATCGTGACACGCTGTGAAGCCATGTCCCGTGTCACCGTTTCGGCAGAGACCTGATTCATCAGACGCACGAGCCGATCAACAAAAACAGATTCAGGAAGTTCGCGCTCATCGTCGTAAAGCAACGTTTGCAAAAAGGCAATCGTTTCCGGCCCCGTATCAGCCGCTAGCAAAGCCCAAGCCTTCTCCCGCCGAAGTCGGCGATAGGCTTCAATTTGAGATGCAATTGCCATCGTTGCGCCCCAACATAATCATTGCGCAGAACAGAGGCAGTGTGCGTAGGTCGGCATCTCTCCTGAAGATGTCTGTTTCAGGCGCTCAACCGGAAGCAACGTTTGGGCGGCAGGAGCCGCCAATTTAAGCACATCAGTCATCCCCGACTGAGCCATCGCACGACGCACCAGACGCATCAGCATCATGGAAAAGCCCGAAGCATCGCGTTCGATGAACTCCACCGGGGCATTGGCAAGCTTAGCCATATCGGAAGCCAGCGTGATTGCCGTCTGCATCCCGCCTAAGGTGTCCGCTAGTCCCATGTCCACCGCCTGTCGGCCCGTAAAGACGCGGCCCTGCGCGAGCGAAGCCACTTTCTGCTCATCCATTTTGCGGCTTTTGGCAACGAGCGCAACAAAGTCTCGATAGGTGCGTGCCACCGTAAGCTCCATCATCTTTTCGTACTCCGGCGTTACGGCTGTCAGCGGATTCATCGCATCGGCGATATTCGAAGTTGCCACGCCGCCCGCACCGAGCGAAAGCTTTTCCAGTGATTTCTCAAACGTAGGCAGCATTCCGAAGACACCGATCGAGCCCGTCACGCTCATCGGATCGGTCACGATGCGATTGGCCCCAAGCGCAACCCAATAGCCGCCGCTTGCGGCATAGTCACCGAAACTGGCCACCACCGGCTTGCCCGCCTTTTTCACCAGCTCAAGCTCACGGCGAATAAGTTCGGAAGCCACCGTGCTGCCCCCCGGGCTGTCGATGCGCACCACGAGTGCCGCATAATCCGGAGATTCGCGCACAAGACGCAATCGTTCAACAGCGTCGCGTTCGCCGGTCATGCCGGGGCCGTCACCGCCGTCCTTGATTTCGCCTTCGATGGTGACGACGGCAATGCGTTTGCCGGACGGCGCCGTCTCAACCGCGTCCAGATAGGACCGATAATCGACGAGTTTTTCATCCGCAGCCGTCTTCCAACCCATGCGCGTGCGCAGAATATCCACAACCTCGTCCGAGGTGTAGACAGAATCGATCAAACTCTGATCAAGCGCCACGCGGCTCATGTCGCCCTGCGCCTTTTCAAGCAGCTCAGGATAGGTAGCGATCATCTTGTCGACCGCCCCCGGCATCAGGCCGCGAGAGGACTCAATGTTGGCCGTGTACTGACGCCACACATCCTTCATCCAGAATCGATCGGCTTCAAGCGATTCCTTGGAAGGCGAAGAGCGCACGAACACTTCGGGCGCGCTCTTGAATTCGCCCGCGGTAAACGTGCACGGTTACGCCCAAATTCTTCAGGGCTTCCCCCCAATACAGACGAGTACCCGAAATGCCTCTGAGCATGACGCCGCCCATAGGATGAACAAAAACTTCATTGGCGTGCGCCGCCACGGCGTATTGCGCCTGACTGTAGCCCGTGGACCAAACGGTGATTTTTTTCCCGGCAGCCTTGACGCGATCCATGGCCGATCCGATTTCTCGCAGCGAGGCAAGCCCCGCTTTCTGCAAATCCTGAACCCGGAAGTGCACCGCGACAATACGCTTGTCGGCGGCGGCAAGCGTCAGTGCTCCGGTCACATCCCGCAGACGGGTGGTCGAATCCGAACCGTCCACCATGCTCGCGAACGTTCCCTGGCTATTGAAATCGTCTTCTTCGGAAATCTGTCCCGAAAGCGTTACCAACAGCACCGAACCCTGCGGCACACCGACCGGTTTTTCGTATAGAACAGCGAAGATCACGCCGATTACGACAGCGAAAAACACCAGATTCAATGTGAGTCGCCGCAGAAAGTCCAGTCCGCGCCAAAAGGTCTTCAGAAATTTGATCATCTATCCGTTCGAAACAAAATCCGATTTATCGAGGCAGCGAACGTGTTTGTCGAGCTGCCGTACCGGCAGCGGCAAGGCGCCGCGCAAGTTCCGTTAATGAATTCACAGCCACATCGGCCCAGGCATGCGCTTGCGGCAGATACGGCTCTTTCTTGCGATACCCCGCGCACCAAACGGTAAGCATTCCGAGACGCTTGGCGGTCTTGAGATTGAAAGGACTATCCTCGATCAAAGCACACTGCTCGGGCCGCGCCTTGAACTTCGAGGCCAGCTCGGCAAAAAGCACACCGTCTGGCTTGCAGCGCCAACGTCCGAGGACCTTCATGTCGTCGGCGCTCACCACGTCATCAAAAAGATCTTCGACGCCTAAAAGCGGCAACAGCGCCAGCACATAGCAAGACGGTCCGTTCGTCACCAGCACGCGCTTGCCTTTGAGCGCCTTTAATGCCGAGCGCAGCTTTGTCCGGCTGAAATCATCGGGAATCTCAGAAGACAGATCAAAGCGATGCGTTGCGTCGAAAAATGCCCGCGGAGTAATCGCATGGTGTTTTTCAAGACCCAAAAAAGTCGCACCGTATTTGGCCCAATAGGCATGCTGCAGGCGCCGGCCTTCCTCAATCGACACGCCGAGCTCACGGGCGATAAATTCTTCCATGCGCACGTGAATGGCGGCAAACATGCCGCGCGAAGATTCATAGAGCGTGTCGTCGCAGTCGATAAACCAGACCTTGACGCGGGTAAGCCTCGGGCGGACCTGTCCGTCGTCGGCAATCGGCATCGGTTTTTTGCAGCGTTTCGTATTAGTCATCGGCTGAAATCATTGTGCCCACGCCCTGCGGCGTGAGGATTTCAAGAAGCAAACAGTGGTTGACGCGCCCGTCAATGATATGCACACTGCGCACTCCATTGCGGGCGGCCGATAATGCGGAAGCAAGCTTCGGGAGCATTCCGCCCGAAATGGTACCGTCTTTAAACAGAGCATCAATTCCCGAAGCGGTCAGTCCGCTTACGAGATTTCCCTCTCGGTCGAGTACGCCGGGAGTGTTGGTGAGCATCACGAGCTTTTCTGCCTTGAGCGTTTCGGCAATCTTGCCCGCTACCACGTCGGCGTTAATGTTGTAGGAAAGGCCGTCTTCGCCCATACCGATCGGACTGATTACCGGAATGAAATGATCTTTCTCGAGCGCCTGCACAAGCGAAGGATTGATTTCCTCGATCAGACCGACTTGTCCGATATCGTGGAAAACGTTCGGATCGTTCGTATCCTGCAGCTTCATGCGTCTGGCTTTGATCAGGCTCCCGTCTTTGCCGTTGAGCCCCACGGCATGTCCTCCGAAGGAGTTGATCATCTGCACCAGATCACCCTGCACCTCGCCGCAAAGCACCCATTCGACAACTTCCATCGTTTCCGGGTCAGTGACGCGCATGCCCTGCACGAATTCGCTTACCTTTCCCACTCGGTTCAACGCGCTGTTGATTTGGGGACCGCCGCCGTGAACAACAACGGGATTCATGCCCACGAGCTTTAATAGCACCACATCGCGGGCAAAAGCGCGCTGCAACTTCGGATCGGTCATGGCGTTGCCGCCGTATTTGATTACGATCGTTTTGCCATGAAAGCGCTGAATATACGGCAGTGCTTCAGAAAGAATTTCGGCCTTGAGCGAAGCAGGCACCAGATTGGTATTGGGAGCGGAAGTCTGCATTGTTCTTGTTCCCGATAAAGCAGAAGCTATTCCGGCCGAAGCATCAGCCGAGGTTGCGAACCGCAGCGAGGGATCCGCGGCGCGTTTTTCCAAGGCTGACGCCCCGGTCGCCCGGGCGTCTTTTCGACATACCTTGAGCGCGCATCTTACTGGCTTTTACGTTCGTCGGAACTTCTCTCGGAACATACTTTAGCATTCGCTCGGAAGAATGCCGCTTATCCTTTGAATTTAGGAGAAATTTCAAACGCCGATCGGTTCATCGAGAAAAATGGGGAAACCTAATGGTTAACCCAACCCCACGTTTTTGAACGGGCACCATGGCTAAAGCCGGCGCCCGATTTCATTCTTGTCCCCATGTACGACTTACCCACAGCCTCGGCCTACGGCCCAGTGAGTAGCCTGAGCGGCCGAGGCTGTGGATAAGTCTGCGTCTTGAGCCTGCGGCAACTTTTGTGGCACAGCAGGCAATAAAAAACGGCATCCCCTGCTAGATTTGAGATAGCTACAAAACAAACCAAGGGAGGATGCCGTGGCCGTCAGTGTACCTGTTAACAGCTCAAATCTCCAAGCTCCGGATGCTGCCAATGCTTACTTCATGAGTCGCTATCCCGGCTACAGCCTGGTTTCGTACCGCAACAATGAAGAAACGCAGTCTCTGGGCGTGCTTGTGCTCAAGCCCTTGCTTGACGGCGTGATTTGTCCCAACTGCGGCGCCTACTGCAACCGTTGGAAAGACCGTGACCGCAAGCTCTACATCAACGACTGGGATATCGCCTCCGGCAGCCCCATCAAAGTAGTCGTTCCTTCAAGAAGGCTGCGCTGCCGATGTGGCTGTACAAAGACCGAAGAGCGGCCGCAATGGGTTTTGCCCGGTCATTTGATCAGCAAGCAACTGGGCGCTTTTGTTCAGAAGCTCTTGAGGCACCGGATCAGCATTGAAGATGTCTCACGCATTACCGGCCTCGACTGGGCGTTGATCAAGGAGCTCGACAAGGCCGCGCTGCAGCTTGCTCACGGCGGACAAAAGGATCTGTCCCGTGTTCAACGCCTAGCCATTGATGAGATCAGTATTCACAAGGGGCACAAATACGCTACGGTCGTTATGGATCTTGACGATCGGGCCATCATCCATGTCGTCGAAGGAAAACGACAGGTCGATCTGCAACCGTTCTTCGATCGCTTGAAAGAACTCGGGGTCGATAAGCAAATCCGGTCGGTTTCGGTGGATATGAATGCCGCCTACCCGAAGCTGGTTAAGGACAACCTGCCGAGCGCCAAGCTTGCCTACGACCGCTTCCACGTGATGCGGCTGCTTAACAAGCAAATATTGGCCGCTGCGCGAGTGTTTTCCGTTAAAAAAGCAGTTCTGGCTTATCGCAGTCTGTCGGCCAAAGAGCGCAAGCGGCCAGAGCATAAAAAAGCAAAGGCCGTCGCTCTTGAAACCGTGAGAAATGCAGAATGGCTTGTCATAACTGATCCGCAGCTTCTTTCCCCAGGCAGACAGGAACGTTTACGACAGCTGCGCGAAAACAACCAGCTCTTTGCCGACCTCTACGCCTTTACCGCCAAGCTAAAAGCTGTCTGGACGGCCTGTACTGAGCAAAGCGCCTTGCACATGCTCAACGAGTGCATTGAGCTGTGCGAAGCAATCGCCGACGATCATGGCTTTGACGATATCCGCAAGTTTGGCAAGCTGTTGAGTCGGCGCGCCGATGGCATTGCGGCTGCTTGTGTGGTGAGGTTCGGAACCGACATACTCGAAGGCGCCAACAATACAGCCAAAGTTATTAAGCGGGTGGCCTATGGCTTTCGTGACTTCGAGTATTTTGCTCTGAAACTGATGGGAGCCTTCCCCGGCATTCGCTACAAGCACCTGCGAGTAAAGCAAGGTTGGGAGCTCGTTTGGAATGGGATCAGGGAAACCCTAGCTTTTCCCCATTATTCCTGAAGAGCCGTGACAACTCAAAAATTTCGGAGAAACAACAATGAACGTTACGGTTTTGATGGGCAGTCCCTTCACCGACGGCGCCACCGCACGCCTCACGGAAGCCTTCATTCGCGGCGCTCGGGAAGCCGGTCACAAAGTCAAGCGCTATGACGTGTGCGACCTCAACATCTCTCCCTGCACACGCGAATACTTCGCAAAACTTGATGCGGGAGAAGATCCCGACACGGACGACATGCGCGAAATTCTGGCGAGTGCCCTCGAAGCGAACGTCGTCGTCTTTGCTTCTCCCCTTTACTACTACGGCATCAGCGCGCAGCTCAAGACGGTGATGGACCGCTTTTACTCAAAGCACAAGATTCTGGAGGAAAAATCCGCCTCTGCCGTTCTGATCGCCAACTGCGCCGGAGCTGCTCCCTGGAGCATGCACGGTTTGATGCTCCACTACGACTGTGTTCTCCGCTATTTGCGTTGGCGCGATGCAGGGCATGTCTTTGCCTACGGTCTTTCGGACCAAAGGCTTGAGGAAACCGGCGCGCTTGAGGAGGCTTACCGCCTAGGCCTAAGTCTCAAGAAAAAAGCAAAGAAGACTCCGCAGGAATAACTGGGGAAAAGCGGTTTCATCGGGAGGTACTTCGAGCCGTCGCCACGAAGGATTGCAACGGACTTGCCGTTTGCAACAAGAAGCAGATGGAGGTTCGCGATCCTTCGGCACAGATCAGGCAAATTGAAATCGAAAAGATCACCGGTAAGGACCGCGATACAGCCAAGTGGGAAAAGGGCAAGAGTGTTTACTAAGTTCAGAATATGGGCCCGTCTTCCTGGCTCAAGGACGTTCCGCTGTAATCCCACATCCAACTCTCTCCCCTAAAAAATTGGCTTCTCGGCAAGTTCATCTTCCGGGAAGCCAAATTTTCGAAAATTCCCGCGCGAAAATTCTTTTTACAAGATTGTTCGACGTCGAACGATTTTTTCGATACAATGCCTTCAACTTGAAAAACCGTCGGCGAAGACCGCCGAAATTTCCTACGGAATCAATACATGCTCAGAAGAAGCCTTCTTATTCTCGCTGCCGCGAGCGCCGTTGCGCTTGCGGGCTGCTCGGACAACACCCAGCCGTCGAATGCTGCAAAAGCCAATGCCGGGCAAGCGAGCGCCATGGATAAAGACGTGCTCACAGTGGGCATGGAGCTTGCCTACCCTCCTTTTGAAGGCAAGGACACTGCGGGCAACCCTGCGGGCGTGAGCGTGGACTTCATGGCCGACTTCGGCAAAGCGATCGGAAAGAAGGTGCGCGTCGAAAACATTGCCTTCGACGGTCTGGTTCCGGCGCTTGTCACGGGCAAGATCGACATGATCATGTCTTCCATGACGATTACGGACGCTCGGCGCCAAACAGTAGACTTTTCCGAGCCTTACGCCAACGCAATGCTGGCACTCCTAACGAAGAAGGACGCTTCAATCAAATCGATCGACGATCTGAACGCCTCCGGCCGTACGCTGGCCGTCAAAATCGGTTCGACCGGACACCTCTATGCTCAAAAGCACCTCACGAAAGCCAAAGTGACGGCGCTTGCCGACGAGAGTGCCTGCGTGATGGAAGTCGCCAGCGGCAAGGCTGACGGCTTCATTTACGACCAACTCACCATTTACCGCAACCAACAGAAAAACCCCGAAACCACACAGGCGCTCTTCATCCCCTTCCAAAATGTAGAGCCTTGGGGCGTTGCCGTCCGCAAGGGCGACACGAAACTCAAAGAAGCACTTGACAAGTTCATCGCCGACTACCGAGCAGCCAAGGGCTTTGAACAGCTCACCCAAAAGCATCTTGCTGCCGAAAAAGCCGCTTTCGACAAGCTCGGCTTTACGTGGTTTTTCGACATGAAACCGGTTAAGTAAGGTTGGCAATGTCGCTATTTAGGGTTCACGCGGGCCAAAAGCCCTCCGTACTGCAAACCGCCGTGGGCATTGTGCTGGCGGCCGCCCTTGCCGTCGCCTTCTTTTGGGGGTCGCTCTCGCAGATCGCCTATCGCCCCGACTTCAGTTTCCTTGCCGACTTCAACATTCGAATCGTCGACGGATTTGTGCTCACCGTAGGCGTGAGCGCCGCAAGCCTTGTGCTGAGCCTGGCAATCGGCATTCTTGCCGCCGCAGGCGAAAATGCCCGAACGCTTGTGTTGCGATACCTCTCGCGCGGCTACGTGATCTTCATCCGCGGTACGCCGCTCATCATGCAGATCTATCTCTTCTTTTATCTGGTGGGTACCGCATGGGGCATTGAAAACCGCTTTTGGGCAGGCGTCATCATTCTTTCGATTTTTGAAGGCGCCTACATCGCGGAAATCATCCGCGGCAGCTACGCCTCACTTGAAAAAATGCAGCTTGAGGCCGCCAAAGCCGTGGGCTTTTCCAAGCTGCAGACATTGAGATACGTCGTTATCCCGCAGATGACGGCTCGAACACTGCCTGCGCTTGCCGGGCAATTTGCCTCCATCATCAAGGACTCGTCGCTGCTGTCGGTCATCGCCGTCATCGAGCTCACCCATCCCATGCGCGAGATCACCGCCACGAACTACAACTTCTTCGGCGGCTTCCTGTTGCTGGGGGCGCTGTA
>USBS01000072.1 GCA_900552915.1 uncultured Sutterella sp. | reverse complement strand
ATCCAGCCGGCGTGAGGACCGGAACTCATCAAACGCAGATCTTTGCAGATCTTGGATAGCGTCGTCGCAAGCGTCTTCACCGCACCCGACACCGTAAGGAAGAAGTCGCCGTTTTGGAATCCGTCGAAGAGATTGTCAAAGGGACGGATCTCTTCGCCTTCGATTTCCGAAATGTGCTTGTAGAAAGCTTCCATGTAGCCCGGTGCGGCGCCAAGGCCCGTACCGACAGCGTTGCCGCCCATGATGAGTTCGTGACAGCCGCTGCGAAGATCCTTCAGGGCCTTCACTTGACGACGAACGGCGCTGGCAAAGCCCGAGAATTCCTGTCCGAGCGTGACGGGCAGAGCATCCTGCCAACACGTACGGCCGACCTTGACGATGTCGCTGAATTCCTTGGCCTTGGCTTCAAAGGCGGCAGCAAGCTTTTCGCCTTCGGCGACGATGACGTCGATACGCGGTGCGATTGCCAGATGCGTTGCCGATGGGATCGTGTCGTTGGTGGACTGCGCCATGTTGACGTGCGTATTGGGATGCACAAAGTCCTGGCCCTTGTGGCCGGTGAGGATTTCGTTGGCAAGGTTGCCGAGCACTTCGTTCACGTTCATGTTCACGCACGTGTAGCCGCCGCCCTGCCACATGTCGAGCGGGAACCGGTCTTCGTAGCCGCCGGCGATCACTTTGTCGCAGGCCTGCACGATCGCTTGTGCGATCTCGGGCTTTAAGGCGCCGACTTCGGCATTGGCCAGCGCACAGGCCTTTTTGATTTTGCACAGCGCAATGTGCATGTCGGGATAGGCGATCACGGGATAGCCCGCGGCGCCCGAAACCTTCATCATGCGGGTGGTTTGGATGCCGTAGTAACGGTCGTTGGGAATTACCATTTCGCCGAGGCAGTCGCGCTCGATGCGGGTGTCAGTCATAGAGGTCTCCGAAACAGTAGCGGTTTTCGTTTAGTCGCCTTGAACAGTATTGTGGGTTCGTATTGTTGCAGCCCAGAGAATCTGAACGTCGTCGAAGACGCTCAGTCTTTAGGCAGATCAGGCTGTTTGATTCTGTGGTTGCGTTCAATTAGGTGGCAAGCATGTGTGCCGATTAGAATTTCTTTGTTCACAATTTCTGAACGTACAAGCAATGACGAATCGATCGGAACTGGACCTCAAAGGACTGCGCACATTTCTAGGTGTTGTCGAGCATAAAACGGTGCGCAAAGCAGCCGATATTCTCGATATGACGCCTTCGGCCGTCTCGCAATCGCTTGCTTCGTTGGAGATGCAGCTTGGAGTGGAACTCTTTGACCGCGAAACACGCCCCATGCGACTTACCTCGGCTGGGCGCCGTCTGCTGCTTGACGGAAGCCGTCTGCTGGAAGAAATTGAGCGGGTGCGGTCACGCGTGTGTTCCGAAACGCTGTCTGCGCGGGCGTTGCGGCTGGGGCTGGGCGAATCGGTGGCGGCGACATCGAGTCCCTGGCTGTTGGCGCAGCTTCGTGGAAAAGTTGCCGATTTGGTTGTTTATTCCGACTTGACCAAACCACTGGTGGAACGTTTGCAAAACGGCAAGCTCGACGTGATTGTTTGTGCGGGTCCTCAGATCGAAGGGGAGAAGTGGGCCAGGCAGCTTGCTTACGAAGAAGAGTTTTTGCTGGTGACCGCACGAGGCCTGCCGTCGGTCAAAACGATCGACGAGCTGCGACATCTGGCGCAGACGCGTCCTTATATCTGCTACAACACGGAAAGTTCGGATCAGGTCCAGGCCAACCGCATTTTGAGTGCCGGCGGCATGGTGCCCGCAGAACGCATTGCGGTTTCGTCAAGTTACGCTTTGGTGGGACTGATTGCACAGACAGGCGGCTTCGGATTCCTGCCGCCCGCAAACCTGTGGTGCGGTCGTCAGTTTCTCTCCGACGTGCGCTTTACGGAGTTGCCGCAGTCGTTGAACGGAACAAGGAAGATGTGGGTTGTGGGGGAGGCGGTCGGCGGAATCGAATCGATTGATCTCGTACGATCGACCGCCGCAGCCGTCATGCGGGAAAAGATGCTCGATGAGTTCGAAGCGGCCGCACCCGGACTCGGACGCTTTGTGTCGATCGGAGCGAGCGCCTAACTTAACGACAACAGGTTACTTATCGGATTTTTCCGACTTCTTGGAGTCGTCCTTTTTGCCGGAATCCTTCTTGTCGGAAGTACCGTCGCGGAACGCGTGCCCGATTTCCTTGGTGGTGTCGCGGGTCGTGTGGCCGATTTCACGCGTGATGTCGCGCGTAGCGTGTCCGATGCTGCGGCCGGCTTCCTTGATCGCGCCGAAAAAGGAATCGGCGGCCGATACCGCGGAACAGCTCAAAACGAGGGAAAAGGCGGCGGCTGCCACAAGGTGTTTCTTCATATCGGTTAGTAACTTGTTATTCGTTAGGCACGAAGCGTGCGTCTTGTCCCGAATTATCGCATCGGCAGCGGTACGCAAAGGACTGTCTGCAATACCGTGTTGCGTTTTGGGCCGTACCGAAACGAAAGAACTCGACACTCTGAGAACGGCCACTCGGAGTTCGTTTTCGGTAATTCACAAGTGCCTAAAAATTGAGCACATTTGCAACATCTTGATTTTTAAAAGTTTCTCAAGTTGTCCACAGCGGTTGTCCACAGGATTGTGAATATGTCGGTTTCAGAGGAATTTTTTCTCATGCAAATCGCCATTGGCTGACCGGTGAGCGGCGCAGCCGGAGACAATGCTTGTAGGCTGGCGTCGGTGTTCCTTACCTACGGCATCGGATTGGCAAAGGCCGAATAGACGCTGCCGCCGGAGCGCTTCAGATGTGTTTCGACAAGGCTGAGGAATTGACGGGCGGCGCTCGTCATAAAACGTGTGGCCGTCAGTGCATAGAAGTTGTAGATCTCACCTTCCCATTCGGGCAGAATGCGGATCAAGCGGCCGGAGTCGAGGTACGGAGCGATCAGATCGAGCGGAAGCATCGCGATGCCTTGACCTTGCAGGCACATCTGGCAGCAGACAAACGTGTTGTTGCTCGAAAAGGTTGATACGACATCGTGCAGCGCGCTTTCGCCCACGGCATTCACAAGTCTGAAGGAACGACCGAGGTACGTATTGAGGATGCATTCGTGCTTGTCCAAATCGCTTGGAGCGACGGGCGCAGAAGACTTTTTGAGGTAATCGGGCGAAGCGGCCAGTACGCTGCGAACAAAACCGATGCGCCTGGCGACGAAGGCCTCGGGGAGACGGTTGCCGACCTTAAAGGCGATGTCGATGGCTTGCGCGGCCGGATCCACATTTTCGTCGGCCGCGTACAAGTCGACCTGGATCTGCGGGTAGAGTGAGCGAAATTGCAGGATCACATGTTGCAGAAACGCCACGGCGATGACGCTGCTTGAAGAAATCCTGAGTTCCCCGCTTTGTGCAATGCCCGCAATGGTGCGTGCGTCGGACTGCATGCCGTCGTAGATGAGCAGAATTTCGCGGGCTTTTTTCACCAATGCTTTGCCGGCGGTCGTCAATGTCACTTTGCGTGTGGTACGCACAAAAAGCGGCGTGCCCAATTCTTTTTCCAGTGCGTCGATGCCGCGGCTGACGCTTGCCAGCGAAACGCCGAGCTGCTGAGAGGCGACGGTAAAGCTTCCCGTGTCGGCCGTTCGAAGAAAAAAGCGCAGCAAAGAGATTCTGTCCATGGCGGATCTCCGTTTTTTCCCAAACCAAATTGTTGCAGATTTCGCATTAATCTTTTTCGGAATGTGTTGTTTATTACCGAACGGGAGATGATTAGGATCGACGTAAGGAGGCATTCTGGCGCCTCTAAACAAACGAACCAGCACTTTCTACGAGAGGAGAGAAAGATGAAAAAGATTATTCAGCTGACGGCTCTGATGTCTGCCATTTGCATGGCGTGCCCGGCTATGGCCGATCGCGTGATCGATGCCGATGTCGTGGTGGTGGGCGGCGGCGCCGGCGGTACCGTTGCAGCAGCAAGCGCTCAAGAAGCCGGCCTCAAGACCGTGCTTCTCGAAAAGAACGCCTTTACGGGCGGCGCCGGCAACTACATGGAAGGCTCTTTTGCCGTTGAGTCCTTCATGCAGAAGAAGGCGGGCGTGAAGCTCACCAAGCTCGAAGAATTCAACCGCATGGGTGAATACCATCACTGGCGCATCAACGCGCCGCTTGTGAAGCGCTTCATCGACGAATCGCCTAAGACCATTCAGTGGGTCTGGGATCACGGTGTGCATTGGAAGGAAGTGAAGTCGGTATGGGCCGGCAACAAAGACATGACTTGGCACATCTATCCCGAGGCAGGGTCGCTGCCCGCGGCCATGACCAAGGCCTTTGAAAAGGCGGGCGGAACGCTGCTTCTGCAGACTCCCGGTCAGAAGCTCATTACCAAAAACGGCCGTGTAGCCGGCGTTGAAGCCTACGATACGGAAAACAAGGAAAAGGTCACGGTCAACGCCAAGTACGTGATTCTCGCTACCGGCGGCTACAACTTCAATGCCGAACTGGTGAAGAAATATTCCGGTCAGGACCTGGTTCCGTCCGGCGCTCCGGGCCGCACGGGCGACGGCATCCGAATGGCGATGGAAGTCGGTGCCGTGGGCGACAACATGGGCCCGATGATGATCAACGGCGCTTTCAATCCGCTTGAAGGCGAAGCGATCTGCAACGGTCCTAACAAGGAGCTGCGCGCCTTGTTCCGTCAAAGCCAGCTTTATGTCGACGCTGCCGGCAACCGCTTCTTCAACGAGCAGCTGACGCTCGATTGGCCGGTGGCTTCAAACGCCATCCTGCGCTCCGGCGAATGGACCTATGTGGTGTTTGACCAGGCTTTGGTCGAGGAACTTGCCAGCAAGGGTTATCTCAATCCCTGCGGCAACTTCATCCAGCGCCACCAGAAAGCCAAGGAACTTCCGGCCATGATCGAAGCCGGCATCAAGCGCGGCGACGTCTTTAAGGGCGATACGATCGAAGAAGTTGCCAAGAAGGCCGGGCTCGATCCTGAAAACCTTAAGCGCGCTGCCGCCGATATGACGAAGTTTGCCAAGCAGGGCCGCGACGATCAGTTCGGCAAGGACAAGTACTATCTGCGCGCCGTCAGCAAGGCTCCTTTCTATGTGCTCAAAGGTAAGCTTCACACGCTCGCTTCGCTCAACGGCGTGAAGGTCACGGAAAACCTTGAAGTGGTCGATGCGCACGAGAAGGCCATCCCCGGCTTGTACGCCATCGGCCATGACGCGGGCGGCGTCTACGGCGACAGCTACGACCTGAGAATCGGCGAAGGTACGGCTTCGTCCTTTGCTATCAATTCCGGCCGCATCGCCGTCGAACACATCATGACGCTTGAAAAGAAGTAATTTTTAAACTTAAAAAAGTTTCGCCCCGGAAAGACTTTGCATCTTCCCGGGGCGTTTTTTCGAACCTAAACCGACGGCGAGATCAGTCTTTCTTCACCTTCGTCTCGCGCATGTTCATGAGCGTGGCGTATGCGCTTTGCAGATCGGTCTTCACCAAGCGACTCTTCAGTTCAAAGAGCTTGCGGTAAAGCGCCGAGTTGTCTGCGTTGGGCGTGTACTCAGCGTCCTTGATGATGGTCTTTTCAAGAAGCGGTCGGACTTCGTCGATGTGGCCTGCGGCCTTGGCGGCAAAAACGCAGTTGGTGACGACAGCGCCGCCCGCGTTGCGGTAGCGCACAACGGTGGCGTCGAGCATATCGGCCTTGATCTGATTCCAAAGCGAATCGCGGCTGCCGCCTTCGGTCACGGTGATGCGGTTGAGGTCCACGCCCGCAGCGCGGTACGTGTCCGTGATTTCCATGTAGTCGTAGCCGATCGCTTCCAAAACAGCGCGCCACTGCACGAACTGATCGTCGTCAAGAGTCATGTTGAGGAACATGCCGCTTGCGCCCTTAAAGTCGCCCGTGCCGCCTGTAAGGTAGGGGAGGAACACGACGCCGTTGCTGCCTGCGGGCACTTCCTCAGCCTTTTCGGAAAGAACGCGGTAGTAGCTCGAATCGTCGGCTTTGCGGCAGATGTTGTCCTTAAACCAGCGCAGCGACAAGCCGCCGGTGCGGATGAAGCCCCAATAAAAATAAGAGTCGGGAAGGGTGCCGCTATTAAAGATCAGCCCGGAGCCCTTTTTGGAGAGTTCCGGCACGATACCCTTGGTGGAGACGCAGAACATGGCGCAGGTGCCTGCAACGTCGACGCCTTGGCCTGCTTCGAAGACGCCGGAGCCCAGCATCGACTGCATCGTGTCGCCCGCGCCCGCACAAACGGGCGTGCCCGCGACAAGTCCCGTACGCTCGGCCATTTCTTCGCTTACGCCGCCCACAATGTCCCAGGGCTTGAGAATGCGCGGCATGTATTTCTTGTCGATGCCGAGAATGGCGAGCTGCTCGTCGGACCAATCCTTCTTTTCAACCTTGTAGCCCAAGCCCCAGCCCGACATGGCGCCCCAGTCGATGAAGGCGTCTTTGCCTTTGAGTCCGGCCAGATTCATGAGGCTGTAGGGCGCGTTGTGAACGAACTTCACGCCTTTGTTGCGGAACGCTTCGCTGTTTTTGATGAACCAGCGGGCAAACATCGCCGGGAACATGCAGTTGGCTTCCGGGTTGCCCGTTTCGCGGCCCCAGATGTCGAGGTTTTGCGCATTGATCGCGTCGACGTCGTCCTGGGTGCGGCTGTCGAGATAATTGATGTAGGGCGTGACGGCCTTGCCGTTTTCGTCCACGCCGCAGATGCCGCAGATGATGCCGTCGCCCATGACGGCGGCGATGTCGGAGGCGCTGTAGCCCTTGCCTTTGACGTCTTCGACGGTTTTTCTCATGCACTCGACCGTGATGTTGAGAAATTCGTCGATGTTCATCTGCACCCAGCCCGGCTGCGGGTAGTGCAGAGTGGTGGGAAGCGAATGCGAGGCGACCGGCTTGAAGTTTTCGTCATAGACGGCGACTTTGACGGACTGGGTGCCCGCATCGAAACCCATGTAAAGCTTTGCCATTGTGAATCCTCAAAAATGGGGATATGAAAACGATTACCGTGAATTGTACGCATGCCGACGGCGTTGACGCGGCCGACAGCGAAACGTCCGATCTGCGAAATGTTTCCGATCGTGATTGCGCCGGCGTGCCTGATGTTGCGGAAATCCTTGCAAAGACGGGCTTCTCTTTTGGTATAATCCGGCGCTTACGGGCGCGACAAGGCCCTGTTTGTACCGAATTTTCAACCGACTTATATGCGCTTTAACGCGGTCAAGGCCGCGGCCTACGGGCGCTTAGAGAAAGAAAAACAATGACCGAAAATCAAGAAGCCGTGAAGGCAGAAGAAACCGTCAAGGAAGAAACCGCAGCCGTCGAAACGAAGGAAGCTGTCAATCCGAACCTGCGCACTCTCGAAGTGACGATCTCCGGCAAGGAATTCCGGGACGGCGTCACCAAGGAACTGCGTCGCCTCTCCAAGAAGGCCAAGATGCCCGGCTTCCGTCCGGGTCACGTGCCGTTTGCCATGGTCGAAGCCATGTACGGCCAGCAGGCTTCCGCCGAAGTCGTCAACAAGCTTCTCGAACGCGAAGCCAACAAGGCCATGCGCGAAGGTCAGTACCGCGTGGTCGGCCAGTTCGACGCCAAGCCGCTCGCTCCGGCCGAAGGCAGCCAGGATCTGCGCTTTGAAGTTTCCTTCGAAGTCTATCCCGACATCGTTCTGCCCGATTTCTCCGGCGTTGAACTCAAGCGCTACCTCTGCACGGTCGACGACGAAGCCGTCAACAAGACGATCGACACGATCGTCAAGCAGCGCGTGACCTTCACCGAAGAAGAAGGCCGCAAGGCTGCCGCCGAAGACCGCCTGACGGTGAACTTCACCGGCACGATCGACGGTGTTGAATTTGCGGGCGGCAAGGCCGAAGGCTTTGTCTTCGTGCTCGGTCAGGGCCGCATGCTCCCCGAGTTTGAAGAAGCCGCCACCGGCATGGCTGCGGGCGAAAAGAAGACCTTCACGCTCACGTTCCCCGAAAACTACGGCAACAAGGAACTCGCCGGCAAGGTCGCTCAGTTCGATCTCGAATGCACCAAGGTCGAAGCGCCGCACTACCCGGCTGTTGAATCCGTGGATGTTCTCAAGGCCGAAATCCGCACCAACATCGAACGCGAAGTGCAGGAACGCCTCTACGAACGCAACCGCACCGAAGCCTTCAACGCCGCTGTCGAAGCTTGCGACTTCCAGGCTCCGAGCGCCATCGTGCACGCCGAGCAGGAACGCCTCGCCGCCAACTTCCAGCAGATGATGATGAGCTACGGCAGCAAGGCTCAGAAGGCTCCGCTCGAACTCTTTGCCGAACCCGCCAAGAAGCAGGCCCGCATCGGCATGATGGTGACCGCCATCATCGACCAGAACAAGATTGAAGCCACCGACGACGACGTCAAGGCCCGCGCCTCGATGCTCGCTGCCGCCTACGAGCAGCCCGAGGAAGTGGTTGAAGACCTCGTCAAGAACCAGCGCAACAATCTCGCCGGCCGCGTGCTCGAAGAAAAGGCTCTCGAGTTCCTCTTCAGCAAGGCCAAGACCACCGAAGAAACGGTCACGTTCGACCAGCTCTCCGGCATGGGCCGCGAATAAGAGTCGGGAAATACTTCCGAACTCCGATTGAGCGTCGGTCGAAGGATCCCGAAAGGATCGTCGACGCAGCCGACGCTCAATGCACGTGAAGCGGGAAAAAGCGAAACGGGGCACGAGGCCTTGCGACGCTTTTTTCCGTTTTTGTTTGTAAGAAGTCGCTATAAAAAGCCCTCGAAAGCGCGCGAACTTTTTCGTTCTCTGCTACTTTTGCGAGCACTGCAAACAACGAACGGAATTTAAAAAAATGCACGACATTCAAAATGCACTGATCCCGATGGTAATCGAACAGAGCGGCCGCGGCGAACGCAGCTTCGACATCTACTCGCGCCTGCTGCGCGACCGCATCGTCTTTTTGTCGGGCGAAGTCAACGACGAATCGGCCAACCTCGTCATTGCTCAGCTGCTTTTCCTCGAAAGCGAAAACCCCGACAAGGACATTTCGCTTTACATCAACAGCCCCGGCGGTTCCGTCTACGCCGGCCTCGGCATCTACGACACGATGCAGTTCATCAAGCCCGACGTGCAGACGATCTGCGTCGGGATGGCCGCTTCCATGGGGGCGTTTCTGCTTGCCGCAGGCGCCAAGGGCAAGCGTTTTTCGCTTCCGAACTCGCGCATCATGATTCATCAGCCCTCGGGCGGCAGCCGCGGCATGGCGAG
>USBS01000071.1 GCA_900552915.1 uncultured Sutterella sp. | reverse complement strand
GTGGCGCGTGGTTTCGCGGCCACGCCGCGAAACAGCGACCGGGACAAGGCACCCCCACAGCCACGTCCTTCATTCAGCCCCACAATCCGAGGACGTAGTCGTAGCAGGATCTGAGGGCTAACCTTCGCGGACACTCCGCAGGACGAAAGAACCCCCGCCGCACGTTGTGCGCAGCGGGGGTTCTTTCATGTCCGAGGACGCGCCGGGAGGGAACCTGCTCTCTGCCCGGACGTCCTCGTGAGAGTCGCAAAGCAAGTTACGCGACAGTATAAACCCAGTTATGCTTATCCTCGACAGCACCGGACTGAATACCGGTCAGGGTCTCGCGAAGCTTCTTCATCACGGGGCCGATCTCGGCGTAGCCGGCCGGGAAGGTCACGGTCTCATCGGCACCATAGACCTTGTTGTCGATCTCGCCCACCGGGGAGATGACGGCAGCGGTGCCGCACAGACCACACTCAACGAAGGTGCCGGCCTTGACCTCGGCCCACTCGACGGGACGCTCATCGACGGTGATGCCCAGGTCCTTGGCGACCTGAACGAGTGAGCGACGGGTAATGGAGGGCAGAATGGAGTCGGTGTGCGACTGCGGAACGACAAGGGTGCCATCCTCCTTCACGAACAGGACGTTGGCGCCACCGGTCTCCTCGACGTAGGTGCGAGACTCGGAGTCGAGATACAGGTTCTCGGCATAACCCGCGGCATGCGCCTCCATGCCCGCCTTGAGGCTCATGGCGTAGTTGAGACCGGCCTTGACATGGCCCGTGCCGCGAGGAGCCGCACGGTCGTAGTCGGACACGCGGACCTTCAGGGGCTTGACGGCCCCCTGGAAGTAGGCGCCCACAGGCATAACGGTGATGCGGAAGAGGAATTCATGGGCGGGCGCAACGCCGATCTGCGGGCCCGAGCCGATCATGAACGGACGGATGTATAGCGAAGCACCCGTGCCGAACGGCGGCACCCAAGCGGCATTGGCGCGAACCGTGTCAACGACAGCCTGCACGAACTTGTCTTCCGGGAACGGGGGCATTTCCAGTCGGCGGGCGGTATCGGCCATGCGGGCGGCATTCAGATCGGGGCGGAACGTAACGATGCGGCCGTCCTTAGTGGTGTAGGCCTTCAAACCTTCAAAGCAGCTCTGCGAGTAGTGGAACACGCAGGAAGCTTCCGACAAGACGAGGTTGGGGTCGGTCACCAGACCGCCTTCATCCCAGGCGCCGTCCTTCCAGTTGGCCTGATAACGGAAGTCCGTCGGACGATAAGTAAAACCGAGGTTGGTCCAGTCAAGAGGTTTCTTTTGCATTTGCGTTTGTCTCCGCGAGTTTGTTTTTATCTGTTCGGCCCGTGCGGCGAGGTCGCAAACGGGCGCGTAAAAAAAATAATACTCTTGTTTTGCACGCTCGAAACTAAGGAAAAATGCCAGAAAAACAAACGCGGCCAAGGCAAATTACCGTTGGCCGCGTTTGGGTCAATATCGAATTTCCGGTCCTTTTTAGCCAGCCCTGACTTCGGCTTCGACCTTGTCGAACGTTTCGCAGATCTCTTCGTCGGGCGCTTCGGTCAGGCGGCTTACGACGTAGATTGCAATCGACGCAAAGAGGAAGCCCGGAACGATTTCATAGAGACCGAACCAGTTGAATTGATGCCAAATCAAAACCGTGGCTGCGCCCACAAACATGCCGGCCATGGCGCCGTACTTGTTCATGCGCTTCCACCAGAGGCTGATGAGAATGACCGGACCGAATGCGGCGCCGAAGCCCGCCCATGCGTAGCTCACAAGCGACAGAACGAGGCTTTGCGGATCCATGGCGATGAAGATGGCCACAAAGGAGATCAGAAGCACCATCATGCGGCCGAACCACAACAGTTCCCACTGATTGGCCTTGGGGCGAAGGAAGCCGCGGTAGAAGTCCTGCGTGAGCGTCGAGGAGCACACCAACAGTTGGCAGGAGAGCGTGCTCATGACCGCAGCGAGAATGGCCGCCATCAAAATGCCGCCGACCCAGGGATTGAAAAGCACCTGCGAGAGCACGATGAAGACACGTTCGTGGTTTTCGGTTACAAGCGTTGCCTGATCGGGATGTGCGGCAAAGTAGGCCGATCCGAAAAAGCCCACGGACACGGCGCCGCCCAGGCAGAAGATCATCCACAAGAGCGAAATGCGGCAGGCGCGCGGAATCACCTTGATCGAGCGCGTGGCCATGAAGCGCACGAGAATATGCGGCTGTCCGAAGTACCCGAGCCCCCAGGCAATGAGGCTCAGCACCCCGATGAAGGTTTGATGCGAGAGCATGTTGACCATGTTCTCGTTGATGGCGCGCACCTGTTCGACGGCGCTCGTAAAGCCGCCGAGATCGTTCATCACGACAATCGGAGTGATGACAAGCGCTACACACATCAGCGAAGCCTGGAAGGTATCGGTCCAGCTCACGGCCAGGAAGCCGCCGATGAAAACGTACAAAATGGTTGCGGCGGCGCCGATCCAGAGCGCGCGCTCGTAGGTCATGCCGAAGGTGTTTTCAAAGAGGCGGGCGCCCGCGACGACGCCGCTGGCGCAGTAAATCGTAAAGAACACCAAAATAACAACGGCCGCCAAAATGCGCAGCACGCGCGTATCGTCCTTGAAGCGGTGCGTAAAAAAGTCGGGCAGGGTGAGCGCATTGTGCGAAACCTCGGTGTAGACGCGAAGACGCGCCGCCACGAACTTCCAATTGAGATAGGTGCCGAGCGTGAGGCCGATGGCAATCCAGCTTTCTGTGATGCCCGAAAGAAACACGGCGCCGGGAAGCCCCATCAGCAGCCAGCCGCTCATGTCAGAGGCGCCGACCGAGAGGGCTGTCACGATGCCGCCGAGGCTGCGGCCGCCCAGAATGTAGTCGCTGAAGTTTCGGGTGTACCGCCAGGCCACAAAGCCCAGAAGCACCATCAGAATCATGTAGCCGGTGAAAGTAACGGCGGTGGGATTGGAAAACATCTCTTTCGGTTTCTTGTTGTCAGTGCGCCGAGGCTGTCCTGATCGGCACGAATCGGCCGGCGCTTTTTGAAACCTCCGAGGCCCGAGGTCGGCCGACGGCGGTTTATGAAACAAAAGCGGGAGCCGCGAGCACTCCCGCACAATTGTCAATTGTACCTGCCATCAACCTGCGGCTTTGCCTTAGACGGCTAGACGCAGGTCAAGGATAGGACAGATATTAAAGATCTCCGTAGAGATCCTTGTGCACGAGCACGGCGACGTTGGAGTCGCTCCAGACGTTGAGCGTGGTTTCGATGGCGTCGATCACAGCGTAGAAGGGAAGAATGACGCCCATCAGAAGAATCGGCACGTTCATGCTTGCCAGAAGGCTTGCCGAAAGGAAGAAGCAGCCCATGGGCACGCCGGCATTGCCGACGGCGGCAATCGTGGAGATGAAGATCCACACGGCAAGCGTAGTCCAGGTGATGTCGACGCCCGCGTTCTGCATAAGGTAGACCACGGTAATCAAAATGAAGGCGGCGCACCCGTTCATGTTGATCGTGGTGCACATCGGCAGCACGAAGCGCGAAACGCTTTCCTTAACTCCGAGGTTGACTTCCGAGCAGCGCATGGTCACGGGCAATGTACCGGCCGAAGACTTCGAGAAGAAGGCGACGGTGAGCGCAGGCAGCATGCCCTTGAAAACGCGGATCGGATTGATGCCGCGCAGCAGCAGTATGGCGGGCAGCACGATCAGCATTTGAATGAAGTTGGCCGAGAGCACCGTTGCAAAGTAGGTGCCAAGGCCGCCCACAGCAACGCCCGCGTTGATTTCCTTGGCAAGCACCGTGAAAAAGCCGAAGATGCCGAGCGGCAGGATCATGATGATCCAGCTAACAAGGGTAAAGAGCACGGACTGCAGGCCCGAGAAGAAAGCCATGAGCACGCGCTGCTCGCGGCTGTCGTGCGGCAGCTTCGCGATGGCAATGCCGACGGCCGCGGCGATGATCAGAACCGAGAGAACGTTAGCCGACAAAAACGGCGCAATCGCGTTGTCGGGCACGACCGACGTGATGTAGTCGAAGTAACTCTTGCCCTTGATGCCGGCGATGGCTTCCGAGGCCTGCGTGGTATCCGAAAGGGTTACGTTGGCCGGAGCAAAGAGCTCGAACAAAATAGCGGCAAGCGTGGCGGCCAGAATTGTCGTGAGCAGCGTGTAAAAGACGCTGTGACGGAAGATTCGTCCCGATTCGGTGGAGCGGGAAATCTGAGAAAGCGTGGCGATGATCGACACCGCGATGATCGGCACGGCGATGAAGCGGAAGAGGCGAATGAAGATCGTCGAAATGAATTCGCCGGTCTGAATCCAGATTTCCGAACCGTAAAAGCCGTTGATGAGACCCAAAACGATGGCGACGACGTACAGGACGGCCTGAATCGTCTGCATGCGTTTTTCCTTGGGGTTCATCACCGGCCGCTGCATCTGAGAGGAGTCTGCGCTCATTTTTTTTATTCTCCCGAGGTTCCGCCTTCTGTACTCGGCGGATTTTGATTTGTGTCGCGCACGTCAGGTGTCGAGCTGAGCTCGAGACGAAAACGAAACGAGGCATGCGCCTTTTTTCAGGCGCATGCCGCACTATAGCCCAATGAAACGATTACGGCGTTACGTAGGTTGCCGTAATTTTGGCGCTTGCAAGCGCCAACGCGTTGAGCATGAAGCCCGCATTGGCGGCGGTAGCCGTGTCGGGCAAGTCGAGCGTTTCAACCGGAAGCGCCCACACCGTAAAGACGTAGCGGTGCATGCCGTGTCCGGAAGGAGGACAGGCGCCGCCGAAGCCTTTCGTGCCGTAGTCGGTGACGAGCTCTCGAGCGGGGGCGGAAAGCTTTACGCCTTCGGCAAGACTCGTGACGTCGGACGGAATGTCAAGCGCCACCCAGTGCCACCAGCCCGACCCGGTCGGAGCGTCCGGGTCAAAACAGGTTACGGCAAAACTTTTTGTTTCTGCGGGAAAATCGCCCCAAGCGAGTTCCGGCGAAACATTGCCGCCGTTTAACGAGTGCTTTTCGGGCATGCGGGAGCCTTCTTCAAGGCTCGGAGACTTCAGATACATGGCGATGGATCCTTTTATGGGCGCACCGAGGCCAAAACGGCGTCGGCGCTATGGACTCGATTCTATCGGAGCCTGCGTGGAAAACAAGACGAGGACAGCTTCTTTGCTAAAAACAAAACAGCGCGAGCCGTTTTTGTATGAACTCGCGCTGCTTTTCGTGTGGGCTGAGACTAACGCTCGCTTATTCCCATTCGATTGTGGCGGGCGGCTTGCCCGAGACGTCGTAGACGACGCGGTTGATGCCCTTCACTTCATTGATGATGCGGTTGGAAACCGTCGCCAAAAGCGAATAGGGCAGTTCGGACCACTTGGCGGTCATGAAGTCGCTCGTTTCAACCGAGCGCAGGCTCACGACCCAGTCGTAGGTGCGGCCGTCGCCCATGACGCCCACGCTCTTCACAGGCAGGAACACCACGAAGGCTTGGCTAACCTTGTCGTACCAGCCTGCGCGGCGCAGCTCTTCAATGAAGATCGCGTCGGCTTCGCGCAGAAGGTCGGCGTATTCGCGCTTGACTTCGCCCAGAATGCGCACGCCCAGGCCCGGACCGGGGAAGGGGTGACGGTAGACCATTTCGTAGGGAAGGCCCAGTTCGACACCGAGTTCGCGTACCTCGTCCTTAAAGAGCGAACGCAGCGGCTCGAGAAGCTTCAGGTGAAGCGTTTCGGGCAGGCCGCCCACATTGTGGTGGCTCTTGATGGTCTTTGCCTTCTTTGTCTTGGCGCCGGCGGATTCGATCACGTCGGGGTAGATCGTGCCCTGAGCAAGCCACTTGGCGTTGGAGAGCTTTTCGGCCTCTTCCTGGAAGACATTCACGAATTCACGGCCGATGATCTTGCGCTTTTGTTCGGGATCGGTGACGCCGGCAAGTTCGCCCATAAAGCGATCGACGGCGTCGACGACGATGAGCTTCAAGCCCATGTTCTTTTCAAAAGTTTCGCGAACTTGTTCGCGTTCGCCCTTGCGCAGCAGTCCGTTGTCGACGAACACGCAGGTGAGCTTGTCGCCGATGGCGCGGTGAATGAGCGCGGCGGCAACCGAGCTGTCCACGCCGCCCGAAAGGCCCAGAATCACTTCTTCGCCGTTGGTTTGCTGGCGAATCAGCTCGACGGCTTCGGCGATGTAGTCGCCCATCACCCAGTCGGGCTTGCAGCGGCAGATTTCGGTCACAAAGCGCTTGAGCATTGCCGCGCCCTGCACGGTGTGCGTGACTTCCGGATGGAACTGCACGGCGTAGAAGCCGCGGTTTTCGTCGGCCATGCCGGCAATCGGGCACGACGGCGTCGAGCACATCAGCTTGAAGCCTTCGGGCATGACGGTGACCTTGTCGCCATGGCTCATCCAGACCTTGAGCATGCCTTCGCCTTCGGGGCCCTTGAAGTCTTCGATGCCTTCAAGCAGCTTCGTGTGGTTGTGCGCGCGCACTTCGGCGTAGCCGAATTCGCGCTTGGCGCCGCTTTCGACGCGACCGCCCAACTGCAGCGCCATCGTCTGCATGCCGTAGCAGATGCCCAGAACGGGGACGCCCGCGCTGAACACGGCCGGGCTCACCTGATCGGTGGATTCTTCGTAGGCGCTCATGTGAGAGCCCGAAAGAATGATGCCCTTGGGATTGAATTCACGGATGAAGTCGGCGGAAACGTCGTTGGGGTGCACTTCGCAGTACACGTGCGCTTCACGCACGCGGCGTGCGATGAGCTGCGTTACCTGGCTTCCGAAGTCGAGAATAAGAATGCGATCGTGTTGCATGTCTTGAAATTATGAGCGGTGCGGGCCGTCGTCATGAGGCGGACAAGCGGGAGCTGCCGAGATCGAACGGCGCAGAAAAAGAAACGGCGCGGGATTTTCCCGCGCCGCGCTATTTTAGCCGAGAAGGAATTAGTTTTCCTGACGGTAGTTCGGAGCTTCCTTCGTGATCTTCACGTCGTGGACGTGGCTTTCACGCCAACCGGCAGCCGTGATTTCGACGAATTCGGCGCGAGAGCGCATTTCGTCGATCGTGCGGCAGCCGCAGTAGCCCATGGAGGAGCGCAGACCGCCTGCCATCTGATAGAGGATGGTGACGACCGAACCCTTGAACGGAACCATGCCTTCGATGCCTTCCGGAACGAGCTTGTCGAGATTGCCCGAGTTGTTGTCCTGGAAGTAGCGGTCGGCCGAGCCCTTGAACATGGCGCCCAGCGAGCCCATGCCGCGGTAGCTCTTGTAGGAGCGGCCCTGATAGAGGATCACTTCGCCCGGAGCTTCTTCGGTGCCGGCGAGCATGCCGCCCATCATGACGGAGTTGGCGCCTGCGGCGATGGCCTTGGCGATGTCGCCCGAGAAGCGGATGCCGCCGTCGGCGATCAGAGGAACGCCCGTGCCTTCGAGCGCTTCGGCGACGTTGCTGATGGCAGAAACCTGAGGAACACCGACGCCGGCCACGATGCGGGTCGTGCAGATGGAGCCCGGACCGATGCCGACCTTGACGGCGTCGGCGCCGTGATCGACGAGTGCGCGAGCGGCAGCGCCCGTGGCGATGTTGCCGCCGATCACCTGCAGGTTGGGATAATTCTTCTTCACCCAAGCCACGCGGTCGAGCACGCCCTTGCTGTGGCCGTGAGCCGTGTCGACCACGACGACGTCGACGCCCGCTTCGACGAGCAGTTCAAGGCGTTCTTCGGTGCCTGCGCCCACGCCGATCGAGGCGCCGGCAAGAAGCTTGCCTTCCTTATCCTTGGCGGCGTAGGGGTGTTCCGTTGCCTTGATGATGTCCTTGACGGTGATGAGGCCGCAGAGGTTAAAGTCCTTGTCGACCACGAGCACGCGTTCCAGACGGTTTTCGTGCATCAGGCGCTTGGCTTCGTCGAGGCTCGAGCCTTCCTGCACCGTCACGAGACGGTCGCGCGGGGTCATGATTTCACGCACGGGAGCTTCCATGCGGGATTCGAAGCGCAGGTCGCGGTTGGTGACCATGCCCAGGACGTGGCGGCCTTCGACGACCGGCACGCCGCTGATGCGGTGCTCCTGGCACATGCGGATCACGTCGCCCACGAGCATGTCGGGACCGACCGTGATGGGGTCGCTTACGACGCCCGATTCATGGCGCTTGACTTTGGCAACCTCGGCAGCCTGCTGCTGAGCCGTGAGGTTCTTGTGGATGATGCCGATGCCGCCTTCCTGAGCCATGGCAATGGCCAGATTGGCTTCGGAAACCGTGTCCATAGCGGCGGACACCATCGGAAGATTCAGGGAGATTTCGCGGGTCAGACGCGTGCGCAGCTGCACATCGCGGGGGAGAACTTCGGAGTAGGCGGGGACGAGCAGAACGTCGTCGAAGGTAAGTGCCTTCTGAAGGAGACGCATTTTCGGTAACCTCAAAGCAAAAAAAAAACGGGTCGCAGTGCCGGACGTTCGCCCAAGAGGCCCCGGATGCTTTTGGTTAACCTCGCATTATAGGCATATACGAGGGTTTATTGGAAGAGGAGCAGGCAAAATCTACTCGTTTTTTCACAGCATGGATTCGTCCAGAGGCTTGATGAGCTGATGAATGCCGCCGTGGCTGGGACGCGGAACGGCGGTGCGCTCCTTTTGTTCGGCTCGAAGACGGCGAACCTCCATTGGAGAAAGCGCTAGCGGCACGGCCACGTCGATGCGGTCCTCAGGCTTGAGCGGCGCCTGTGCATCGACCTTTTCACAAAAAATCGCGCAGGTGCTTGAGGGGGCAAATCCCGCCGCTTCGAGCGCATCGGCAACGGTTGCGCCGACGGGCAAGTCGAGTTCTCGCAGGGTGACGCCGCCCTTGCGTTTTGGAATGCAGAGATAAACGCGCATAAAAGTCGGGTAAAGAAAAAGCGCGGCAAGCGAAGGCCGCGCTTTCGGGTAGATTCGACAGTCCGCTTAGATCACCACGCAGGGCGCTTCTCCCGCGGGCAGCGCGCGGATTTCGCCGATCGTGTAGACCTTTTCGCCTTCGGCTTCAAAGAGAGCCTTGGCGCGTTCGGCGTCTTCGGCCGCAACGACCACGGCCATGCCGATGCCGTTATTGAAGACGCGGTGCATTTCGTGCGAATCGATGTTGCCCTTTTCCTGCAGCCAGTCGAAGATGGCCGGACGCTTCCAGCTGTCGGCGTGCACAACACACTGGGTGCCTTCGGGCAGAACGCGCGGAATGTTTTCCACCAGGCCGCCGCCCGTGATGTGAGCCATGCCCTTGATCGTCACGGACTTCATCACGTTGAGAACCTGCTTGACATAGATGCGGGTGGGTTCCATG
>USBS01000070.1 GCA_900552915.1 uncultured Sutterella sp. | reverse complement strand
GCCGTTTTTGATCGTGTCGCCGAAACTCTCGGCGCAGGAGGGTTCCCCCACGATGCACGCATCAATTACTACGCCTTCGCGCGCCAGTTTTTCCACGACGCGCCGGGTGCCCTCGTATCCGTCGCCTTCTTCGTCCGAGGTGATCAAAAACGCAAGCGTACCCTTGTGTTCGGGATCGTGTTCGACGAGCTTTGAAAAAGCCGTGAGTGCGGCGGCAACCGATCCTTTCATGTCGGCTGCGCCGCGCGCGTAGAGTTTCCCGTCGCGCTCGGTCGGTGCAAACGGAGGCGTCGTCCATTCGGATTCGTCTCCGGGCGGCACCACGTCGACGTGTCCCGCAAAAACAAAAAGCGGAGCGCCGCTGCCGTGCGTTGCCCAAACGTTGGTTGTGCCGTTGGGCGTACGGTCGACTTCAAACGAAAAACCGGCGTGCTCGAGAATGCTGCGTAGCACCGCAACCGTTCCCGCCTCGTCAGGGGTAACCGACGGGCAGGAAAGAAGCGCTTTGGCGACGTCGATGACAGTCACGATTAATCACGAAGCAGTTCGTTGATGGAAGTCTTCGAGCGAGTCTTGGCGTCGACGCGCTTGACGATCACGGCGCAGTTCAAGTTGTACTTGCCGTCGGAGCTCGGCAGCGACCCCGGCACCACGACGGAGCCGGCCGGCACACGACCTCGCAGAATTTCACCGGTGGTGCGGTCGTAGATCTTGGTGGACTGACCGATGAAGACGCCCATCGAAATGACGGAGTTTTCCTCAACAACGACGCCTTCGACGATTTCGCTGCGAGCGCCGATGAAGCAGTTGTCCTCAATGATCGTGGGGCCGGCCTGCACGGGTTCGAGCACGCCGCCGATGCCGACGCCGCCCGAGAGGTGGCAATTCTTGCCTACCTGAGCGCAGGAGCCGACGGTGGCCCACGTGTCGACCATGGTGCCCGAGCCTACGCGTGCGCCGACGTTCACGAAAGAGGGCATCAGCACGGCGCCCGGCTCAATGTAGGAGCCGTAGCGGGCCACGGCCCCCGGAATGACGCGCACGCCCGATTCGGCGATCTTGCGTCCTTCGTCGCTGTGAAACTTCAACGGAAGCTTGTCGTACCACGTGAAGGGGCCGGCCTTCATCACTTCGTTGGGCATGAGGCGAAAGCTCAGAAGCACGGCCTTCTTGACCCACTGGTTGGTCTGCCAGCCGTCAGCCGTCTTTTCGGCAACGCGAAGCGAGCCGTCGTTGAGGCTTGCAAGCACATGCATGATCGCTTCGCGTTCGGCCGCGCCGATCGTCTCGGCCGTCCAGTCGCTGCGGGAGTCCCATGCGGACTCGATGATGGAGGTGATGTCTTGTGTCATTTCGGTTCCTTATTGTGTTTTGATGATGGATGGACGGCGCGCCGCTTGATGCGAAATCTCCCTCGCGCCGCCGTTGTTGGTGAAAATGGTTTCAAGCGAAAGATTACCTGCGCGAAAGAACAAAGTCCTTGATGCGCAGCGAGGCCTCCTCGATGCGCTCGGGTTCGGCCACGAGCGCAATGCGAACGTAGCCTGCGCCCGGATTCATCGTCGAGCCGTCGGCAAACAGTACGTCGCGCGAAAGGTAGGAGCCAGGCAGCACGGTGATGCCCTGTTCTTTATAAAGGTCGCGCGCAAACGCTTCGTCGTCGCCCGCCACATTCGTCCATAAATAAAAAGCGGCCTGCGGCATGGGTGCTTCGAGTACGGAATTGAGAATCGGCTGCGCGACGGCAAATTTCTCGCGGTACAGGCGGCGGTTTTCAACGACGTGCGCTTCGTCGCTCCAGGCGGCGATTGAGGCGGCCTGAATCATCGGGTTCATGGCCGAGCCGTGATAGGTGCGGTAAAGAAGGAAATTCTTGATGAGATTCCCGCCACAAAGCCGCTACGCATGCCCGGCGCATTGCTGCGCTTGGAGAGGCTGTTGAGAACGACGATGTTCTTTAAGTCGGCGCGGCCGAGCGCTTTCGCCGCGGTCATCGCTCCGATCGGAGCTTTGCCTTCTTCAAAATAGATTTCGCTGTAGCACTCGTCGCTTGCGATCACAAAGCCGTAGCGATCCGAGAGTTCAAAGAGCTTCTTCCAGTCTTCAAGGTCGAAAACGGATCCGGTGGGGTTGCCGGGCGAACAGACGAAAACGAGTTGCGTCTGAGCAAGGGTTTCGGGGGAAAGCGCCGTCAAATCGAGCTTAAAGCCGTTTTCTTTGGTGAGCGGCAGATACACCGGCTCGGCTCCGGCAAGAAAGGCCGAGCCTTCATAGATTTGATAAAACGGAACGGGCATCACGACCTTGGCGCCGCCTGCTGCCGTGGGATCCACCACGCACTGCACGAGGCTGAACAGCGCCTCGCGGCTGCCGAGCACCGGCAGGATTTGGGTTGCGGGATCAAGCACAAAGCTGTAGCGGCGCGCGCACCAGGCGGCGATCGCTTCGCGAAGCGCGATGTCTCCGGCGGTGGCCGGGTAGGAGCTCATGCGGCCGATGTTGGCGCCGATCGCATCCCGAATGCACTGCGGAATCGGATGGCAGGGTTCGCCGATTCCGAGCGAAATGGGTTTGAGCTTTCCGTCAGCAGGCACGATGCCTTCAAAGAGCTTGCGAAGGCGGGCAAAAGGATAGGGACGGGTAAGCGATAGTCCGGGATTGGGCACGAGCGGATCCTCAAAGAAAACGGCCTAGGACAAAGAGCGGCCGGAAGTCGAAAAATTATACGGACGGATTCTGTCGCAAAAGCGAGGCTGCGGCCGAACTTCACTGTAAAATCCGAGCGTTGGCGTCGGTTCCCGTTTATGTTGGCGACGCCTTTTTGTATCTTTCAAACTTCTCAAACAGACACCGTGCGCTTAAAACAGCTTCGCATTTCCGGCTTCAAAAGCTTTGCCGACACAACCGTGATCGAATTTCCGGGCGCGGTGGCGGGCATCGTCGGCCCCAACGGCTGCGGCAAATCCAATGTGATCGATGCGATCCGCTGGGTGCTGGGCGAAGCGCGCGTTTCGGAATTGCGCGGGTCGACCTCGATGAGCGAACTCATTTTCTCGGGTTCGGTCAATCGGCCTGCCTCGTCGCGCGCCTCGGTCGAACTGGTGCTCGACAACTCCGACGGCACGATCAAGGGTGCCTGGGGCCGGTACACGGAGCTTTCCGTGAAGCGCATCGTCACGCGCGACGGCAGCAACGCCTACCTCATCAACAATCAGCAGGTGCGCCGGCGCGACGTGCAGGACATCTTCATGGGCACGGGGCTGGGTCCGCGCTCCTACGCGATCATCAGCCAGGGCATGATCAGCAACTTCATCAAGGCCAAGCCCGAAGAGCTGCGCGTGTATCTGGAAGAAGCCGCCGGCGTGAGCAAATACAAGGAGCGGCGCCGCGAAACGGAAACGGCGCTTGCCGGAACCCGCAACAACCTTGAAAAGGTGAGCTACCTGCAGGAGACAAAGCGCACCGAAATCGAACGCTTGACGGGTGAAGCCGAAGTAGCGGCCCGTTGGGAAGAGCTTACTCGGCAAAAAGAGCAGGCCGAACTGTTGTGGTACTTCCTGCAGGAGCGCGACGCCAAGGCGGCCGTCGACAAGGTAAACGCTCAGATTGCCGCCCGCGAAGCCGATCTGCTCGAGAGCCGAGGCGAACTGCAGCGCTTGACGAGCGAGATCGAAACGCTCAAGGAAACGGCGCGCATCAAACGCGAAGCGGCCGATCAGGCTCGCGAGACTGCCTGGCAGGCCAACGCGCGCGTTGCCGAAATCGAAGGGGCCATTCAGCGCATCATCACGGAAAAAGATTCGCTTGCGCGTGAAATTGCCAATGCGGCCGAAAGCATTGCGCGCCGCAAAAGCGAACGCGATTCGGCGGCAGGGCGCATTGCCGAACTGACCGCCAAGTCGCAGGAACTTGAAGAAACCGCCGCGGCACTTGAAGAGGATGCGGCCGTTGCGCAGGAAAATCTCGTCATTGCGCAGGACGAGTGCGAAGCGAAGAAAGCCGCCTACGAAAAAGCGCGCGAAGCGGTAGGCGCACACGAAAAGAGCATCGAGGTGCTCAGCGTTCAAATGCAGGCGCTCGCCCGTGAGATCAACGACGTGGAGGCGCGTCTTGAAGCGATTCAGGCCGAAAAGCGTGCGGGCGGAGCGCCTGATGAGGAGCGTTTTGCGGAACTCACCGAACTGATTGCCGAACACGAAGCGCAGCTCGAAGAATTGAGTGCGGCTGCGGAAGAAGCGAGCGAAAGGCTAGAGCAAATACGCTCGAGCTACGAAACAACGCGCCAAAGCAAGGAGCGGCAATCGGCCGTACATGCCCGCACCGCAGCCCGCCTGCAGGCCTTGGAAGCCATGCAGACGAAAGCTCAGGCCGAAGGGAAATTGCCTGCGTGGCTCACCAAGATGGGGCTTGACAAAGCAGGCCGCGTTTACGAAAAACTCGAAATCGACGACGGCTGGGCCGTGGCGCTTGAAGCGGTCCTGAGCGTGCGCGCCGGGGCCATCAACATGGGGCGGCTTGAGCGTGCCGCGGGCTTTGCATTCGATCCTCCTCCCGCGCGCCTTGTGTTTTACGGCGATACGGCTGAAAAGCCCGCGGAGAATCCGTCCGATCTCACCCCCATTGCCCGAAAGGTTCGCACGAGCGACGAGAAAATCGCGGCGGCGCTTTCGGTGTGGCTTGCCGGAACGTACGCGGCCGAAACGCTTGAGGAAGCTGTCGAAAACCGCGCTCGGCTGCATGCGGGCGAGCGCTTTGTGACGCCTCAGGGGCATATTGTCGACGCTGTCTCGATCAGCTTTTGGGCTGAGGAGAGCGAAACGGCGGGCATCATGTCGCGAGCGGCGGAAATCCGAACGCTCTCCGAGCAGTCTTCGCGCGAGCGCGATGAGCTTGATCGCATCGACGAAGCGTTGGTTTCGCATCAGGGACAGTTGAAACTGGCGCAAGCGCAGGTGGCCGAAGGCGGACGAGCCGAGCAGAGCTGTCGCAGCGAGCTGCACGCCTTGCAGGTGGAGTATTCGGCTCTGTCGGCTGCGATTGCTGCCTGGAAGGAAAAAAGCCGCCGAACGGCCGATCAGGAAGCCGAACTCAAGATTCGGATTGAAGAGCTTGCCGCGCAGCAGGAAGAAACGGATGCGGCTTTCGAAGCGGCCGACGGGACGCTTTCTCAGGTGCAGCAGGCTGCGCTTGAGTCCAAGGTGGCCCTGGAAGAGGCCGAGCAGAGTGCTTCGAGTCTGCAGGAAAAAGTCCGCAGCCTCGACGGGCAGGTTCAGATGCTGCGCGTGCAGGTGCAGACCAATCAGGAGCGCGTGCGCGACGCACGCGAACGCCAGGCCGGAGCCGATGAGGAAATTGCAGAGCTCACTGCGCATATGGAGGAACTAGCCGCTCGCCGCGAAGGCCTTGACGAAACGGCGCAGCGCGAGGGATTAAGCCGCGTGCTCGACGAACTCAATGCCAAAAACGAAGCTCACAAGGCTGCCGAAGAGGAATGTCGCAGAGCCGAAGAAACGCTCGAAGCCGCGCGCAGCCGCAGCGGCGATCTGAATGCCGCGCAAACTCCGCTGCTGCAGGAAATTGCCGACTTGAAGGTTCGCCGCGAAAGTTGGCTCACTCAAAGCACGGT
Source organism: uncultured Sutterella sp. (assembly GCA_900552915.1). Lineage (GTDB taxonomy): Bacteria > Pseudomonadota > Gammaproteobacteria > Burkholderiales > Burkholderiaceae_F > Duodenibacillus. The sequence goes on along the minus strand of USBS01000070.1, from coordinate 3,899 downwards.
TTTTACCGAGCATCTCGACGAAGCGCAGGCCGATCGAAACGCACTCGCGCTTGCCGTGGAAGAAGGCGGGCTGCGTGCTTCGGGCCTAAAGAGCCGTGTGGCGCACCTGAACGAATTGATCGCCGCGTTGGGGCCGGTCAACCATGCCGCACTTGAAAATCTGCAGGAAAGCCGCCGCGCGATGGAAGAAACCGAACGGCAGGTTGCCGATCTTGAGGAAGCCATTGCGAACCTCGAGGCGACGATCCGACGCATCGACGCCGAAACGCGCGAGCTGCTGCGCACCACCTTTGAAGAGGTCAACCGCAACTTCCGCGAGATGTTTACGGGGCTGTTCGGCGGCGGTTCTGCCGAACTCAGAATGACGGGCGAAGAAATTCTCGAAGCGGGCGTTGAAGTGTCCGCTCAGCCGCCGGGCAAGAAAAACGCCAGCGTGAAGCTGCTTTCGGGCGGCGAGCAGGCGATGACCGCTACGGCGCTTGTGTTTGCCATCTTTAAGCTCAATCCGGCGCCCTTCTGTCTGCTCGACGAAGTCGATGCGCCGCTTGACGAAGCCAATCAGGATCGTCTGGCGCGCCGCATTCTGCAGATGTCGAGCAACACGCAGTTCATGATGATTACGCACCATCGCGTCACAATGGAGCATTTGAGAACGCTCGTGGGCGTTACCATGAAGGAGCCCGGTGTTTCGCGCGTCGTTTCGGTGGACGTGGAGCAGGCTTCCGAGATGGCCGCGCAATAGGTGCGGCGGTTGCACTACAATTCCCGATTGTTCGAACATAAACGGAGTCAGGCGCATGCCTAGTATTGAACCGGTCTACATTGCCGTATTGATCGCCGCCGTCATCGGTGTCGTTTGGTATTTCCAACACAAGAAAAACCAGAAGGACACGAAGGCGGGAATCGATCTTGTTGAAAAGATCAAAAAGGGCGACAACCCCGAGGGGGGCTTACTTGATGCGGTCTCGGGCGACGAAGAGGACGTGCCCAAGCTCAAGCCCGAGGACGCCGATCCGCAGGCAATGGCCGAAGTGCCCGTAGAGCCGCCTGCTCAGGTTCAGGAAGAGGCGCCTGCCGTCTACGAGCCGCCTGCCTACGTCGAAGAACCCGTGCATGCGCCGATCGTTCAGCGCCGCAAGCCCGAACTCGATGCGGCCGTAGAAGCCGTGATCAACATCACGCCGCTTGAAGACTCGTTTAATTTGCCGAACCTCAAGCAGCGCATTGCCGATGTGCAGGCCGAACCTCTCTTGATGAGTCTGGTGCGAGTGCAGTGCTTCGATGCCGTTAGCGGCGTTTGGTACGAAGGTGCCGACCGTGTGACGAAGTGCACGCAGATTTATCTTTCGATGCTGCTTGCCAACCGCACCCGCTGCGTCGATGAGGCGACCGTCTCGAAATTCATGATTCACGCCGAGCAGTTTGCCATTGAGCTCAAGGGTGAATCTCAGGGCCCCGACTCCAACGTGGTGATCGAAAGCGCCCAGCGCATCAAGCGAATTGTCGAAGCTTTCGACAAGCGCCTTTCCGTGAAGCTTGTAGCGGCCAAGGACATCACCGAAGACGTGCTCGAGAGCGCGGCTGTTGCCTGCGGCTTTGTGAAGACTGCCGAGCGCTACGAACGCAGTGTTGCGGGCGTCAAGTCTCCGGTCTTCTCCATCCTGCCGCCGCAGACGCTCGGCAACGAAATCGAGCTTTCCTTTGCCGTGCCGCTGATGGCGCCTGCCGCCGATCCGCTCGGACAGTTCTTTGAAATTGCCAACGATTTGTGCTGCCGCATCGACGCCACGATGACGGATGCCTCGGGCAACCCGATCGGTGCGCGTGCCGCAAGCCGCATCGCCGCCGCTTTGAAGACGATGCACAATACGATGGCCGAGCATGGTGTGCCTGCGGGTTCGCGCCGCGCCTGCCTGATCTTCTCGGCCGACTGATCGGCCATAAAAGAAAAGAACAAACTCAGGCCTCCGGCGCCGCAACGCTCCGGAGGCTTTTTTGAACAGTAAGGAATCGAGACCGTGTCTGACGATCGCTTTGCAGGCCCCGACGAAGAAGTACGTTCGCGCATGCAGGACTATGCTGCGCTGCTTAACCGTTGGAACTATGAGTACTACGTGCTCGACAATCCGTCGGTGCCGGACGCCGAATACGATCGCGTGTTTCGTGCGTTAAGCGAACTTGAGGCGCGCTATCCCGACCTGAAGTCTCCCTCGTCTCCGACGCTGCGGGTGGGCGGCGCGGTTCGAAGCGACCTTGCCAAGGTCAAGCACGCCGTGCCGATGCTCTCGATTCGCACCGAGACGGACTTTACCGACGAGGGAGCTCGAGCCTTTGACGAGCGCGTGCGAAAAGAGTTGGGGCTTACGCCGGCAGACGCGCCGGTTGTCTACGACGTGGAGCTCAAGTTCGACGGACTGGCAATCAACCTGCGCTATGAAAAAGGGGTGCTTGTGGGAGCGCAGACGCGAGGCGACGGCGCTTTTGGCGAAGACGTGACCGCCAATGCCCGCACTATCCGCTCGATTCCTCTTGAGCTCGATCCCAAGCTTGCGCCCGACGTGCTTGAAGTGCGCGGTGAAGTGATCATGCACAAGGCCGACTTCGCAAAACTCAATGAAAAGCAAAAGGAGCTCGGCGAAAAACCCTTTGTCAATCCGCGCAATGCTGCTGCAGGCGCTTTGCGTCAGCTCGACAGCCGCATTACGGCTCAGAGACCGCTGCATTTTTATGCCTACGGCACAGGCGAAGTAAGCGACCCCAACTTTGCGCAATCCATGACTCAGCTATTTGAGCGCCTGACTGCGCTGGGCTTCCCGGTGGCTAAAGAGCGCCGCACCGTAAAGGGCGCCGAGGCGCTTGCCGCGTTTCACCGCGACGTGCTTGCAAACCGTGCGCAGCTTCCGTTTGAAATCGATGGCGTCGTCTACAAGGTGGACTCCTATGCGCAGCAGCGCGCCCTGGGCTTTGTCGCCCGTGAACCTCGTTGGGCTTGCGCGCACAAGTATCCGCCCGAGGAGGCGCTTTCCGTGGTGCAGGCGATCGATGTGCAGGTGGGCCGCACGGGGCGCGTGACGCCGGTTGCGCGCCTTGCGCCCGTGTTTGTGGGCGGCGTAACGGTGAGCAACGCGACGCTTCACAACGAAGATCACATCAAGGAGTTGGGCCTCATGATCGGCGACACGGTCGTCGTGCGCCGCGCGGGCGACGTGATTCCCGAGATTGTTCGTGTTTTGCCGGACAAACGGCCCGAATCCGCCCAAAGCTTCGTCATGCCCGAGATTTGTCCGGTGTGCGGCTCTGCCGTCGTGCGCGACGAAGAAGAAAAAGATTCGCGCTGCACGGGAGGACTCGTGTGTCCGGCGCAGCGAAAGCTCTCGCTCGTGCACTTTGCGCAGCGCCGCGCTATCGGCATTGACGGCCTGGGCGAAAAGATGGTCGACATGCTTGTCGACAAAGGTCTTTTGAAGACGCCGGCCGACATCTATCGACTCACGACGGCTCAGTTGGCCGAGCTGGATCGAATGGGCGAAAAGAGTGCAGAGAATCTGATCAACGCGATTGCCGCAAGCAAGGAAACGACGCTTGCGCGCTTTATCTTTGCGTTGGGCATTCGACATGTGGGCGAAGCAGGGGCAAGAGACCTGGCGCTCTACTTCCGCACGCTCGAAGCGCTGCGCGCCGCTACCGTTGAAGACCTGCTGCAGGTGCACGATGTGGGTGAGGTTCTTGCCGAGTCGATACGCGCTTTCTTTGATGAGCCGCACAACAATGCGGTTGTCGACGAACTTCTTTCTGAGGGCGTGCACTGGAAGCAGGAAGAAGTGCAGGTCAATCCCGAAGTGGCCGGCAAAACGTTCGTGCTCACCGGAACTCTGCCGACGCTTTCACGTGACAAGGCC
>USBS01000069.1 GCA_900552915.1 uncultured Sutterella sp. | reverse complement strand
AAGAAGTCATGTGGCAGTGCCGCGAATGCGGTCACCTCGTGATCGGCAAGTCGGCTCCGGAAATCTGCCCGGTCTGCGCACATCCGCAGAGCTATCAGCAGATCAAGGCTGAAAACTACTGATCGACAGGTAAAGCCTGAATTTGAACCTCCCGCAGCGCGGATTCCGATTCGCTGCTGACGGGAGGTTTTTCATGGCCGGAAAATCTATTCGAAAAGTGCGAGTAGATAAGGCAGTAGCAATGGTGCTGCAAAGGCCGTAAATAGGCCCGTGAGACCCATCGCAAGCCCCGAGAACGCGCCCGTGTCGCGGTTCATCTGAAAGGCTGTGGCGGTACCTACGCCGTGCGCGGCAAGACCGATAGCAAAACCGCGTGTGGCGTCGTCTTTTTCACGAAGAAGTCCCAAGAGGCCTTTGGCCATCAAAGAGCCCACGACGCCCGTGATCACCACGAGTGCGGCGGTCAGAGCCGGGATGCCGCCTAAGTGTTCGCTTACCGCCATTGCGATCGGCACCGTGACGCTTTTGGGGGCTAGCGAAATCATCGTTTCGGGAGAAGCGCCGAGAGCGCCTGCGATGACGACAGCGGAAACAATGGCAACCGTGCCGCCCGCAACAAGGCCGCAGGTGAGCGCAACCCACATCTTTGCCAAACGCAGACGCTGCTCGTAGAGAGGTACGGCCAAAGCGACGGTAGCCGGGCCCAGCAGGAAGTTGATGTGCTGACCGCCGTTGATGTAGGTCTTGTAGTCGGTGCCGGTGAGTTCAAGCACCGCCACAAGCAAAACGATGGCAACGAGAAGCGGGGTGAAGATCGTCTTGTATCCGCTTTTCTTGTAAATCCACATGCCGAGCGCATACGCTAGAAGCGTTGCGCACAGCCATAGAGCCGGATCAGCCAGAAGTTTGTCGGCCGTGAGTTTCAACTGCGAGAGAATCGAATCAAGCACGGCGCGACTCCTTTGTTTCTTTGCGGGTCATGAGCTTGATGACCCAACGGGTCACAAGCACAGTGACGATCATTGCCAGAATCGAAGAGCCGAGAATGGACGCCGTAATCGGCAGCCATTCGGCCTCAAGGCGCTCGACATGCTCGATGATGCCCACACCCGCGGGTACAAAAAGAAGCGCAAAGTGCGCCAACAGCACGTTGACGACGGGCAACGTCTTTTCCAATAGACCGTCAACAGTCATCAGCGCAAACAAGAAGAGAACCATGCCCATGACGGGGCCGGGAACCGGCAGCCCGAAGAGCGTCACAATTAAAAGCCCTGCCAACTGAAAGGACAGCAGCAGGGCAATCGTCAGAATCATTTCGGAATTTAATCCTGCGCAGTTGGGAAAGTGCGCAATACTAATCCGTTTCTTTCATGTCGCGCAGGTTGCGGCGAAGAATTTTTCCGACAGCGGTCTTAGGCAGAGCCTTGACGAAGACAATCGTGCGCGGACACTTGTAGCCGGTAAGTCGTGCGCGGCAGTACTTCACAACATCGTCGCGCGTGAGTGCCGGATCCTTTTTGACGATCACGGCCTTGACCATTTCGCCTACGCGCGGATTGTTGACGCCCACAACGCCGCATTCGAGTACGCCCGGCATCGAGGCGATCACGCTTTCGATTTCGTTCGGATAGACGTTGAGGCCGTTGACGATGATGAGGTCCTTCTTGCGGTCCGTGATGGTGATCGTGCCGCGTTCGTCCATAAAGCCTACGTCGCCGGTGCGCAGCCAGCCGTCAATCAGAACGTTGGCGCTTTCCTCGGGCTTTTCCCAGTAGCCGGCCATTACCTGCGGCCCCTTGACGCAGATTTCGCCCGTAAATTCGTTGACTCGTTCGGGATCCGTGCAGATGCCGAGATCGGCAAACTGCTCGCCGCGAATCGACACCAGAGTGGAAGGCAGGGGATAACCAACCGAGCCGTCCCAGGGAGCGCCGGGCAGATTGCCGCAGACGCCGGGACTCGTTTCGGTAAGTCCATAGGCTTCAAGAATTTGGCAGCCCGTGGCCTTGAACCACTTTTCGGCCACGGTTCGCTGCACCTGTGCGCCGCCGCCGACGGTCATCTTAAGGCGAGTGAACTTGTGTTCCCGGAATTCCTTGTTGTTGACCAGAGCATTAAAGAGCGTGTTGACGCCCGGCATGATCGAGAAGTCCCACTTCTTGATGAGCGCCACGAGCCCCGGAATGTCGCGGGGATTGGGGACCATCACCTGCGTGGCGGCAAACTTCGAGAAGCAAAGCGTCGCGGTGAAGCTGAAGATGTGGTAGAGCGGCAGCGCCGTCATCGCCACTTCCTTTGCCATTTCAAACGTCTGGCTGATCCAGGTGCCGGTTTGCTCGACGTTGGCAAGCACGTTGCGGTGCGTGAGCATGGCGCCCTTGGCTACACCCGTTGTGCCGCCCGTGTATTGCAGCAGTGCGACGTCGGTGTTTTTGAGCTCAACCGGGGTAAAGCCCTTGGAGCGGCCGACCGAAAGCGCCTTGCGGAAGTTGACGTGGCCCGGAAGATTGAATTCGGGGACCATTTTCTTGACGTAGCGCACCACGAAGTCGGCGGCAGTGCGCTTGACCCACGGCAGCATGTCGCCCACCTTGGTGGTGACGATGTGCTTGACGGGCGTCTCGGACAAGGTGTTCTGCAGGGTCTTGGCGAAGTTTTCAATGATGATGATCGCCTTGGCGCCGCTGTCGGCAAGCTGATGCCCCAGCTCGTGCGAGGTGTAGAGGGGGTTGACGTTGACCGCGATCATGCCGGCGCGCAGGATGCCCAGCAGACTGATGATGTACTGCTGCAGGTTGGGCATCATGATCGCGACGCGGTCGCCGGGCTTCATGCCTGGAAGCGACTGCAGGTAGCCCGCGAAATCTTTCGAAAGGTCGCAGACTTCTTTATAGGTGAGCGCCTTGTCCATGCAGACGAAGGCGGTCTTACTGCCGTATTTGGCGGCGACGGAATCAAACAGGGCCGGGATTGAGGCAAACGTATCGGGATTGATCTCGGCGGGAATGCCTTCGGGGTAATGCTTCAGCCAGGGAAGCGTGGTCTCGGACATGGATATCCAATCCTCTCAAATGTCGCGGCAGACCGTGCGAGGAATCTGCCGCCGTTTAAACGGTACGAAACAGTCCGCCCCTTCGTGTTGACTCGAAAGAGGCAGGCCGCGCATCAACGGCGGGGCGTACGGCGGGCCTGGAGCTTATCGAGCTGCAGGCAGTGGCGCGCATAGGCCCTGACGTCGTTGTAGTCGGTGTAGTCGATGGCGACGTTCGAGTCGGTGGGCCCGTCGGTGATCTTCATGATGATCTTGATCATCGTGCGCTCAAAGAGGTTCCAGTTCGGATAGTCCACTTTGCCCGCGAAGCACTTCAGGTCGCGGGGCTTCCAGGCGCTGCGCTTGACAAAGCGCTGCAGGTAGCGGTTGCCTTCGGGCGTGCACTTTTCGGGCGAACGCGCAACGACCGTTACGTTGAAGAAGCTGTTGGGGCGCGACTCGATTTCGTTTTTGTACATCGAGCAGAACTCCCACACGATCTTGTTGTAGACGCCGTAGACGATGGGCGAGCCCACGATCACGATATCGTACTTTGCCCAGTCGACGCCCTCGCGGACGGCTTCCATCATGTCGACCATGTCGCAGGAATGCCCTTCGGTGACAATCGTTTCCATGATGGTGCGGGCAATGCGGGCCGTATGGCCGGCGTGACTGTAATAGGCGACGAGAACGTGATGCGTCATTGCGTTTCCAACTTGATAGAGCGGAAGGCGAGTCGAATCGACTCAACCTTTTAATTTAGTGCGAATCCGAAGTGAAACGGAGAGGATAAAAATCAGGTAATAACCCCTAGTTCAATCACGATTATTAGATCGAGACAGACGGTAGAGGTACTAAGAGCGTATTTTGCTCAAATTTTGTTTTTTCTGGCTGAAGAGGCTGTGAAAGTTTTCTGTTTCGGCACCCTTACCGCGCGAGCGGGAAGAAGGAGGCGCGGATGACGCACTGCTACGGGTGCCGGAACAGCGGCGGGAACTATACCGTCGGGGCCGAACTATACAAAAAAGGGTGGGAAGTATACAAGCAGGTATACAAGTACAGTTGCAGCGTGACAGTTCTCGGAAAGGAACGGACGGATGTCGCTGATGCACATTATTGATTTCGGTTTTAGCGAATCGCCTGCGCAGCAAGCTAAAAATTTCCTCAAAAATTCTTGGAAAAACAGCGGCTCGCTGTCTAAAATGGCGCCTTCGGATTCATGGCGGCGCGAAAGCGGTTCGATAGCAGCCGGTTGCAAGAAAAATTTACGCGACTGCCGATTACTTTAATAAACATACTCCGAAGCGGTTCTCGCTTATGTAATTGACCGTTCGGAACAAGGATTTATGGCAAAAGAAGATCTGATTGAAATGGCGGGCCAGGTGCTCGAAGTTCTCCCCGACGCTCGCTACCGTGTGAAGCTCGACAACGGCCACGAGCTCATCGCTTACACCAACGGCAAGATGCGCAAGCATCACATCCGCATTCTTGCGGGCGACAAAGTTTCTTTGGAACTCTCTCCGTACGACCTCACCAAGGGCCGCATCACGTTCCGCCACATCGAAGGCCGTCCGTCTCCGGCTCCTGCCGCCGGTAATCAGGCCCGCCGTCGTTAATTCATCTCTTCAAAGCTCAGGAATCGCGCCATGAAGCATTTTGTTCTGACCTATCACTACGTCAAGGACTACATGGCGCGACGTGACGCTTATCGTGCCGAGCATCTGGCGCGCATTCAAAAAGCTGTCGACGAAGGCTTCGTTTTGGGGGCCGGGGTGCTGCCGAAGGAACCCTCGGCGCTTATCGTATGCTATGCGCAGAGCATTGACGAAGTGCGCGCATTTGCCGAGGACGATCCTTACAACAAAGCAGGTCTCATCGCTTCATACGAAGCAGACGACTGGATCGCGGCGGCAGGCATCCCCGAGCTTCTTACTCCCCAGCGCAAATGATTGGCGAAACTGCGGCTGACGCGCCGCAAGTTCCCGCCGTCAGCGTTTCCTCCATTCTTCGCCGCATCAAAGGCGGATTGACCCGTTTGGGGGCCATTCGCATTGAGGGTGAAGTGCACTCCGTCAAGCCCTATCCGTCGGGGCACGTCTACATCGACCTCAAGGACAACGAGGACGACGCCATCCTGCATTGCGTCATCTGGAGGCGCAACGCTTATCGCCTCGAACGTTTGCCCGAGCAAGGCGAAGCCGTGGTTCTCACGGGAACGCTGGATGTTTTTGAAGCACGGGGGCAGCTGCAGTTCAACGTCGTGGCGGTGCAGGCCGCAGGCGACGGAGCCCTTTTTGCCAAATTCGAAGCGCTCAAAAAAAAACTTCTGGCCGAAGGCCTTTTTTCGGCCGAACTCAAAAGACCCTTGCCCGCTTATCCGCGGCGCGTCGGTGTGGTGACAAGCACAGAAACGGCGGCTCTGCAAGACGTCATGAAGACGCGAGCGGGGCTTGCGCCTTGGGTGCCGTTTGTGGTGTACCACGCGGCTGTCCAGGGAGAAGCTTCCGAGGGCGAAATTCTGGCCGCGCTTAAGCTCGCGCGCGAAAAAAACGAAGTCGACGTACTGCTTTTGGTGCGTGGAGGCGGATCGTTGGCCGACCTCTGGAGCTTTAATTCGGAAGCGATTGCCCGCGAAATTCGCCGTATGCCGATGCCGGTTGTGACAGGCGTGGGGCATGAAACGGACTTCACGATTGCGGATATGGCGGCCGACGTTCGTGCGCCGACGCCCACCGGAGCGTGTGCGTTGGTGCTGCAGCAGTGGGCGGCGGTGCCCGAGAGGCTTACAGTCCTTCAAACGAGACTTGCCGCATTGATGCTTTCAACATTGAGGCTCAACCAAGCAAGACTCACTCAAGGCGTGCGACTGCAGAGCGCGATGAGAAACATCGTCTTGCGGCTTGAAGCGCGCTTACCGCAGGAAAACGACCTCAGGCGTAGCTGTGAGCGTTATCTCGATATGCTCACCGAACGACTGGATCGTGTCGCCATGGGATTGGACGCGCAAAAGCGGCTGCTTACGCAGACTGCGGCAGCCAAATTGGCTTCGACGCAAACCGAGTTGGCACGTCTGCGGCCGCGTTTTGCTGACGTTCAGATTGCGCTTGCTCGCCAGGAAGAAAACTTGATCCGTCGTCTGGCGTTTTCGATACAAGACAAGCGAACCAGACTTGAAGCGTTGGCGGCTTCGCTCGATGCTCTGGATGTATCGAAGACGTTGGCTCGCGGTTTTACTTTGACGACCGACAAAAACGGACAGGTTGTCTGCGATGCCGTGCGTCTCGCGCAGGGCGAACGCGTTCGTCTGCACTTTGCCAAGGGATCGGCACAGGCCGAAGTGCTCTCGGTCGATCGCGAATAAGGAAAAAATTCCTTTTAAAAAGAAGGCAATTTTGTCTGCAGGGGATTCCTCGCAGGGAATCTTTGCGATTTCGGACTATTATCTGTTGGTGACAAAGGGCGTTTTGTGAAACCCAAACGGATCGTGTTCGATCCGCCCTAAAACGGCAACCTTTCTTTCACGCGCCCTGCGAGCCGAGAAATCCGAATCGAACCTAGATTTTCGAGGAGAACTCCAATGAGCCAGTTCGTTTTGCCCAAGCTTGAATACGCAATGGACGCCCTTGCCCCCGCAATGAGCAAGGAAACGCTTGAATACCACTACGGCAAGCATCACCAGACCTACATCAACAATCTCAACAACCTCGTCAAGGGCACGATGTACGAAGCCGAGTCCCTGCGCGAGATTATCAAGACGAGTCAGGGCCCGATCTTCAACAACGCTGCTCAGAGCTACAACCACGCTTTCTTCTGGAAGTGCCTCACCCCCAACGGCGGCGGTGCTCCCACGGGTGCCTTGCTCGAAGCTATTGAAAAGCAGTGGGGTTCGTTCGAAGGTTTTGTGGCCGATTTCTCCGCCAAAGCCGCCAACAATTTCGGCTCCGGCTGGACTTGGCTTGTGAAACGCCTCGACGGCCAGCTCGAAATCTATTCGACCACGAATGCCGGCACGCCTCTTACCGAACATCTGAAGCCTCTGATGGTTATCGACGTTTGGGAACACGCCTACTACATCGACTATCGCAACGCGCGTGCCGATTACATCAAGGCGTTCTTTGAAAAGCTCGTGAATTGGGACTTCGTGCAGCGCCGCTTCAATGGCGAACCGTGCGACTGCGACTGCCGCGACGAAGGCGGTTGCTGCTGTGGCTCCTGCGCAGCCTAAAAACTCTTTGAGACACGCGCATCTTTGTTAGGAGAAGATGCGCGATCTTCCGACCGTGATCGGAAGCGGGAAGAAGCAGTTCGATTGAGTTCGTTCTGCTTCTTTTGTTAGTGTGCCTGAAAAATTGCTATCGGGCGCTGCGCTGGTCCGATGAGCTCGGTGCACAGTAACGGGAATCGACGAGTTCCGGAATGACGGTGCCGACGCGAACGTTGTTGGCGGCAAACCATCCGGCATTCATTTCAATGACGCGCGAAGCGTCCGTGCGGGATTGGTGCAGATCGAGCGTGCCTTTTTTCATGGAAACGATCTGTGTGACGCGTCCGCAGGCATCTACGAAGGCAGCGTCCAGATCGATAAGGGTGTTTTTCATCCACATCGCAATGGGGCGCGGTGCGGTGAAAACAAAAAGCATGCCGTGATCAGCGGGCAGGAAGGCGCGGTTCATGAGGCCCGTGCGGTGCTCAACAGACGTGCGCGCCACTTCGAGCTCAACGATTTTGTTGCCGATTTTGATGGCCTGCACTTCGTCAAGCGTCTGTGCGGACACAGCACAGGCGGCCAAAGAAAGCGTCAAACCGATGAGAAGGCGCGGCATGGTGAGAATGAATAAGGTTAATAACCTAGGTAATATATCCTAATTTTCTGTGCTTTGCGTAGGCGTAGACCACCAATTCGCGTCTTTGACTGCAAGAAGAAACGATTGCTCTCAGCAGCTCGAAGCAGTTGTGCACCGAAAGACACACCTCGCAAAAAGAGGATTTTCCCGCAGAGTCAAACATCCGCAGAAGGCGTAATGTTGAATGCGAAGAGTCACGCGCGTTTCGCACACCGATCGCGAAGTTTCGAGTGAAGTATCTTTTCGCGTGCGTCTCCGGCAAATTCAATAACAACAAACAACCATGGGAGCAAGTTATGGCGCAAGGTGTTGTCAAGTGGTTCAATGACGCGAAAGGATTCGGCTTCATTACGCCTGACGAGGGCGGCGAAGATCTGTTCGCGCATTTCTCCGCAATCGAAATGAAGGGTTTCAAAAGCCTCAAGGAAGGTCAGAAAGTGACCTTTGAAGTCGTCACTGGTCCTAAGGGCAAACAGGCGGCACACATCAAGCCCGTCGAACAGTAAGCGAGAGGATTTTGTACCTCGAGCGGGCGGCACAAGCCGCCCGTTTTCGCCGAAGGCTTCGAAAATTCGAGGCATCGGCAAAAGCGCAGTAAAAACAACGCGCTTGCGACTAAAAAGGCGTTGGCAAAACTTCCCGACTTCGTGTATTATTGCGCGTCTGATTTTCACCGTGCTTTCAGTTTCCCCGTTTTCCACTGGACTGATTGCGACAAGCGGCAAAAAGAAAATCAACAAGAAATTCCCGGCAAAAGGCACTGAAACGCGTGCACGGCGAGGTTAGAGCGCGGTGTACATCGGTGGTTTTTGCCTCGTTTTTGTTTATTGACGCGAGCAGGCCGTTTAACAGCTCCAACCTGTGCAAAGCATGGGCGCCACCCTGTGCGAGGCGGTTCAATTCAATCTGCTGCGTTGTTTTTTGTGAATCAGGTGACAACCATGAAGACCTTCTCTGCCAAGCCGCTCGAAGTACAGCGCGACTGGTACGTGGTCGATGGCAGCGACAAGGTGCTCGGCCGCCTTGCTGCCGAAATCGCACTCCGCTTGCGCGGCAAGCACAAGCCCGAATACACGCCGCATGTCGATACGGGTGACTACATCGTCGTGATCAACGCCGACAAGCTCAAGCTTTCCGCTGAAAAGGCCGGTAAGAAGACCTACTACCGCCACACGGGCTATCCCGGCGGTATCTACGAAACCACCTTTAAGGAAATGCAGGCCAAGCACCCCGGCCGTGCTCTCGAAATCGCGGTTAAGGGCATGCTCCCGAAGGGCCGTCTCGGCTACGCCATGATCAAGAAGCTCAAGATCTACGCCGGCGCCGAACACCCGCACACCGCACAGCAGCCCAAGGTTCTTGACATTTAAGGTGGAAAAAGATGATCGGTAACTACAACTACGGCACCGGCCGCCGCAAGAGCTCTGTGGCTCGCGTCTTCATCAAGCGCGGCACGGGCAAGATCGTGATCAACGGTCGTGACATCAACGAATTCTTCAAGCGCGAAACCGGCCGCATGATCGTCATGCAGCCCCTGCAGCTCACCGAAAACGTCGAAACGTTCGACATCATGGTGAACGTGACGGGCGGCGGCGAATCCGGCCAGGCCGGTGCTGTTCGCCACGGCATTACCCGCGCTCTGATCGACTACGACGCCGGTCTCAAGCCCGTTCTGTCGGCTGCCGGCCTCGTGACGCGTGACGCCCGCGAAGTC
>USBS01000068.1 GCA_900552915.1 uncultured Sutterella sp. | reverse complement strand
GCGCGCAACCCCGCCAAGACGAAGTATTTGTATTTCGTGGCGCGCGGCGACGGGACGACGCATTTCTCGAAATCGCTTGCGGAACACAATCGGGCGGTTGAAAAATATCAAAAGGCGCCTGCACGACGCGCTCGCGCTTTACAGAGACGGCTTAACGGACAGTGACGATCATGGCACAAGGAAAATTCATCACGTTTGAGGGAATCGACGGGGCGGGTAAAACGACCCAGATCGAGGCGCTGCACCGTTTTCTTCTCGACAACGGCATCGAAGTGGTGCGCACGCGCGAGCCGGGCGGAACGCCGCTCGGTGAAAAAATCAGGGCGATGCTTCTCAACGACGATATGGATGTTACGGCTGAAACGCTGCTCTTTTTTGCGGCCCGTGCCCAGCACATCCGCGATGTGATCCTGCCGGCGGTCAAACGCGGAGCTTGGGTGCTTTCGGATCGCTTCACGGATGCGACCTATGCCTATCAGGCCGGTGGCAAGCACTACAGCGCCGAAAATGTCCTCAAGCTCGAAGCCATCGTGCAGCAGGGGTTCGGCCCGAACAAGACGGTGCTTTTCGATCTTGCACCCGAGACGGCAGCCCGCCGTTTGGCGCTCTCGCGCACGGCCGATCGTTTCGAAACGCAGGATCGAGACTTTTTCACGCAGGTGCGCAACGCGTATCTGGCAAGAGCCGAGGCGGATCCCGAACGATTTTTTGTTCTCAATGCCGAGCAGGCTCCTGCAGTGATCACGCAGCAGCTTCTCGAAGAAGCCCGGAGGTGGCTTGATGTCGCTTAAGCTCTATCCCTGGCAGGATGAACTCGAAAAGGCGCTCTTGGATCTGAGAGGTCGGCTGCCCAACGGCATTCTTGTCTACGGCCCGCGCGGAACCGGCATCTTTGAACTGGTGCAGGCGTTTGCAAAGTCGCTGTTGTGCACTCAGCCAGCGCCCGACGGCACGCCCTGCGGACACTGCCACGGCTGCCATTTGGTCAACGCGGGCACTCACCCCGACATCCGCTACGTTGTGAGCGAAGCCGAAAGTCTGCCGCGTGATATTGCGTTTGTGCCGCCGGACAATGCGGCAAGCGACCGCAAAACGGTTTACCGCGAAATTCTGATTCATCAAACGCGAGCGCTCACCGATTTTCTCAATCTCAAAAGCCACGAAGGCGGCCTGCGCATTGTGTTGGTTTACCCTGCCGACCGCATTCGTGCCGAGGCGGCCGCTTCGCTTTTGAAAAGCCTAGAGGAGCCGCCAGAAAACACTATTTTCATGTTGGTGGCCGACGAAATCGACCGAGTGCTCGCGACCATTCGTTCGCGCTGTCGCCTGATTCGAGCTTCGGCTCCGACGCAGGAGCAGGCGCTGGCTTGGCTGCAGTCGCAGGGAGTTCAAAACGCGCAGCAGAGACTGGTGGAGGCGGGCGGAATGCCGCTGGCGGTCTTTGAAGAAGACGCTCGGTATCGACTGAGCGACGAAGTGCGGGAAAAGTTTCTTGCCTATCTCGTGCAGGGGCGGCAGGCTCCTGCGGCGCAGGCTTTGAGCATTGTCGATAAGGATGTGACGCTGTCGGCAGCGGCGCTTTTTCTGTCGCGCTGGGCATGGGATCTTGCCAGTGCTCAGGTCGGAGCCGAGCCGCAGTATTTCCCGCAATATAAAGATCAAATCGAAGCGGTTGCTCGGGCGGCCGATCCCTCGGGTCTCTATACTTGGATCAATTCCGTTCGGGACGTTCGGCGCGTTTCAGAACATCCGTTGAATGCTCGTACCATTATCGAGGCGCTGCTCATTTCCTACGCACGCAACCTTTGAGAATTTCCGATGACGACTGTTAAGCCTAAGAATACGGTCGCGACCTTTGCCGCTATGAAGCGCGAAGGGCGCCGCATTTCCATGCTCACCTGCTACGACTACACAACGGCGCGGCTCATTGAGGAAAGCTCCGTCAATGCTGTTTTGGTGGGCGACAGCCTCGGCAATGTGATGCTCGGCTATCCCGACACGTTGGCCGTGACGGTCGAAGACATGATCACATACGGCGCAGCGGTCGTTCGCGGCGTCAAAAATACGCTTGTCGTCGTCGACATGCCTTTCATGAGCTATCAGGTCAGTCCGCAGGAAGCGGTACGCAACGCCGGCCGCATTCTCAAGGAAACCCATTGCACGGCCGTGAAGCTCGAGGGCGGCAAAACGATGGCGGAGACGATTCGACGGATTGTGGAGGTCGGAATTCCTGTGATGGGACACGTCGGCATGACCCCGCAGTCCGTGATGCAGTTCGGAGGCTTCAAGGTGCAGGGGCGCGGCGATGAAGCAGCCGAACGGGTGCTTGAAGATGCGATTGCCGTGCAGGAAGCAGGTGCCTTTGCCGTTGTGCTTGAGTGCGTTCCGGCGCCGCTTGCGGCTGAAATTACCGCTGCGCTGCGCATTCCGACGATCGGCATCGGCGCAGGCGCCAACTGCGACGGGCAAGTATTGGTGACGCAGGACATGCTCGGCCAATACTGCGACTACGGCCCGAAGTTCGTGCGTCGTTTTGCACAGGTAGGCGAAACGATGCGTGAAGCTTTCAATGCCTATGACGAAGCCGTCAAGAGCGGTGCGTTCCCCTCTGAAAAAGAGACATTTTCCTGACAAATGACGCTAACTTTCGTCATTTGTCCTTAAAAGATAAGTTTTATCCGTGTGTCGGATTTGAAAAATGGAACTCATGATTTATTCGTCGCCTGCCGACGTGCAGGCGCAGACGCTGGCTTGGAAGCGGGCCGGTCTTACGGTGGGCCTTGTGCCGACGATGGGCTACTTGCATGAAGGTCACGCAAGCCTCATCAAGCGTGCTGCGGCCGAGTGCGATCGCGTGGTGGTGTCGGTTTTCGTCAATCCCACGCAGTTCGGGCCCAATGAAGACTTGGAAAGCTATCCGCGCGACTTTGAGCATGACAAAGCGCTTGTTGCCGAATGTGGGGCGCATCTGATCTTTGCGCCGACGCCCGACGATATGTATGCGCCGGGCGCGGCAACCTGGGTGACGGTCGAGGGGCTCACCAAGGAGCTTTGCGGGCGCAGCCGTCCGATTCACTTCCGCGGCGTGGCCACTGTCGTCAATAAGCTCATGAATATTGCCCAGCCCGATCGAGCTTATTTCGGCGAGAAGGATGCGCAGCAGCTTGCAGTGATCCGCCGAATGGTCAAAGACCTCAACATGCCCGTCGAAGTGGTGGGCTGTCCCATCGTGCGCGAAGCCGACGGTCTGGCGAAGTCAAGCCGCAATACGTATCTCAATGCCGCCGAGCGGCAGGCGGCGCTGGTGCTGTCTCGCTCCTTGGCCGAAGGCAAAAAGCTGCTGGAAGCAGGAGAAACGGACGCTCAGACTGTTTGCGCCCGAATCACGGAAGTCATCAATGCCGAGCCTGCGGCTCGCATCGATTATGTGCAGGCGGTGGACGCCGATTCGATTGAACCGGTTGCGGCTGTAAACGGTACGGTGTTGTTTGCGATTGCCGTTTACATCGGCAAGACACGTCTTATCGACAACTTCTACTGGAAGGCGGACTGACGATATGCAGATTGAAATGCTCAAGGCCAAAATTCACCGCGCGACGGTGACGCAGGCCGAGCTCAACTACGTAGGCTCAATTACGATCGACAGCGATCTTTGGCAGGCAAGCGGCATCCGCGAGTACGCAAAGGTTGACATCGTCAACATTGACAACGGTGAACGCTTCTCGACCTACACGATTGCAGGTGAGGCCGGCTCCGGCGTGATTTGCTTAAACGGTGCGGCCGCTCGCTGCGCCTGCACGGGCGACAAAGTGATCATCATGAGCTACTGCACGGTAACGGAGCAGGAAGCATCCGATCACAAGCCCACGGTGCTTTTTGTCGACGAAAGGAACCGTCTAGTCCGGCTTGCTCACTACGAAAAGCATGGCAAGCTCGAAAATCAGGCGTAATTCGGGATAAAATCAACAAGTTTATGCGTTGCGATAAGCGGCATAAATCCAATCGAATCAAGCACTTCTGCCGAGAGGGCGTAAGAAGAAAATGACGAAGTCGCACTTGCTGCCGATTTTTTCACCGCTTCCGGTGAGTTTTGAAAAAGGTGAGGGGCTTTGGCTCACCGACACGCAGGGCAACACGTATCTGGACGGTTTTGCCGGTATTGCCGTCAATGCCGTCGGCCACAATCATCCGCGCTTGGTTGCGGCATTGCAAAAGCAGGTTTCCGAACTCATTCATGTCTCGAACTACTTCCGCATCGATCTGCAGGAGGAAGTGGCGGCCAAGATCTGCGAAAAAAGCGGCATGCGCGGCTGCTTTTTCTGCAATTCCGGCTTGGAAGCCAACGAGGCGGCCGTCAAGCTCGCTCGTAAGTACGGGCACCTCAAGGGCTATCTGGAGCCCAAGATCATTGTGTTCGATCACGCTTTCCACGGCCGCTCGATTGCAACGCTTTCGGCAACGGGTAATCCCAATGTACGGCGCGATTTTGCGCCCTATGTGCCGGACTTCATCCGTGTGCCGGCGGGCGACATCGGCATGATTGAAAAGTTGGCCGAAACGACGCCGGGCATTTGCGCCGTGATGTTTGAAGCGGTGCAGGGCGAAGGCGGCATTGTGCCGATTCCCGATGAAACGATTCGCGCCATTCGTGAGCTGTGCGATCGTCGCGATTGGCTCATGATCATGGACGAGGTTCAGACCGGCGTCGGCCGCACCGGCAAGTGGTTTGCATTCCAGCACGCCGGTGTCGTTCCCGACGTGATGACGCTCGCTAAGGCTTTGGGCGGCGGCGTTCCTGTGGGAGCGCTCGTCTGCAATGAAAAGGCCTACGGCGTCTTTACGCCCGGCAATCACGGCTCTACTTTTGGCGGCAATCCGCTGGCCATGCGCGCCGCCACGACCGTGCTTCAGATCATTGAGGACGAACGGCTTGTCGAAAATGCGGCCAAGATGGGTGAATACCTTCAGGAGGGGTTCCGCAAGGCCTTAAAGGGCGTGCCCGGATTTGTGGAAGTGCGCGGACGCGGCCTCATGATCGGTATTGTGCTCGATCGCCCGGCACATCAGTGTCTGGCTCTGGGCCTGAAGCACCGTGTGCTCTTCTCGGTGACCGCGGGCAACGTCATCCGCATTGTTCCGTCGCTCAACATTGCTCGACGCGAAGCCGACGAGCTCATCCGACGCGTTGCCGCCGTGGTGAAGGAATTCACCGCTGCCGTCACCCATTAATGAGGTTGAAATGGACAACGAAAAGTTCAAGAAAATTCTGGAAATCGTCATCCGTATCGCCGGTGCAGCGATTCTGATTTATTTTCTCTACAACATCATCCTCACGCAGCACGAATACTTCAGTTGAGGCTGGACAGATCGTAGTAGGCTAAAGGAAAAGCCGTCGGCAGCGATGTCGACGGCTTTTTGCACGAGTGGTCGAGTTATTTATGGGCAACCGTGATTGTCTAGTCGGAGGCCGAGATGACCCATCAATGTATCCATCAATTAAGTGCGGATATGAACGATTTCAGAAGAACGCAGAAAAATATCAATCGCTCTTAAGTGCCTGAAAATAAAGTGAAATCCGGACAGCTACGAATTGTCCGGATTGTGCGTTGGCGGAGGCGGTGAGATTCGAACTCACGGACGTTTTTAGGCGTCGCCGGTTTTCAAGACCGGTGCATTCAACCACTCTGCCACACCTCCGTTTTTGGAACGTAGGATCTTACCAAATCTCTGAAGGCCTTGCTTCACCGCTGCCGAAATCCGTTTTGTTTGTAGGCTGGTTCGAAACAAAAATTTCCTCCTGTGAATCATTGACAGAGCTCGAATTTGGTGTTGTAGTTAACAAATCGCGTCAGAAAAAACGAAGCGTTTGCAGACGCTCCTATACAACGATTGAATCAGCGGAGGCTCGTATGGGCGACAAGAAGAAAAACCAACCCGAGGAAGTAAAGGTTGGCGAAGGCGACGCAAAAGAAACCAAGGGCGATAAGCAAAACCAGATTCCCAACATCGATGAGTCCGTGGAGAAAGTTTTCCGCGACGTTGCTCTGATCGACTCCAAGGAAAGCATCGACGGCGTCATCAAGGAAATTGTGCGGGAAGTGCGTGCGATGAAGGCCTCATCGCTTACGGCTCAGGAAATGGCTCAGCTTGTGTTCCAGAACATGAAGCCTGCCGCGCGCGACCACATGCTCGCCGGGATGCTCGCGGAGATCTTTGAAAAGCAGGCCAAGATGCGCTCCCGTCACACCCGCGACATGGATGAGCTTTCGCCCGATGTCGGCAAGGGCGCCTTCCCGTATCTTCACAACTACGACGACGATCTTTACAAGGAAGAGCTCTATGCGCTGCAGGTGGAACTCTTGAAGATGCAGCGCTACGTGAAGGATGCGGGCCTTAAGATCGCGGTGATCTTCGAGGGACGCGACGCCGCCGGTAAAGGCAGCACGATTTCCCGCTTCACTCAGAACATCAATCCTCGCGGCGCACGCGTCGTGGCTTTGCCCAAACCCACCGAGGCCGAGGCCGGACAATGGTATTTCCAACGCTATGTGGCTCAGCTGCCGAGTCCTGGCGAAATGGTTTTCTTCGACCGTTCTTGGTACAACCGCGCCGTGGTGGAACCGGTTATGGGGTTCTGCCGCCCCGAGCAGACGCAGCTCTTTTTAAATGAAGTTCCGGCGTTTGAGCGAAGCCTCGTCGAACACGGCATTCATCTCACGAAGTTCTGGCTTGACGTAAGCCGCGATGAACAAAAACGACGCTTTAAGAACCGCCGAGTCGACCCGGTTCGCCGCTGGAAGCTTTCTCCCGTGGATATTGCTTCGCTTGACCGATGGGACGACTACACTGCCGCGATTGAAGAGATGTTTCGCAAAACGGAATCCCCGCTCGCGCCTTGGACGATCATCCGCAGCGACGATAAGCGCCGTGCGCGCCTCAATGCTATCCGCGTGTTCCTGCACAGCATCGAGTATGCCGAAAAGGACGAAGAACAGATCGGCCCCGTCGACGGAATGATCGTTAAGTCTGTGCCCGAATATCTGCGCGGTTATCGCATGGGACCGGGAATCTAAGGTGGGGTTTAGTTATTAAAGCTTGTATGTGGCCTGTTAATCGGGCCACAATTGTTTTATGAGATGAGTTGATCGGTAAAAATTAAGTTCGTTAACCAACTGAAAACAAATAAATGATGAATTATTAAGTCTCAGATACAGGCTTTTATTTGAAAGGTAATTTTATGATATCCGCAGAGGAGCTCCTGCGCGGCAAAACGGCGGCGATTTTCGACTTTGACGGCACGATCGGAGACACGATCGGCTTGTGGAACGAGGTGGACGTGAGACTTGCTGCCGAGCTCGGATTCGAAGGTTCCGATCCCAAGGAATTTCATGCCTTTCGCGAGGAGACTCTCAAGCGGTTCAAGGATTCAGACAATCCTTACCGAGACTATTGCGGAGAATTTGGGAAACGAATCGGCAGCCCCTTAAGCGCCGAAGAAATCCACGCAAAACGCTATCGAATTTCTCGACGCATGCTCAAAGAGGATGTCAAGCTCAGAGAAGGCGTTGCTGCGACGCTCTTAAAGCTCAAGTCGCTCGGCCTGCGGATGGCGGTAGCGACCACAACCCGACGCGGCAATATCGACATCTATTGCAATACGAATGAACGCATCCGCAGCGAACTGCATCTAGCGGAAGTATTCGAGGGTTTCGTAACGGCCGAGGATGTTGAGCGCATCAAGCCCGATCCTCAGTGCTACCTCAAGGCGCTCGAGTTGCTCGGTGTGCGTCCCGAGGAGGCGTTTGCGGTGGAAGATACCGTGGCAGGGGCCCAAGCCGCAGCTGCGGCCGGGCTTGCCTGCATCGGCATCTATGAACCGCATTCGGCGCCTTACGCCGATGAGCTCAAAGCAAGGACGGCGATCTTTTTCGAAGACTATGCGGCGTTTTTGCTCTGGCTCGGGGTTGAACCCGGTTTTTGCGCGGCAAAACCTTCCTGATTGGTGCTGTCCGTATCGGGCGTCTTCGGCACAGCCCGAACGGTTTCGCCGGTTTTGAGTTGATGCGCGCGAGTCATAAAGAGCTTCAGCCGGTTTGAAACGTTGCTTTCGGCCGTGCTGCCTTCGAAATCGATGCCGATTAGATTGGCTTTGGGGTAACGGTTTCTCAAAGCCGACATCACGCCTCGGCCGGTGATGTGGTTGGGTAGACAGCCGAAGGGCTGCAGGCACACCACGTTGTCGGTTCCGTTTGCAAGGAATTCGGCCATTTCTGCGGCAAGCAGCCAGCCTTCGCCGGCTTGTTGACCGGCAGAAACAAGACCGTCAACGCGTTTTAGGTAATCGTTTAGCGGCGGCATGCAGCCGAGCGGGTTATCCATTCCCATGGCCTGCTGCGCCAAATAGCGCAGTTTTTCCAGATAACCCAGCAGAAATGCGCTGACGACAGCCTTCAGTTTGGGGCCTTCGTCGTGTTGACACTGCCAAATGGGATCGGCCAGACAGTAGAGGAAAAATGTAGTCAGATCCGGAAGAACGGGTTCGGCGCCGGCCTCTCGCAGTCGATCGACTGTGGCCAGATTGGCCTTTGGGTGGTACTGCAGAAGAATTTCACCGACGATGCCCACTCTGGGTCTTGCTTTGCCGTCAAGCTCAACGGCATTGAAGATATCGACGATTTCTCGTATCGCAGATTCGAATTCCGGCATTTTTCCGCTCGAAGCGGCTTTTGAGGCGGTTGCGGTGGCGACTTTGAGCGCGAGATCGGCACTGCCCTTGACGACTTCGCCCGAGAGTGCGTGCAAGTAGAGGCGCTGGAGCACGTCGCCGAGTACGATGGCCATGGAAAGGCGCCTGAGTTCCTTGATTCCGAGCTTGAGGTGAGCGTGCCCGGCAAGCGCTCGTCCCGAAAGCGTCAGCACGGGAAGGTTCGGCAAGCCCTTATCCTTGAGCGCCCAATCAAGCAGAGTGGGGTAGTTGGTGGCGCGGCACGGTCCGCACGTCTGAGAAAAGAGAATGGCACTCTTTTCGGGAACAAAATCCTTTGCTTCGGTCGCTTCGAGCAGTTGGCCGATAGTGACGATGGCCGGATAGCAGGCGTCGTTGTTGACGTAGCGCATGCCGAGCGCAATCGCATGATCGGTTACGTTCGGCAAGAACTTGAGTGTGTAGCCGAAGTCCTTGAGCACATGCACCAGAATCGGGAAGTGCACGGGGGCCATCTGCGGCACGTAAAGCGTGCGCCCGCGAAGCTGCTGAGGCGACAGAGACTTTCCTTGCGTCTTTGCTTCGGCAAGCAGTTCGTCTGTGGTTGCCGCAGGCTTGAACAAGCGTGAAAAGAAGCGAATCGGCGACTCTTTGATGCGATTTGTCGAGTCGGCGTCAAAAGCGGAGGGATCCTCAATGGGCCCAGGAGTCGCTTCGACGCCGTGCACGGCAAAGAGCGAACGAAGACGGATGCGGGCTGCGCCGAGCGTATCCGTTTCGTCGATCTTGAGCATTGTGTAAAGCGCTTTGTTTTTGTGCGCAATGCGCTTCATCTGTTCGCTTGTAACCGCATCAATGCCGCAGCCGAAGCTCACCAATTGCACGAGTTCGGTGTCGGGGCGCGTGCTCACTCTCACTGCCTCGAACGCCCGATA
>USBS01000067.1 GCA_900552915.1 uncultured Sutterella sp. | reverse complement strand
CGGACTGTTCCCGACAAAGGGAACAGTTCGACGATGAATCGGCTTAGCAGCCGCAGCCTTCCGGACGCATGGCCGGGAAGAGCAGCACTTCGCGGATCGTGGAAGCGTTCGTGAGCAGCATCACGAAGCGGTCGATGCCGATGCCGCAGCCGGCCGTCGGGGGCAGGCCGTATTCCAGAGCGCGGATGTAGTCGGCGTCGTAGAACATGGCTTCGTCGTCGCCGTGAGCTTTGGCTTCGGCCTGGGCGAGGAAGCGGCGGGCCTGATCTTCGGGATCGTTCAATTCGGAGAAGCCGTTGGCGGTTTCGCGGCCGAAGATGAAGAGCTCGAAGCGTTCGGTCATCGTCGGATCGGTGTCGGAAGCGCGAGCGAGCGGGCTGATTTCCACCGGGTAGTCGACGATGAACGTGGGCTGAATGAGCTTGCTTTCGGCAGTCTCTTCAAACAGAGCCATCACCAGAGCGCCGATGCCGACATCGTCGCGCTGCGGAGCACCCAGGCGGGCAAGTTCTTTTCTCAGGAACGCTTCGTCCTTGAGGTTTTCTTCGGTGTACTGCGGGGCGTACTTCAGAATAGCCTGCACCGGGGTGAGCTGATCGAAGGGTTTGGAAAGATCGATTTCGGTGCCCTGATAGGTGATCACTTCGCTGCCGGTGGCTTCACGCGCAACGTAGCGCAGCAGGTTTTCCGTGAATTCGATCTGATCGCGGTACGTCCAGTAGGTGGCGTAGAACTCGATCGTGGTGAATTCGGGGTTGTGACGCGTATCGATGCCTTCGTTGCGGAAGCAGCGGTTGAGTTCGAAGACGCGTTCGAAACCGCCCACCACCAGACGCTTGAGATAGAGCTCCGGCGCGATGCGCAGATACTGATCGATGTCGAGCGCATTATGGTGCGTGATGAAGGGCTTGGCGTTGGCGCCGCCCGGAATCGGGTTGAGCATCGGCGTTTCGACTTCAACGAAGCGGTGATTCTCCATGAAGCGGCGCACGGCGCTCACGGCCTTAAAGCGCGTGGCAAAGCGGCGGCGGCTTTCTTCGTTGATGATGAGGTCGGTGTAGCGCTGACGGCAGCAAGCTTCAACGTCGGTAAGGCCCTTGTGCTTGTCGGGCAGAGGACGAATCGACTTCGTCATCAGGCGAAGCTTTTTCACGCGCACCGAAAGTTCGCCCTTGTTGGTGCGGAAAAGCACGCCTTCGGCGGCGACGATGTCGCCCAGGTCAAGGCTCTTGAAAAGCGCATAGGCTTCGTCGCCCACGTCGGCGGGCGTCACGAAGTACTGCATTTCACCCGTGAAGTCGCGAACGGTGGCAAAAGCGGCTTTGCCCATCACGCGCTTGAGCATCATGCGGCCCGAGACGGCCACTTCGATGGCGGCTTCGTCGAGCGCTTCGCGCGTCTTTTCGCCGTGTTCGGCGCGCAGGTCGCCGAAGAGATCCTTGCGCACGAAGTCGTTGGGGTAAGCGACGCCTTCTTCGCGCAGCTTGGCGAGCTTGGCGCGGCGCTCGGCGATGATGTGGTTTTCGTCGTCGGCAGCGGCCGCCGTCGTCTGCTTGATTTCCTTTTCGCTCATTTTTTGTTCCTTGTAGCGATGGGTCAGATGCCCATCTTGAGGCTTGCCTCAATGAATTGATCAAGGTCGCCGTCGAGCACGGCGCCGGTGTTGCCGGTTTCCACGTTGGTGCGAAGATCCTTTACGCGGCTCTGATCGAGCACGTAGCTGCGGATCTGATGGCCCCAGCCGATGTCGCTCTTGCTTTCCTCGAGCTTTTCCTGCTCGGCCATGCGTTTTCTGAGCTCAAGCTCGTAGAGCTTGGCTTTGAGCTGGCGCATGGCTTGCTCGCGGTTGTTGTGCTGGCTGCGGTCGTCCTGACAGACGGTGACCACGCCCGTGGGAATGTGGGTGATTCGAACGGCCGATTCCGTTTTCTGCACGTGCTGGCCGCCTGCACCCGAAGCGCGGAAGACGTCCACGCGAAGGTCGGCCGGATTGATCGTGATTTCGATCGAATCATCGACTTCCGGGTAGATGTACACGGAGGCAAAAGAGGTGTGGCGGCGTGCGTTGGCGTCAAACGGGCTCTTGCGCACCAGACGGTGAATGCCCGTTTCGGTGCGCAGCGTGCCGTAGGCCCATTGGCCCTGCACGTAGATCGTGCAGCCCTTGATGCCGGCCACGTCGCCTTCGGTTTCTTCGGTGAGCTTAGCGGTGAAGCCCGCGCGTTCGGCATAGCGCAAATACATGCGCTCGAGCATGCTCGCCCAGTCCTGCGCTTCGGTGCCGCCGGCACCGGCCTGAATTTCGATGTAGCAGTTGGCGCTGTCCTGCGGTCGGTTGAACATGCGCTTGAATTCGAGCTTTTCGACGTCGTGCCCGTAGGCTTCGACTTCTTCGGCTACGACTTCGGCGCCGTCGAAATCTTCTTCGGCTACGGCCATGTTGAAGAGTTCCTTGGCGTCTGCAATGCCCGAACTGAGTCGCTTGAAGCTTCCCACCAGATCTTCGAGAAGCTTTTGTTCCTTGCTGATTTCCTGTGCTCGCTTGGGATCGTCCCAGAGCGCCGGATTTTCAACCTCGCGGTTGACTTCCTCTAAACGTCGTTCCTTGCGGTCGACGTCAAAGATACCCCCTAAGCTCAGCAAGACGGTGAGCAAGGTCGTCGCACAGATTGTTGATTTGATTGATGCGTTCGGCTTCCATTTTGAAAGTCTGAAGTGTGTGGCGCAAAGCGTCTCCGAAACCCGTGCGAAGAGGGGTTCCGAGCGCTCAGGCGCCGTCGTCGATTAGAAAACTCGTAATTGTACCTTGCGTTTGCCTTGCTTTGCCAGAGAATTCCTCGAAAAATCAAGGCCTCGGACGCGTCTGAACGAACGGGTCGTCAAAGGCTTTCCACCGCTTCGATCACAAGCTGAATGGAACGGCGCCCGAGGTACTCGTTGATCTCCGGCCGGTAGGCGAGCTTGGCGTGTGCGGCAAGCGGTTCGCTGCGGCGAAAGAAGATGCCTTCGAAGCGATTTCCGGCCATGTCGAGCACAAGCTTCAAATGCGTTTCCTTGAGCACGCGCTGCGACAGAATCGTGAAGTCGTTTGCAAAAATCGGTCGCTCGAATCCTTGCCCCCAAATGCGGGAGGACAGGGCGTCGACCAATCCGAACGTGATTTCTTCGGGTGCAAGGGCGCCGTCCGTGTACACAACGCGATCGAACGTTTCGGGCGAAGCGCATTGCGATACGGCTTTTTCAAAGAGTTCGGAGAAAAGCGCAAGATTTTCCCGTCGAATCGTGAGGCCCGCGGCCATTGCGTGGCCGCCGAAGCGTTCGATGAGATCCGGTCGCCATTTGCTTACGTGATCGAGTGCGTCGCGCAGATGCACGCCTTCGATCGAGCGGCCGGAGCCCTTCAGAAATCCGTCTTCGTCGTCGGGCGCAAAAGCGATGACCGGGCGATTGATCTTTTCCTTGACGCGGCTTGCGACAAGCCCCACGACGCCCTGATGCCAGTCCGGTTCAAAAAGAGTAACGGTGGCGCGATGCTCCCAGTCCATGTGGCTGACGAGCGCATTGGCATCGAGCTGCATGGTGCCTTCGAGCTCGCGGCGCTCGCGGTTGAGCGAATCGAGTTCGAGCGCAAGCGACTGCGCTTCGTCAAAGCTTTCGGTGAGCAAACATTGAATGCCGACGCCCATCTCGGTCAGACGCCCGGCCGCGTTGATGCGCGGCGCAATGCCGAAGGCGAAGTCGCGCGCCGTGGCGGCCGCCGGATCGCGTCCTGCGACTGCAAAGAGCGCATTGATGCCCGGACAGGCAAGGCCTCGGCGAATGCGGTTTAGGCCCTGCGCAACGAGCACTCGATTGTTGTGATCGAGCTTGACGACGTCGGCAACGGTGCCCAGGGCGACCAGATCGCTTAGTTTGTCCAAACGCGGCTGAGTGGCGCGGTCGAAGACGCCGCGATTTCTCAATTCCGTGCGCAGCGCCATCAGCACGTAGAACATTACGCCGCAGCCCGCAAGCGACTTGCTCTGAAATGTGCTTTCACCCACATTGGGGTTGACGATGCAGGCGGCTTCGGGAAGCGAGTCGCCGGGCAGATGGTGGTCCGTGATGATGACGTCGATGCCGAGCTCGCGGGCGCGCGCAACGCCTTCGACGCTGGCGATGCCGTTGTCGACAGTGATGATCACGTCGGGCTTGTGGGTGTGTGCGGCGGCTTCCACAATGGCGGGCGTCAGTCCGTAGCCGAGCTTGAAGCGGTCGGGCACAATGAATTGCGCTTGGGCCCCCATCATGGCCAGCCCGCGCACGGCGATCGCGCAGGCCGTCGCGCCGTCGCAGTCGTAGTCGGCGACGACGGTGATGCGCTTGTTGTTTTGGATGGCGTCGGCAAGCAGTTCGGCAGCAAGCTGCGTTGCCTCGAGCGAGGCCGGAGGCAGCAGTGCCGTCCAGTCTTCAATCAGGTCGTCGGAAGACGTGACGCCGCGCGCGGAAAGCGCTCGAGCAATCGGGCGCAGAATGCCGGCATGCTCGAGCTTTTCGCTTACGAGTTTGTCGTAGGGACGCAGGCAAAAGCGCGTATTCACTTAAGAGATCTCCGCAAAAAGAATGCTGGCCGGATCGACTTCGGTGCCGGTAAAGCGAGCCAGAAGCGAACGAGCGCTCGAAAGATGTTTGGTGCAGGAAACGGCAAAGCCTTCGCCGGTTCCCACGATCAGGGCTGTGTCGCATCCTTTCGTTTTCTTTGCGGCCGCACTCAGTGCGTCGATGCGATCGCAAACGTCGGGCACGGCCTGCTCCCAGCGGCTCCAATCGCGGGTGAGCCAAGGCTCGTATAAGTCTTCGATCAAAGCAATGCATTCGCCCTGCGGCGCATCCTCAATCCAGTTTTGTGCGCCGCCGATGCGTCCGATGCGCTGAAGCAAAATGCCCGCTGCGAGGGCCCAGCCTTTGACGGCTTCGTTGTCGGTGAGTACCGAACGGATTTTGGTGGGTGGGTAGACATAGTCGAAGGCGCCGCCTCCGCCCGAAATCCAAACGGTCTGCACGGGGCTTGCGATAGCGGCAAGTGCATGTTCGCAGGCTGACAGAAGTTCGAGTGCCGCCGGCCTGTCGTCGCCTTCGATCCAGTCGCAGGCATTGCCTGCCTGCGTGCGCACGATTTCGAAAGGGGCCGCGGCTGCCTTGAAATGCTGCTTTCGGGTGAGATAAAGATGCGGATCCCAACGCTGCAGCACAAAGCCTTTTTCAAGCAGCACGGGCGTCAGTGCTGCGCAGGCCGCTTCGGTTTCGTCGCGGGTGAGCTCGGCGCGATTGAGCGAGCCGTCGGCATTGCGCACGCAAAGCTCGATGGCACTGATGTCGCCCGAGAGCATCGGACCGTTCTGAACAGCCCAGGCGTAAGGGGCCGTGGTAAAGGGAAGAGCGCGGCGGGTGAGCACCGACCAAAGCCAGCTCAAGTGAACGCTTTTTGCAAACGCGGGGGTTCCCAACGGCTGCGCAACGGGATCGTCCGTAAGACGACCGAGCGTCTTTTTGATGCGCTCGAGCGAGGCGGCGGAAATTTTGTTCTTTGCTTCGGGGCCGGCAATCAGACCGGGAATCAAAAAATAGACTTGTGCCATTGTTTGCAGTTTGCGCGCACGGACCTAGAGTTTCTCGAACAGGGAAGCGCGTATGGCTGCGGACAAACAAACGCCTGCATACGGATGAAACCCGTTGATGCAGGCGCAGTCATCGACTTGTGCGCTTCGGTACGGCGGCATTTTAGCAAGCCGTATCCGAGGCGCATGTGCGATGAGGCATGAGTAAACCGATCAGTAATCCTGCTTGGTCTCGGTTTGGGCGCCGAGCACCACACGCATCAGATCGGCCACCGTGCCCGAATTGGTTTTGTCCATAATCGAGGCTCGGTGTGCTTCCACGGTCTTGATCGAGATGCCGAGGTCGTCGGCGATCTGCTTGTTGAGGCGTCCCGCAGTGATGCGCTCGAGCACCTGCTGCTCGCGTGTGGTGAGCTTGCGCAGCAGGGCCGTGTTGAGGTTTTTCTGTTCGGTGGCGCGGCGGCGGCCGTGTGCTTCCTTGAGCATGCGCTCGACGAGCTGCTTTAAGGCGGCCGGATCGAACGGCTTTTCGATGAAGTCGACGGCGCCTTTCTTGAGCGCATTGACGGCCATCGGCACGTCGCCGTGGCCGGTGATGAAGATGATCGGAATGTCGGCGCGGCGGGCAAGCAGATGCTCCTGCACTTCCAGACCGCTCATGCCGCTCATGCGTACGTCAAGCAGCAGGACTGCAATTTCGCGCGGATCGTACTTCGCGATAAAGCTCTCGCCGCTGTCGTAGAGTTCAACACGGTAGTCGCTTGCTTCCAAAAGCCAGCGAATGGAGTCGCGCACGGCCTCATCGTCGTCGACGACATATACGGTTCCCAGACTCTGCAGGGCTTCGGGCGGATACGGAGAATAGGCCATATTGTTTTTCTATTCCGGTTACTTTGACTGGGTTGACGGGCAAGGTCCCTTAAGGACGAATGCTATCAGCGATGCGATCGCCTTGGCTGCTGTGCAGGGCTTTTGCATCGGTGCTTTGCGGTTCTTCCTCTGTGGTCGGCGGGAAGCTCGAATTCGGCAGAAGCACGCGAATGATTGTACCGCCGCCTTGGTTGGCGGAGACGAGAATTCGTCCCCGATGGCTTTCGACGACCGAGCGGCAGATGTTGAGTCCGATGCCCATTCCGTTTGATTTGGTTGTGAAAAACGGGGTGAAAACCTTATCGGACTCCACGGGCATCCCGCAGCCGCGGTCGGCCACTTCAAAAATCGTGTGCTTATCCGTACAAGTGACGGATAAGTCGACCGAATCGGAATCGGTCGTCTGACTGGCTTCCATGGCGTTTTTGAGAAGGTTCAGAAGGACCTGCTCGATCATCACGACGTCGCAGACGATTTCATGCTCGGGCTTTTCGATGTGCACGTTGATTTTCATGCCGAAGTGCTGGGCCTGCAGCAGCGCGAGCTCCATTGCGCCCGAAACGATTTTTTCGACGGATGCCGAAGTGATGTTGGCTTCGCCGCCCTTGGCTTTGGCAAAGCTGCGGATGCGGCGAATGATGTAGGCCGCTCGCTGCGTCTGATTGATGATCTTGTTGAGCGCTTCGACGACGCGTGTTTCGCTAAGGCCCTTTTTCATCATCGTGAGCGTGGCCGAAGCATAGTTCTGTACGGCGGCAAGCGGTTGATTGAGTTCGTGGGCCAGAGAGCTTGCCATTTCGCCCATTGTGATGAGGTGCGAAGCGCTTTCTGCGGCCTTGGCCTGCACCTGCATCATTGCTTCGACTTCCTTGCGGTCGGTGATGTCGGTGACGGCGAGCATTTCCGAGAGTCCCTTGCCCGGCCACGGCAAAACGCTGCGCGTGACGGAAAGCCAGCGGCTGTTTTTCTTATCGTAGATTTCGGCCGAATGGCCGGTGCCGGAGGCTTGATCGAAAAGCTCGCGAACATGCACGTGACCTTGAACCGTTTGCCCCCAACTCTTGCAGTAAAGCGCGTTGGCGTACAAAAGCTCATTGGCGTTGTGCTCGAGATGAACGACGCTGACCGCGGCATTCATCGATTCGAGCATCAGCACGGTGCGTTCGTGCTCGGTTGCAAGCGCAAGACGCGCACGCGTTTGTTCGGTGATGTCGCGCAAGCTTACGAGCCATCCCATCGATCGGCTGCTGCCTTCGACGGGCTTCAAAGGCGTCACGGACACCTGGCAGTCGAATTCGGAGCCGTCCCGTCGCCGCGCCTTACATTCCAGCTCGACGACTTTTCCTGCATGGAATCGTTCGGGTTTGGCGATTTCGACCGAAATGCCGATGGCTTCGTTTGCGGGCATTCCGACGGGGCTGCAATCAACGTAGCCGAAAAGCCGATCGAAGGCTGTGTTGGAAAACAGAACGCGAGAGGACAGTCCCACCACCAAAAGACCGTCGGTGATCGAATCGTTGAAGGTTTTTTGTACGGCCACTCGTGCACGCAGTTCTTTTTCGGAATGGATCTGCCGGATTTGGTAGCGCAGCAAAATAGAAAGCGTCAGCACCAAACCGACAGCCAGAAAGAGGATCGTTCGGGCGGGAGTCGAATTCAGCAGAAAGCTTTTCGAAGCGGTATTGGTGGTAACGAACGAGACGTTGTAGGGCAGGGGTGTGAGCGCCGTTTCCACCGAGACGACGTCGCTCGGCAGCGGGGCGTACATGTTGGGCGGAAAAGATTGACCGTTGATGAGCAGGTCAAGGCGGTACTGCCCCAGCACGACGCTTTCGTCGATGATGTCGCGGATGAGTCGGGTGAGCGAAATGGAGGCAATCACCACTTCGCCCTTGGGCTGAGGAATCACAAGATCGACATAGGTGCTCGGGCGATGCTGCCGCAGATAGGGTTCGGAAAAAACAGGGTGTTCGCTCATGAGAGCAAAGGACACGGCCTCAAGAGTCGCGCTCTGTTCGGAGATGCTCATGCCGGTCGTGCGCGGCGTCATTTCGGAGTAGAGATGCCCGCGGCAAGCCGCACGGATCGAAGCGTCGGACTGAACGAGCACCACTTCGCGAAGCGTCGGATAAAGCGCAAAGACCACGGAAAACACGTCGCAGTCTTCATTGAGGTAAAAGTCTTTTGCGGGGGCGTCCAGACTGTGAGCGAGGTTGAGCGATCTTTCTTCGAATTGTCGTGCAATCGATTGGTTGACTGCGGTTTGCGCCGACATTTCGAGTTTTTTGGCGTCGTCGTCGATGAACCAGAGGCTTGCCGCACACAAAAGCAAAATGAAGACGATGGCCGAAATGGTGACGTACAGCCCGAAGCGATTGACGGGCAATGCATCGGCGCCGATCAATTCGAGCAGTTTGTCGTCGACCTTGGCTTTGCTGTTCTTAAGCATGGACGGTGTCGGGCTACCGGATGGGAAATTCTTAGAAGAAGCGCTTGTGCGCAGTCGATGGACACGACGCGCATTCGCTAATTCTATCGATTCGCGCAAGCGCGGAAATTTGCATTCCTGCTACTATCCGAGCCGAGAGACGGGTGCCGACGGCAGCCCGAAGCAGGTTACAACTACGGAGCAACGCTCATGGATCAGAACGAACTCAAGCGCCTTGTCGGAAAGGCGGCGCTCAACTATGTCAAGGACGGTGAAGTTCTCGGCGTCGGAACAGGCTCGACGGTCGACTGCTTTATCGACGCTCTTGCCGCAAGCGGCATTCGACCGAGTGCGTGCGTTTCGAGTTCGGTGCGCTCCACCAAGAAGCTCACCGAACTCGGCTTCAACGTGATCGATCTCTCGGAAGTCGAAGAAATCGGCGTTTACGTCGACGGCGCCGACGAAATCAACGGCGACTTCGAAATGATCAAGGGCGGCGGCGGGGCGCTCACCCGCGAAAAGATCGTGGCGTCGGTCGCCAGAAAATTCGTCTGCATTGCCGACGAATCGAAGCTTGTCAAGACATTGGGCAAATTCCCGCTGCCCGTCGAGGTGATTCCGATGGCTTTGACGAGTGTGGCGCGTTCGCTGAAAAAACTCGGAGCCGACCCCGTCGAACGCGACTTTACGACAGACAACGGCTGCCGCATTCTCGACTGCCGCAGCTTCATGATCGACAACCCCAAGGCAATGGAGCAGGCAATCAATGCGCTGCCGGGCGTTGTAACCGTGGGTCTTTTTGCCGCTCGCGGCGCCGATGTGCTGCTTTTGGGTACATCCGAAGGCGTCAAGACGATCGAAAAAGAAGCCTGATCGGCGCGGGACAAACGAAAAGCCGCACAAGCCTCCATTTTTTTTTTCAATGGAGGGCCGGCGGCTTTTTGTGCCTAAACTCCGCACCATAAAACTCAATCTATGG
>USBS01000066.1 GCA_900552915.1 uncultured Sutterella sp. | reverse complement strand
TATAACCAGATGTAAATGTATCTACAGCCCCTCCTGCAGCATTACCTGCAAATCCGCGGGAAGTATCGTCAATAAGAAGGTAATTAAGCGATGGCAGATGATATGGTATTAGAGGATGAGGATGGTGAAGAAGTAAAACTGCCAGGTCTTCCTCCCAACACAAAAAATTACATGACACCGGCGTGTTATCGTCGTTTACTGGATGAACGAGAGCAGCTTGTGAACGTTGAGCGCCCCAACATTGTTAACGTTGTAAGTTGGGCAGCCAGCAATGGTGATCGTTCGGAAAATGGTGACTACCAGTACGGCAAGCGTCGCTTGCGCGAAATCGATCGCCGTATTCGTTTCCTGAATAAAAGAATCGAAAGTGCCGAAGTCGTGGATCCTGCTACTCGACCTCCGACGGATCAGGTTTTCTTCGGAGCAACAGTCACTTATGAAAATCTCACAGCAGGTACAGAGCACACGATTCGTATCGTAGGGATTGATGAAGCTGATCCAGAGAACGGAGAAGTGAGTTGGGTCAGTCCGATTGCGCGTGTATTTCTTAAGCAGCGAGAGGGCGACAGCGTGAAACTTCCTACGCCGGCAACGATTGACCATCCGGCGAGAGTTGAGGTGTTGGAAATTGTCTCGGTTGAATATCGGTAGTGCACCTGTTGGCTGATAAGTAGGAGCCGAGGTTATGGAATGCGGTGACGGAAAATTACCAATCAGTGTTGTTTTACTGACACGCAACGAAGCTTTGAACGTGCGTGATTGTCTTAAAAGCTGTGACTTTGTACGCGAGCTTATTGTTGTTGACGATGGAAGTACAGATGATACTGTCGCTATCGCTGAAGATTTGGGAGCGAAGGTATTTCGTCGATCGCTCAACGGTGACTGGGGTGCTCAAAAAACATTCGGTATTCTGCAAGCTTCACAGCCCTGGCTTCTTCTGCTTGATGCGGATGAAAGAGTAAGTCCAAGGCTCAACGAGTCTATAAGGGAATTATTCCGAAAGCCACGAAAGAAGCGAGCTTATTGGATTCAAAGAGAAAACCACTTTGTATCAGGCAATGCGACACATGGTTGTCTGCGACCGGACTGGGTATTGCGGCTTCTCCCTAGGGAAGGAGCGTCTTCAGTTGGGAAAGTGCACGAGGCAGTGATTTCGCCTTTCGAAACCGAGAAACTAGAAGGCCGATTGATTCATTTCCCTTATCGATCCTGGGACGCCTACTACCGAAAGATTGATTTATACAGCAGGCTTGCTGCAGATAAGTACATACAAGAAGGGAAAAATTGTAGTTTTCTAAGGGACATCGTTCTGCGGCCATTCTGGGCGTTCATCAAGGTGTATTTTCTTAATCGTGGTTTTTTGGACGGTAAATTGGGATTCATTTTTTCGATGAATCACTACTTCTACACAATGGCGAAATACGTTCGCTACTACTACCTGAAGAATCACGACGGAAAAATTTGACCTGAAAGTGAGGAGGGCTCCGTACGGAGCCCTCAATCACTTACTTTCAGTCTTCAGATGGCAACAACAGCCGTTTGTCTCCATCCAACCGCCGAGCGACATTGAGAACGTTCGGAATGCGCTTTAAGGCACGCATGATGTGCATTAAGTGCAGACGACTTTTCACTTTGATCATGAGGTTTAGTTTGCCGTTGCCGTTTTGATTTGCTCCGACATCCATGCCTACGATAGAGGAACCAGCTGAGCTCAATTCGGCGGCAATGGAAGCAAGCGTTGCACGATCATCAGTGACGTCTAGGTCCAACGGAACGGAGAAACGAGCCTCTTCGGAGTTCTCGGATTGCCAGGACAGTGCCATCCAACGCTGTGGTGCATTTTGACGGCCGCGCGTGACATGTTCACAGTCGGCACGGTGAACCGATAGGCCGTGTCCTTTGCGCATGAATCCCCAAATGCTGTCGCCAGGGATCGGATGACAGCATGTTGCCAGTTGAACAGCCATGCCCTCCGTGCCGCGAATTGCGACGGAAGACGTGGTGGACTCATGTTCAGTTTTCTCTTCTGTCAGAAGGTTTGTAATCTGGCCGACGACACCGGCGGCAGCAAGATGGCCAAGACCGATGTCGACGTATAGCTGCTTTTTGTCTGAAACGGAAGCGTCTTTAAGGAAGGTGTTCCAAATGTGCTCCGGAACAGAGCAGAGGTCGAGTTTGGCTTGTTTTGCAGCTTTCTCGAGCACCTTGTGCCCCAATGCTTCCGACTCTTCCGGACTGCGTGTGCGCAAATACTGACGCACTTCGGCTCTCGCTTTGCCGCTGCGCACAAAGCTGATCCATTGAGGATCTGGCTCAGCGTCGGGAGCTGTGATGATTTCAACCATATCGCCGTTTTTAAGCGGTGTGGACAGCGGTTGATTTTCTCCGTTGATACGGCAACCGATTGCTTTGTTGCCGACGTCGGTGTGAATTTGGTAGGCAAAATCAACAGGGCAGGATCCTTGCGGTAGGCTGACGATCTTGCTTCTCGGCGTGAAGACATAGACACGATCCGGGAAGAGGTCGATTTTGATGTTTTCCAGGAATTCGCTGCTATCGGCACTGGTGCGCTGAATTTCCATCAGGCTTTGCAGCCAGCTCTTCACCATATTCTGAATGCCGCTTGTGTCCATGCCGTCACTGTAGATCCAGTGCGAAAGAATGCCCATCTCGTCAATGCGGTGCATCTCTTCGGTGCGAATCTGATATTCAACGGGGGTGCCGTAGGGGCCGATAACAGTTGTGTGAAGACTGCGGTAGCCGTTGGCTTTCGGAATCGCGATGAAGTCTTTGAAACGGTTGTGAACAGGTTTGTAAAGCTGGTGCAGAGCACACAGCGCGAGATAACACTCTTCACGTGTGCGCACGATTACGCGAAAGCCGTAGATGTCCAGAACATCAGAGAAAGAGGCATGCGTGTCGCGCATGCGGTTGTAAATGCCGTAAATGGTTTTGTCGCGCCCTTGAACTTGAGCAATGATGCCGCATTTAGGTAAGGCGGCGCGCGTTTCCCGGAGAATGCGCTCAAGAACCGCTTTTCGGTTACCGCGCGTTAGGATCACATTTTCGCGAAGAATTTCGTAACGCAGAGGATAGTGGTTGAAAAACGAAAGTTCCTGCAATTCGCGGAAAACGTGGTTGAGCCCTAGGCGGTGGGCGATCGGAACGTAAATTTCAAGCGTTTCCTTGGCGATGCGTCGACGTTTGTCTGGGCGCATCACACCGAGAGTGCGCAGATTGTGCAGTCGGTCGGCAAGTTTCACAAAAATCACACGTACGTCGCGGCTCATGGCGAGCAGCATTTTGCGGAAGCTTTCGGCCTGCGCAATTTCGTTGGATGAAAACCGCAGTTTGTCGAGTTTGCTCACGCCGTCCACAAGTTCAGTGACTTCAACGCCGAAGCGCTCCGCCATTTCGATTTTGGCCACCCCCGTGTCTTCCAACACATCGTGCATGAGGCCAGCACAAATCGTTGTTGCGTCCAGTCGCCATCCAGCGAGGATGTTGGCTACGGCCAAGGGATGTGTGATGTAAGGTTCGCCCGACTTTCTGAATTGCCCCAAATGTGCGTCGTCGGCGTACATAAATGCCTGACGGATGCGCTCGACGTCGGCTTTGGAAAGAAACTGACTGCAGCGAGCTAGGAGTTCAGACGAAGTCACCACTTTGGTGACTTTTTCCACCGGAGAGAAAAGAGGAAGGTTGGCTTCCTGTCCGACAAGGTCGCTCGCACGCGCATCCAGATACGCAGCGTCGTAGTCGTCTTCGTTGGATTGGCCCGCATGCGGATGCGGCGGACGTATCATGCCGGGGAGCGGAGCTGCCGGGGCTGTTTGAGGGGCGGTAAACAGCATATGACCTTTCCGGTGGTTTAATGAAAACAAAAAGCGCCGCCCATGTTGTTGTGAGTGATAGGCAGCGCTTATTTACTCATGCGATGTCGGGTGACCCCGACATCGGTCTGATCAAAAACTAGGAAACGCGTTCGAGCATTTCACGCGAGACACTGCCCTGAGCAATTTCGCGCAGGGCGATCACGGTGTTCTTATCCTTGGCGTCAACGCGAGGCGCATGCCCGTCATTGAGCTGACGAGCACGGTAAGCCGCACAGAGCACCATCTCAAAGCGGTTCGGAATCTTTTTCAGACAATCTTCAACAGTAATACGAGCCATTTTCTCTTTTTATCGGAATAGAAAATCGTTGCAGTTGGGGCGTGACTACACGGGGACGCCAAGCGAGATGAATTGCTCACGATGGCGCGCCGCCTGATTCTTGAAATTCAAGCGGGAAGCCGTCACGACGGAAATCAGTTGCGACAAAGCAACGTCAAAGCTATCGTTAATTATAACGAACTCAAATTCGGGAGCATGCGCTATTTCGGCTCCGGCCCCCATCAAACGACGCGTGATCGTTGCTTCGCTATCGGTCCCGCGTTTGTGTAAACGTGCCTCGAGCGCATCAATCGAAGGCGGCAGGATGAAAATGCCCACGGTACCTTCAAATTGAGAGCGTACCTGACGAGCACCCTGCCAGTCGATTTCAAGAAGAACATCCTTGCCCGCGGCCATGCGTTGTTCGATCCAGACGCGGCTAGTGCCGTAGTAGTTGCCGTGAACCAAAGCCGACTCCAGGAACTCGCCACGCGCCTTACGTTCTTCAAATTCGTTGACCGAAATGAAGTGGTATTCGCGGCCGTTGACTTCGCCCGGACGCGGATCACGCGTGGTATGCGAAATTGAGAGCTCGATTTCGGGATCGTGTTCAAGAAGTGCCTTGACAAGCGAGCTTTTTCCGGCTCCTGAGGGAGCGGTAATCATGAACAGACGTCCGGCGTGAGAAAAAGGCTTTTGAACCGCAGTTGTGGGCATGGTCGGCATCCTTCTAAGGGGGAGAGCGAATTTTAACTCAAGTACTGACTGTGACAGTGACGTTTTATGCCGCTTGGCGGCGATGGAATACCCAAGCTTTGCTTGGATGCCGATATACTTTGCATTGCCTGCGAAATGGCTCGTTTTTTCGCATTTGGCGCCCATTTTTGATGAATTCGGAGCTTCCTGCAAAATCGGTTTGTCGGTTGCCTCTCTATTTGCGTCTTCAGCTTTCCAGATATGAAATACCATTTCCCGATCGTCATCATTGACGAGGACTACCATTCGGAAAACGTTTCGGGTCTCGGCATTCGAGATCTTGCACAGGCCATCGAGGCGCAGGGGGTAGAGGTTAGTGCCGTCACAACATTCTCGGATCTCTCGAGTCTGGCCCGTCAGGCAAGCCGTACGTCGGCCTTCATCGTGAGTCTGGATGACGACGACTTTTCCGACACCGGTGAAGAAAACGAAGCCATTGCGGAGCTGCGCGCTTTTGTGCACCAGGTTCGAAGCTCAAACCCTGATGTTCCGATTTTCCTTTACGGCGAGACAAAGACGGCCCCGTCTATTCCCAACGATGTGTCGCGCGAATTGCACGGCTTCATTCACATGTTTGAAGACACGCCCGAATTCGTGGCGCGCTACATCGTGCGTGAGGCGCGTCAGTATTTGGAGAGCCTCCCGCCGCCGTTCTTCCGTGCGTTGACGCACTACGCGGCCGACAGTTCCTACTCCTGGCATTGCCCCGGACACTCGGGCGGTGTGGCTTTTCTGAAGAGCCCTGTAGGGCAGATGTTCCATCAGTTCTTCGGCGAGAACATGCTGCGAGCCGACGTTTGCAATGCGGTGGAAGAACTTGGGCAATTGCTGGATCACACCGGCCCCGTGGCTAAGTCCGAACAAAATGCAGCGCGCATTTTCGGTTGCGACAACCTTTTCTTTGTGACGAACGGTACGTCCACTTCCAATAAGATTGTGTGGAACTACACGGTCGCCCCTGGCGACATTGTGATTGTCGACCGCAACTGCCACAAGTCGATTCTTCATGCCATTACGCTGACGGGCGCCATTCCTGTCTTCCTGATGCCTACGCGCAATCATTACGGCATCATCGGACCGATTCCCGTTTCCGAATTTGATTGGGGCACGATCCAAAAGAAAATCGAAAAGAACCCGCTTATTAAGAACAAGAATGCCAAGCCGCGCATCATGACGATTACGCAGTCGACGTACGACGGCATCGTGTACAACGACGAAGTGATCAAGGCGAAGCTTGACGGCAAGGTCGATATTTTGCATTTTGACGAAGCGTGGTTGCCGCATGCGGCTTTTTCGCCCTTCTACAACGATATGCATGCGATTGACCGCAACAAGCCTCGCACCAAGAAGAGCATGGTTTTTGCGACTCACTCGACGCACAAACTCCTTGCGGGTATTTCCCAGGCAAGTCAAATCTGCATTCAGGACTCAGAAACAGAAAAATTGGATCGCTCAAGCTTCAACGAAGCTTTCATGATGCATACGTCTACGTCGCCGCAGTACGCGATCATCGCAAGTTGTGACGTCGCCGCTGCCATGATGGAAGGCCGAGCCGGACAGGCGCTTGTGGAAGAGTCCATTGCCGAGGCAGTTTATTTCCGCCGCGCAATGCGCGAGGTCGGCAAGAACTATGACGACTGGTGGTTTACCGTCTGGGGGCCGGAAAAGCTTCCGTCCGAAGGCTACGGTACGCAAAAGGACTGGATGCTCAAAGCCAACGAAAGCTGGCATGGGTTCGGGCCCGTTGCCGAAGGCTTCAATATGCTCGACCCGATCAAGGGCACGATCGTGACGCCGGGCTTGTCTGTTGAAGGCGACTTCGCTGACACAGGCATTCCCGCTGCTGTAGTGACGAAGTATCTGGCCGAACATGGCATCATCGTTGAGAAGACGGGCCTTTATTCGTTCTTCATCATGTTTACGATCGGCATCACGCGCGGTCGTTGGAACACGATGGTTACCGAACTGCAGCAGTTTAAAGACGCCTACGATGCCAATTCGCCCCTTTACCGCGTCATGCCGCGATTCCTCTCCGAATTCCCGCACTACGAAGGCATGGGCTTGCGAGATCTGTGTCAGAGCGTGCACGAGGTCTATCGCGACTACGATGTGGCTCGTCTGACAACGCAGATGTACACGTCCGAAATGATTCCCGCCATGCGCCCGACGGATGCTTATGCAAAATTCGCGCACGGCGAAATTGATCGTCTGCCGATCGACTCTCTCGAAGGCCGAATTTCGGCCGTGCTGCTGACGCCTTATCCGCCGGGAATTCCGTTGTTGGTGCCGGGCGAACGCGTCAATTCCAAGATTGTCGAATATCTGCGCTTTGCTCGTGACTTCACGCGCCGGTTCCCTGGCTTTGAAAGCGATGTGCATGGTCTGGTGAAGGTAAAGCAGCCCGACGGCACAATCAAGTACATGCTCGATTGCGTGCGCGAAGGCTGATTTCAAAAATAAACAACACTACGAAAGAAGAAAATGGCTTTGGATCTCGTGATCTTCAATGAAACCCCCGTGACGCTTCTGAAGGTGCAGGGGGCAGACAAGTTTATGGCTCGGTTGCTGACGAGCGACGTAACGAAGCTTCCTGTGGGCGGCGTCGAACGCTCTGTAGCGATGAACGCAACGGGCGGTGTTCTTGGGACGCCGTGGGTGGCTAGAACGGCTCAGGATGTCTATGAAATCATTTTGGCGGGCGAGGAAACCGATGCGCTGCAGGCCTGGATCCGCCAGGTGAGCGTTGCCTTTGAAGCCGACGTCGGAGTGGAGGCGCTGTCCGGCTTTTACTTTGTGGGCAAGCTGCCGGTCGAAGGTATCAATCTCGAGCCAGGCCATATGGTGGAAAGTTTGGGCATGCGCTTTATCAACATGGGGTGGATGTGTCTGGCTGTCGGTCCTGAAGCCAACATCAAAGCGATGTCCGAGAACCTCCTCAAGGCAGGCGCAAAGAAGGGCGAACAGACAGGTTGGGATGCGTTGCGCATCTTTGCACGCGAGCCGGCTGCGGGCCTTGAGTTGGACGAAGGTTCGAGTCCTTTGGAAACCGGACTTGAAGATGCTCTGAATTTCGACGATCCCGATCGCATCTTTATCGGACGTGCACTCACCGAGGCTCGTTTTAAGGCGGGCAGTTACGAGCGCATGCACCTCATTGCCTTCGATGTTGCTTTCGATCCGGCGCTTCTCGTTGAAGTGCCTGCCGTGATCGTGGGCGAAACGCAGTACCCCTGCACATCCATCGCACGTGTGCCAGAAGGCCCCTTCACGGTGGCCTTGGTTCGTTTGCCGTGGCAAGTCAATATCGGTGATCGCGTTGCCGTGGACGTGAAGACCGATCCGCGCACAAAGTGTGAAGCCGCCTTGGTGATTGACAAACAGATCTGAAACTATGGCTGCCAGCGTCTTTGAAATGTTTAAGTTCGGCGTCGGCCCGAGCTCAAGCCATACCATGCGGGCCGCGCTTCTTTTCGTGCAGGAGCTCGAAAAGAGGTCTTTACTTAATCAAACTCAACGAGTTGTCTGCGAGCTGATGGGAAGTCTCGGTGCAACCGGGCGAGGTCACGCGACGGATAAGGCCGTGCTTCTCGGGTTGGCCGGCAAGGCGCCAGCGACTGTCACGGGTAAGGAATCGATTGAGATTCCTCAGGTGGTGGAGGAGGAACACAAACTCTCCTTGGCTTCCAAGAAAGACATTGTCTTTGATTCCGATCGGGACATGATTTTTTCGGCCGACAAGGTTTGTTCGTTTCATACCAACGCAATGGACCTGACGGCTCTGGATGCACAGGGAAGTTGCCTGCTGTGCCGCCGTTACTATTCGGTCGGCGGCGGCTTCATTGTGGCCGGAAGCGAACACGATCCCGATGTTCCCAATGAACCCACCGCTGTCACCAAAAGTAAGACGCAGCCGTTGCCCTATGTCTACCGTAATGGCACCGAGCTTTTAAAGATTGCTTTGGATAACGGCTTGTCGTTTGCTCAGATTGCTCGCGCCAACGAGCGCGTTCAATTCTCTGATGAGGAGATTGATCAAAAACTCGATGCTGTCTGGGATGCTATGAACGACTGCATCAATCGGGGCTTGGAAGCGGAAGGCGTGATGCCGGGGCCTTTTGAAGTCCGGCGTAGAGCGAAGCAATTAACAAAACGGTTGTCGTTAGCCAATTTTGCTGCAGATCCTCTAAGTGTGTTGGATTGGATCAACGCTTGGGCCTTTGCTGTGGGTGAGGAGAATGCTTGCGGCGGACGCGTCGTGACAAGCCCGACCAATGGTGCTGCAGGTGTTATTCCTGCCGTATTGCGTTACTACCGCACTTTTATTCAAGGTGCCAGTGAAGAAGGAGTTCGTGAATTTCTCCTTACTGCAGGTGCCATCGGTCTTCTTTACAAGAGCAATGCCTCTATTTCCGGTGCCGAGGTCGGCTGTCAGGGAGAGGTTGGGGTTGCTTGCTCAATGGCTGCCGGTGCACTTGCCGCTGTCCTCGGAGCAAATCCTCGCCAAGTGGAGAACGCTGCTGAAATCGGGATGGAACATTGCCTTGGTCTAACGTGTGACCCTGTTGCCGGACAAGTTCAAATTCCCTGTATTGAACGCAATGCTGTGGCAGCTGTCAAGGCCGTTAATGCGGCTCGATTGGCCTTAGCGGGTGACGGTAGTCATTTCGTGAGTCTCGATGCCGTGATGCAGACCATGTTTGAAACTGGCAGAGACATGCAGTCCAAGTATCGAGAAACAAGTCGCGGAGGACTTGCGGTGAGTATTGTTGAATGTTAAATAAATAAAAAATGTAATTTTAAAAGCGAAATATGAAGAAAATACACGTTGCATTTTGCGCTGATGTAAATTATTTTCCATACCTTGGCGTGGTATTAAAATCGATTGTGAACTGCTCTTCTAGAGAGTTTGAATATGTAATTTATGTGGTGCATGATGGAGTGGATTGTTTGAGCGAGGGAATGCTTCGATCAGAGATTAAATCTGCTCAAAACTTTAGTCTAAAAATGATAGATGTGCGCGAATGTGAGCATCTTTTAAGTGGGGTATATGTTTCGAGATACATTACGACTGCTGCCTATTGGAGAATTCTTCTTCCTTTGCTTTTACCCGGGGTTGAGAAAGTTTTATATCTAGATGTTGATACTGTCGTTTTGGATGATATATCCTCATTATTTAGTGAGGATATAGGGGATTGTGAATTGGGTGGGTGTTTAGATTACGGTATAAGTTATTTGGGGAGAAAATTTTATACAAAAGAAAAATTGCATATACTTGAAAAGTATAATTATTTTAGCTTCGATGGTTACA
>USBS01000065.1 GCA_900552915.1 uncultured Sutterella sp. | reverse complement strand
GCGGAATGATGCGCTTGAAGGCCTGCGGAAGGATGATGTAGCGCATCGTCTGGCCCCAAGTCATGCCCAAGGAGAGGCCTGCGCGCATTTGACCGAGTTCGATCGACTGGATGCCTGCACGGAAGATTTCGGCCACATAGGCGCCCGAGTTGATCGAGCAGGCGGCAACGGCGGCTACGAACGGATCGATGCGCTGCCCGATGATTGCCGGCAGAGCAAAGTAGATGATAAAGATCTGCACGAGCAGCGGGGTGCCTCGGATGAAGTCGACGTAGATCTTCGCAAGAAGACGCAGCGGAGCAAATTTGGAGAGCTGCGCAAGGGCGGCGATCAGACCGAAAACCAAGCCCAGACCGACGGCCATTGCCGTAATTTCAAGGGTCACCAGAGCGCCCTGCAGCAGCAGAGGCAGAGAACCGGAGACCAGCGACAAATCAAATTCCATGGCGAACCTATTCCTTATGACGAGGGTTGCGCAAGGCGCGCAAAAACCCCGCATCCCGGCATGTGCCGGCCGCGCAGTTTTGCGCATTGTACCGAAGCGCCGGGCCGATCGCACCTATTGCTTGAAAATGGTTCTTAACGCGAGGACTATATGCACGAAAAGGGCGGCGGATTATGGGCGCAAATAACCATATTTAAAAGTTGGCTATTTTTCATTAATATTCTTGACCTGCAAACTAGGTTATTGGAGGAAAAGCACCGAAGTTCGGCGCTTTGAGCCTAATCGGCGAACCTCCGAACAGTATCTGAAGAAAGATTGTGAAACTGACGACCCGAGGCCGCTTTGCGGTGACCAGCATGATCGACCTGTCGCTTTACGGCGAAAACGGTCCCGTGCGCTTGGCCGATATTGCCAAGCGCCAGAAGATGTCGTTGCCGTATCTCGAGCAGATTTTCGGTCGCCTGCGCCGCGCCAAACTTGTCAAAAGCGTGCGCGGCCCCGGCGGCGGCTATCAGCTCGGGCGCGACGCTTCCGAAATCAGCGCAGGCGAAATTGTCGAAGCTGTCGAGGGCGCCATGGATGCCTCTCAGTGTCAGGGCGGTGCGGCTTGCCGCGGCGGTGCGCAGTGCTTGGCTCATGGTCTCTGGTCGGATCTCAACGCCAAGATGGCCGAATTTCTGAATGCGCAGACGCTGCAGTCCATCCGAGACCGGAGCCTCAAGGACCAAGCCGAGCGGCAGAAGGTGCGCGAGCAACCCATCATCGTGCACATC
Organism: uncultured Sutterella sp.; assembly: GCA_900552915.1. GTDB lineage: Bacteria > Pseudomonadota > Gammaproteobacteria > Burkholderiales > Burkholderiaceae_F > Duodenibacillus. Next base: position 9,098 of record USBS01000065.1, on the reverse strand, counting down.
ACCGAGCCCAAAAGCTGAGGGGTAACGAAAAGAATTAAAAAGAGCGTCGGTCTTTCGTAGGCGGACGCAGCAACAGGAAAGAGAAGCAAAAAAAATGCAGAATCACGTTGTTTATCTTGACTACTCGGCGACGACGCCTGTGGATCCCCGCGTTGCCGAAAAGATGATTCCCTATCTGTGCGAAAAGTTCGGCAATCCGGCCAGCCGCTCGCACGCTTACGGTTGGGAAGCCGAAAAGGCTGTTGAGGAGGCGCGCGGACACATTGCCGCCTATATCAACGCCGATCCCCGCGAAATTGTCTTTACGTCGGGCGCCACCGAATCCGACAATCTCGCCATCAAGGGCGCCGCGCACTTTTATCGCGACAAGGGCAAGCATCTCATCACCGTCAAGACCGAACACAAGGCCGTTTTGGACAGCATGCGCCACCTTGAAACCGAAGGCTTCGAAGTGACGTATCTCGATGTTCAGGAAAACGGCCTCATTGACCTGGAAGCGCTCAAGGCCGCGATTCGTCCAGATACGACGCTCGTTTCGATCATGGCCGTCAACAACGAGATCGGCGTTGTGCAGGATCTGGAAGCCATCGGCAACATCTGCCGCGAACACGGCGTGCTCTACCATTGCGATGCTACGCAGGCGCCGGGCAAGCTCATGATCGATACGCAAAAGCTCAAGATCGACTTGATGAGCCTTTCCTCGCATAAGGTTTACGGCCCCAAGGGGATCGGTGCGCTCTACGTGCGCCGCAAGCCGCGCGTGCGCATCGAGCCGCAGATTCACGGCGGCGGACACGAACGCGGCATGCGCTCGGGTACGCTCGCCACGCACCAGATCGTCGGCATGGGCGAAGCCTATCGTTTGGCGCTCGTGGAGGCAGATAAGGATCGCGAACACGCCGAAAAGCTCTCCAAGCGTCTGCTCGACGGCATCCTCAAGAACATTCCCGATGTGTATGTGAACGGCGACCTGGAGCACCGCGTTCCGACCAACCTCAACATCTCTTTTGCCTACATCGAAGGCGAAAGCCTCATGATGGCTTTGAAGGATATTGCGGTGAGTTCGGGCTCGGCCTGCACGTCGGCTTCGCTTGAGCCGAGCTATGTGCTGCGCGCCATCGGCCGCAACGACGAACTGGCGCACAGCTCGATTCGCTTTACGCTCGGACGCTTTACGACCGAAGAGGACATCGACTTTACGGTGAAGCTTCTGACCGAAAAGGTTGCCAAACTGCGCGAAATGTCGCCGCTTTGGGAAATGCACAAGGAAGGCATCGATCTGGCGGACGTCAAGTGGTCTGCGCACTGAGTACGAACCGAATTTGAATTTGCTTACGAAGGACGCAAACAATGCCCTACAGCGAAAAATTGATGGATCACTACGAGCATCCCCGCAACGTCGGCACGCTCGATAAAAACGACGAGTCGGTCGGCACCGGCATGGTGGGGGCTCCCGCCTGCGGCGACGTGATGCGCCTGCAGATCAAGGTCAACGACGCGGGTGTCATTGAAGACGCCAAGTTCAAGACCTACGGCTGCGGCTCGGCGATTGCCTCGAGTTCGCTCGTTTCCGAGTGGGTGAAGGGCAAGACGCTCGAAGAAGCGGCCAAAATTTCCAACGCCGAAATTGCAGAGGAACTCGCGCTGCCGCCGGTGAAGATTCACTGCTCGATTCTTGCCGAAGACGCCGTGAAGGCCGCCATCGACGACTACAAGGCCAAGCACGCCAAGTAACCGCTCACAACGAGGATACAGAACTATGTCAGTCACTCTTACGGAGGCGGCTGCCCGCCACGTTTCCGCTTTTTTGACCAAGCGCGGCAAGGGCATCGGCCTGCGTCTGGGCGTCAAGACGAGCGGCTGCTCGGGCATGGCTTACAAGCTTGAGTTCGCCGATGTCGTCAACGACGACGATCAGGTCTGGGAAAGCCACGGCGTCAAGGTGATCGTAGACGCCAAGAGCCTGCCTTACATCGACGGCACGGAACTTGATTACGTGCGCGAAGGCCTGCAGGAAGGCTTCAAATACAACAACCCGCAGGAAAAGGAACGCTGCGGCTGCGGCAAGTCCTTCCACGTCTAAGGCGCGCCGATGTCTCAGAACGCTTTTACGCTGCTTTCGCTGCCCGCCGTATTCGCTTTGCCCGAAGACAAAGTTGAAGAAGCTTGGCGGCGGGCGATTGCGCTTGTGCATCCGGATAAGTTTGCCGGGCGCCCTGCCGCCGAACGGCGCGTTGCCGAACAGTGGGCGGGACGCATCAACGAAGCGCGCGACGCACTTCTCGATCCTGTTGCGCGCGCCTCACTTCTGCTGCAGGCCGCGGGCATCGATGTCGGCCGCGAAACCGATACGAAGATGCCCGCAGATTTTCTGATGCAGCAGATGATGTGGAGGGAAGCGCTTGAAGACGCACAGGGCAATAAGGCGGCCGTGGACGCACTTTCGACTGAGGTCGGTCGTGTTCGCGAGTCGCTTTTGGCCGATCTTTCTCGTTCACTTGATGTCGACAAGGACTATGAGAGCGCCCGCGGCCAAGTGCGGCGCCTGATGTTTGTCGAAAAGCTTCTTAAAGAAATTCATTGCTCGGGAACGGACGCTCCCGCAGCGCTTTAACCGAATACAAAATCACGCAAAATGCTGGGATTACTGCAGATCGCCGAGCCGGGCATGTCGACGGCGCCGCATGAAGAGCGCTTTGCCGCAGGCATCGATTTGGGAACCACCAATTCGTTGGTGGCTCTTGTTTTAAACGGCGCGCCCGAGGTGCTGCCTGACAATGAGGGGCGTTATCTGCTGCCGTCCGTCGTGCGTTACCTTCCCGAGGGCGGCGTGTGCGTCGGTTGGGATGCCGTACCCAGGCAGGCCGAAGACCCGCTCAACACTATCAGTTCGGTAAAGCGTTTGATGGGACGCGGCATGAAGGATGTTGCCGGAAGCGTCATCGTTCCGTACCGTTTTGAAGATGCGCCGGGTATGGTGCGCATCCAGACGCGCCAGGGCGTGAAGAGCCCGGTGGAGGTGTCGGCCGAAATTCTCAAGGTGCTGCGCGAGCGCGCACAGGAACGCGTCGGCGCCGAACTCGTCGGTGCCGTCATCACGGTGCCCGCTTATTTCGACGATGCGCAGCGTCAGGCAACCAAGGATGCCGCCAAGATTGCGGGACTTACCGTGCTGCGTCTTTTAAATGAACCGACGGCAGCGGCGCTGGCCTACGGGCTCGACAACGCCGCCGAAGGCAAGTACCTTGTCTACGATCTGGGCGGCGGCACGTTCGACGTTTCTTTGCTCAATCTCACCAAGGGCGTTTTCGAGGTGCTCGCGACGGGCGGAAATTCGGCCTTGGGCGGGGACGATTTCGATCATCGTCTCGTGTGTTGGGCCATTGAAAAGTTGGGAGCGGGTGTGCATGCCGATATTCTCACCGCCTCCGACAAGAAGCGCCTTACGATGACCGTCAAGGCCGCTCGCGAAGCGCTTACCGATGCCGACCAAACGCGCGTGCATGCGGAGCTCTCCGACGGCCGCGTGCTTGACGAAGTGCTCACGCGCAAAGAGTTCGACGCTATGACGGCGCACCTTGTGCAAAAGACGATTGACGCCGTCAAAAACGTGCTTTCGGACGCACAGCTTGCCGCCGACGAAGTCAAGGGTGTGGTTCTGGTGGGCGGTTCAACCCGCATGCCCTGCGTGCGCCAAGCCGTGCGCGACTTTTTCGGCCGCGAACCCTTCTGCGACATCGATCCGGACAAGGTGGTTGCAATCGGAGCCTCGATGCAGGCCAATAAGCTCGCCGGCAACACGGCCGATGGCGACGACTGGCTGCTTTTGGACGTGACGCCGCTGTCGCTCGGGCTTGAAACTATGGGCGGACTCGTTGAAAAGGTGATTCCGCGCAACACCGCCATTCCCACAGCAATGGCCCAGGACTTCACGACTTTCAAGGACGGGCAGACCGCCATGGCCATTCACGTCGTGCAGGGTGAGCGCGAAGTGGTCGACAAGTGCCGCTCGCTTGCGCGATTTGAGCTTCGCGGCATCCCGCCGATGGCCGCGGGTGCTGCCCGTATTCGCGTGACCTTCCAGATCGATGCCGACGGGCTTTTGTCCGTCTCGGCTCGCGAAATGACTTCGGGCGTTGAAAGCTCGATTATGGTGAAGCCTAGCTACGGTCTTTCCGATGAAGATGTCATTCGCATGCTTCAGGAAGGAAACAGTGCGGCCGAAGAGGATATGCACGAGCGTGAGCTGCGAGAACAAAAGGTCGAAGCGATGCGCATCATCGAGTCGACCCATTCGGCTTTGGAGGCCGATGCGGATCTCCTAAGCGACGAAGAGCGAAAAGTTGTCGACGAGGCGCTCAATCACCTCAACGCCGTGCGCGAGGGCACGGACTCCGATGCGATCAAGGCGGCAATCGACAATGTTGCTAAGGCTACGGAAGAATTTGCCGCGCGCCGTATGGATCGCTCGATTCGTCAAGCTCTCGAAGGCAAGTCCGTCGAAGACGTGCTCGGCGCCTGAAACAAACCAACCGGAAAAGAAGAAATGCCGATAGTTACCGTTTTGCCCAACGAAACCCTTTGCCCCGAAGGCGCTCAGATTGAAGTGAAGACGGGCGCCAAGCTTGCTCAGGCGCTCAATGCCGCCGGCATCAAGATTCCGCATGCATGCGAATACAACTGCGCTTGCGCAACTTGCCACATCATCGTCAGGAAGGGATTCGACTCTTTGAACGAACCCGATGACGACGAGTACGACCAGCTCGACAACGCTTTCGGCAGCACGCCGCTTTCGCGTCTTTCCTGCCAGACCGTTATGGGCGAAGAGGACATCACGATCGAGATTCCGAAAAACAATCGCAATCTTGTGCACGAGGACTAAGCGTCATGACTCTCAAGTGGACCGACGCACAGCGCATTGCCGAAGAGCTCTACGACAACGAACCCGATCTGGATCCCACGACGCTTCGCTTGAGCGAGCTGCGCGAGCGCGTTCTGGCGTTGCCGGATTTTTCCGACGATCCTGAAAAGAGCAACGAGCCGATTCTCGAAGCGATCCTTCAGTGCTGGATCGACGAACGGTAGGCTGAGGCGACGAGGCCTCACAGCGGTTCGTGCATGTTTTCCGGGAAAAGTCCGACGTAGGACTGTGAGTACTCGGCAAACTTGCGATGCTTTTCCAGAAAGGCAGCAGCCTTGAGGCGCAGCTTTATTTCGTCGTACTTGTCGGCGTTTAGCTTGGCTTCTCCGAAAACGATTCGGTGATCCTCGTCGTTGATTGCCACGAGGTCGAGTTCATTGATGCCTTTAGCGTCCCACCATGCTCCGACCGGAGACCAACGGCCGCTTTCCAGATACACGGCGCGGTGCCATTGCTCCAAAGTCCTGCTCAGAAACTGAGGCAGATTCGCTTCGCAGAGCCGCACGAGTTCGTCCCAGCGGTGGAAGGACGCAAGGTCCGTCATGCGAATCGGATCAACGAACGTGAACCAGAAGCGAAGGTACGGATCGGCGATTCGGTAGCGGGATCTACGAGGGGCTGCCTTTTCCAAAATAGGAAAGTGACGTTCGATCAGTCGGAAGGTTTCCAGTCGATCGAGGTAGGTCGGAATTTTTTCTTCGATGCGATCCTGAATTTCCGACCATTTGGTGCGGCCGTCGGCTATAGCGTGCAGAATTTCCTTGTACGTCGACGTTTTTCGCTGAAATTCGTTGGCCAGATAGACATTGCCTTCGGCTCTCAGCCAGCCGCCTTCGATGGAAAACAAGAATCGAACGGCTCTTTTTGCCGTGAGTGCTTTCTGAGCGGCAAGCAGTTCCAAGTAGGCGGCAACGCCTCCGGTCATTGCAAAGATTGTCAATAAGTCCAGAGGTTGATGGCCCGGCTCTTCGTCAAGCATGATTTCATGCATGACGGACGGCGCAAAAGGCATTACTTCGATACGGCAGGAGGCACGGCCGTACATCGGTTTGCTCGCGTCGCCGAAAATTTCTTCCATTGCCGAGATGATGGAGCCGCTCATCACCAACAGCATGCGGGAAGTGCTTTTCTTTTTGTCCCAGATCGCCTGCAGGCGACTCCAGAACCCAGGACTGATGCGTTCGATGTCCTGACACTCGTCAATGACGAAGACGCAGGGCCTTTGTTGAGCGAGCGTCATCGCAAAAGAAATAACCGAAGGAAGGTCATGCACTTCCGGCACAAATTCCGGGTGATAGACGCGGCACAGCTCATCCAGCCATGCTTTGGTCGTTGCCTCTTCAGCGCGCTCTTGAACAGTAAAAGAAAACACAGGGACGTCGATGTTCTCGAAGGACTTTGCAATTAAAGTGGTTTTGCCGACCCGACGGCGTCCCATGACGTTCACAAGCTGCGCGGTGCCTGTGCTTTTCGTTGTGTCCAGGAAATGCCTCAGCGCTCGGATTTCCTCTGTTCGTCCGTAGAACCGCATTCCATCGTTCCTTGTTCGATTTAGTCAATTGAAAGATTAGTCTATTTCAGATTGACTAAATTGGCAAATTAGTCAATTACTAATTGACTAATTAATGCGCGCTTGAATCAACCGATCGTAGACGATATCGATAACCTGCTGCAGGATGGCGTCGCGCTGAGCCGGAGTGGCGTCGGCCTTCGCTTTCAGGTGAAGTGCGGCGTAGTAACGCTTGCCTTGGTCGGTGACCAGAATGGCGTGGACGGCACGGCTGGTTCCATAGGCGTCTGACCCGGAGCCCGAGCGGTCGTGGATGGTCCAGCCTTCGGGCAAGGTTCGGCGAAACAGCTGATCGGCCATGCGGTTGGCGGCAAGCTCCGAAAGCCACTGTGTGCGGGCTGCAGCGGGCAGTTCCTTATCAAGCCGCTGCCAGTTCAGAGAGGCATTGCTCGGTGTTGTCGTGTCCCGATACTCGCCGGGGCCCGATAAGTTCAGGTCGGTTTCGATGCGGTCGCTTCGAGTCGTCGTGTCGCCCTTGCTGCGCAGCCATGCCGTAAGGGCTTTCGGGCCTCCTGTCAGACTGAAGATGAAGTTTGTCGCGCGGTTGTCGCTTTGCGTCAAAGCGGCGTGGCAGGCTTCGCCGAGCGTCACGACTGTTTTCGGATCGGCCTTGCCGTAGACCGGGGAGTGACTGACGACGGCCACCGAGCCGATTTCTGCCGATTTGTTCTGCAGCCCCGCTTCGTAGACGCGGGCGCACAGCAGCGCCTTGACGGTGCTGGCCATCGGAAAACGCTCGCGGCTGCGCCACTCCAAAAGCACTTTGCCGCTTTCGTCTCGAAGCGAGACGCCGACGGCAGCTTCGTGCTGCCGTTCGATGGCAACAATGGCTTTCTGCGCGTCGGCTGATGAGACAGCGGCCGGGGTGGTGCCGCAGCCGGAAAGTGCGGCGGCGAAGAGTGCACCGGTCAGGATAAATGTGTACGAGCGATTAAGCATGATTAGAGGATCTCCGCAACGACAGGGGCATGATCGCTGGGTTTGTCCCAGCCGCGGGGCTCGATGTCGACAAGCACATCCGTGATGCGGTCAGCAACCGTAGATGAGGCCAGAATGTGATCGATGCGCAGCCCGTGGTTCTTCTCAAACCCGGCCTGTCGATAGTCCCACCAGCTATAGGTGTCGGGAGCGTGCAGTCCCAAGGACCAGGTGTCGACCAAACCGGCTTTCAAAAGCCGCTGAAAGGCGTCCCGCTCGGGTTCGGACACCAAAAGATTGCCCTTCCATTCTTCCGGATTCCAAACGTCGGCATCGGTCGGAGCGACATTAAAGTCGCCGGCGAGCACCAACGGAACATTTGTTTGAATGCATTCCTGCACCCAAAGCGAAAGAGCGCTCATCCAGTCGAGCTTGTAGAGGTAGCGGGGGCCGCCAAGTTCCGTGCCGTTGGGAACGTAGACGCCGGCAAAGCGCAGCTTTACGCCGGATACATGCTCGATATCGGCGGCGATCATGCGTTTTTGTTCGTCCGGATAGCCGGGTATGTTGTAGACAACATTCTCGACTGTTTTAACGGTGCTCTTGCGTGTGACCAACGCTACGCCATTGTAGGTTTTCTGGCCCAGAAACACGGCGTCGTACCCGGCAGCCTGCAGTTGAGCCAGAGGGAAGAGTTCATCGACGGTCTTGGTTTCCTGAATGACGACGGCGTCGATGCTTCGCAGCTCGAGCCATTTGATCAGATGCTCAAGGCGTACTTTGATGCTGTTGACGTTCCAGGTAGCGATTTTCACGACGGAATTTCCTCAAACAACAGGGTCAAAAAAACAAGAGCGGTATCGACGGGGCATTGCCCCGACTCAATCATCGCAAATAATTCGTCTTTGTGAAGGCAGCGGATTTCCTCAACTTCGCCGTCTGCGTTTGCGGGTTCAACCTCATCGGAAACAATCACGCGGCAAGCGTAGGCATCTTCTGCCATCCAGCCTTCGGGCACCGTACGCCGCACGCAAAGACGCCGCCAAGCCGGTTCAATCGTGTATCCCGAATGAAGCCCTGCTTCCTCGGCGATTTCACGCGGCAGTGCCGTCAGGGGCGATTCGCCTGCAGAGATCATGCCTGCGGCCAGAGCGTCCCACAATCCCGGATCAACCTGTTTGGTGCGGCTTCGAAGGCTCACAAAGACGCGTCCGTCCGTGCGCACGCCTACGCCGTAGACCGATGACGTAAGCATGCCGAAAAAACGAAAGAGGCCGCGTTCGGCATGCGCAATGCATTCGCCCGTATCGAGATCGTCAACGTCCAAGAGTTCATCGCGCCACTGCACGAAGTAGCCGGCGTCGTGCAGTGGGCGCGCGACGCGCGCAAAGTCAGCCTCAAGCGAATCCGATGACTGAGGAAACACGACAAGAGCATCTTCGGTCAATTGAAAATCGTCGCAAAAGCGAGTGTCGGTCGCAAGTTTTTGAGCTCTTTTGGAGTGCATCAGTCCGATGCGTCGGCCGTCTGCGGTTCGGACGGCAACGGCATCCTTCGGTGGCTCTTCGAAGACTTCTCGCTGCAGTTGGGCTTCAAGAGCAGTAATTTGCGCGAAATCGGGCACTTTTTTTCTCCGGCTGAAAAAAAACGGCAGGCACGGCGAAAACCGAGGCCTGCCGTCGGCAGTTT
>USBS01000064.1 GCA_900552915.1 uncultured Sutterella sp. | reverse complement strand
ACCTTGCGGCCTTTGACGACGGCAGCCGCTGCCCGCAGATCCGAAATGCGGGCGTTTGTGCACGAACCGATGAATACGTGCTGCACGGATAGATCCGTCATTCGTTGACCGGCCTCAATACCTTGGTAGGCCAGTCCGCGCTCGGCTGCAGCACGGGCAACGGGATCGTCGAATGATTCGGGCGCGGGCACGGTCTCGCCGAAGGCCACGCACTGATCCGGACTGATGCCCCAGGTGACCATCGGCTCGACAGCCGAGGCGTCAAGTTCAACTGTGCGGACAAACTGCGCACCATCGTCCGAATAAAGCGTATCCCAATGGCGGCTTGCCGCTTCAAACTCGGCTTCGTCGAAATCGAGCCAATGATCCTTTACCCACTGTCGCGCCTTATCGTCGGGAGCGATCAAAGCGCCTCGGGCGCCGGCTTCCACCGTGAGGTTGCAAAGCGTCATGCGCTCCTCGATTGTCAAGGCATTGATTGCTTCACCCTGATATTCCACAACGCAGCCCAAGGCGCCTCGAGCGGAAATCTTGCGTAAAACGGTGAGCGCCAAGTCTTTGGCCGTGGATCCGGCCGGAAGTTTTCCCGAAATGCGCACGAGCATGGGCTTGGCAAGTCTGTACACAAGCGTTTGCGTCGCCAGAATATGTTCGATCTCGGAGGTGCCGATCCCGAAGGCCAGCGCGCCCAATGAGCCGTGCGTCGTTGTGTGGCTGTCGCCGCAGATCACGACCATGCCGGGGCGCACCAGCCCCTGCTCGTCCATGAGGACATGCTCGATGCCCTGAGCGGGGTCGTTGGGACCGTAGAAGGCGGAGATGCCGAAGTCGCGACAGTTTTTGGCAAGGTTCGAGGCTTGCAGCGCGCTTGCTTCATCGTGAATCACGCGCGGGGTGACGTCGGCCGACGGAATGATGTGATCCACCACGCATAGATGCGCGTCGGGCGCAAAGACGCCGCAGCCGCGGTCTCGTACGCCGCTGAAGGCCTGCGGACTTGTGTATTCGTTGGCAAAGTGTGCGTCGACATACAAAAGCACGGTTTCTGCGTCGATGCGCTTGACGGTGTGCGTTTCGACGATCTTCTCGTATAGGGTCTTGGGGATTGATCCCATAAGTTCTCTCCTATGCCTAAACCATCACAAATAGGATTAAGACTTCAGGATTGTACGCTCAATCGGCATCCTACAGGTGATGGTGCAGCTGTTTGTCTCGGTTAAAATTTCGCCCGTTTGCTCAACCTTTCGAAGATTGCCTGCGACATGCCGCCTCAGTTCAGAAACAGCTTCATTCTCTTTTTATGCGCCCTCATCTGGGGCTCGGCCTTCGTTGCTCAAGCTATCGGCATGGATCACATCGGTCCCTTTGCCTTTACATTCGCGCGCTCGATCATCGGGGGGCTTTTTCTGCTGGCGGTGATTCCCCTGCTCGACCGCATTACGCGCAAGGCATCCGACGGTAAGGAAAAGAATGACAACCCTTGGAAGAATCCCAAGGTCTGGACCGGCGGCATTGCCTGCTGCTTCGTGCTCTTTATTTCCGAGTCGCTTCAGCAATTCGGGCTTCTCTATACCACGGTGGGCAAAGCCGGATTTCTGACTTGTCTCTATATTGTGATCGTGCCGATTGCAGGAATGTTCATCGGGCGCAAAACGAGCTTTTTGGTCTGGATCGCGGTCGTGCTCTCCTGCCTCGGTCTATATTATCTCTGCATGCCGCCGGGCGAATTTTCGCTTGCCCTGGGCGACGCGCTGGTGCTGGCCTGTGCCTTCAGCTTTACCGTGCACATTCTAGTGATCGACTACTACACCAACTACGTTGACGGCGTGCGCATGAGTTGCATCCAGTTCTTCGTGGGAAGCCTTTTGGGATTGGTGATGATGCTTCTCTTCGATCGCCCCTCGATCGATGCGATGGTCTCTGCTGCTCCCGCTTTCCTTTACGCCGGTATTTGCAGCAACGGCATTGCTTATACGCTGCAAATCATCGGTCAGCGCGGCGTCAATCCGACCGTGGCTTCCCTCATTCTGAGTCTTGAAAGCGTGGTCAGCGTTATTGCGGGTTGGTTGATTCTTGCTCAAGCAATGAGCGTCCGAGAACTCATGGGCTGCGCATTGATGCTTGGGGCAGTGGTGCTTGCGCAATTGCCGCAGAAGTTGGTGACGAAGTTCATTGGCGGCATTGTCGGCAACCGTGCTTAATCTCGATATCCCATGGTGCTTGACACATTGATCGAGTTCTTTGCCGGCGACGGCGGTCTATGGGCGTTGTGCCTGTCGGCTTTTCTATCGGCCACGGTGTTGCCCGGAAGTTCCGAGGCGCTTTTGTCGGCTGCCGTAGCATCCGACCCCACTTTTGAGCGTGTGGTGCTTCTCACTCTTGCGGCAAGCTTCTTCAATACGCTCGGCAGCATGACCTCCTGGGCGATCGGCCGCTACTTTCCGCATAAAACCCCCGAGTCGGCGGCGCTCGAACGTCTGCGCCGTTACGGACCACCCGCCTTGATGCTCGCTTGGGTGCCGGTGATCGGGGACGTGCTCCCGCTTGCTGCGGGCTGGCTCAAGGTTGGGTTTTGGCCTGCACTTCTCTGGACCGCCTTGGGCAAAACCGCTCGCTATGCCGTGCTTTCTGCGGCACTGACGGGCTTTTTGTAATCGTCAACCCTGAGAGATTTTCGACTACATCGAACCTTCCGCTTAGTCCGAAAACAGGCGCAGATCGCTCAAGAGGACTAAACTAGCGGCCGTGTCTAAATGCCGGACTCTACCGAAATGATCGTCCAATACGCCTCCGACCTGCACCTCAACTACGGCCGCAATTTTGAGTATTTTCTTGCCAACGGCATCCAACACGTGGGCGAATGTCTCATTCTTGCCGGAGATGTGGCAGACCTTGTGTCGCTTAAGGACTATCGGCTCTTTTGGGACCTGTGCTCGTCTCACTTCAAAAAGACGATCTTCGTGCCGGGCAATCACGACTACTACGGCACATGGGATAAGCCCGACGACCTCATCGAGCCCATTAACATCGCCATTCGCCCCAATGTGCAGTGCTGCAGCAATGTGACGGTGCGCATCGGCAACACTGACTTCATCTGCTCGACCTTGTGGTCGAACGTTCTGCCGCAGCAGGCAGCGGCGGTCAACAGCGTGCTGCTTGATTTCAAAGCGATTTATTTCGGCAAAAACCGGCTTACCGTCGAACAGTACAACGAAATGCATGCCGAGTCGCTTGCGTTCGTAAAGGAAGCCGTCGAAACGTCGGACGCCGAACACATCGTCGTTGTGACGCACCATGTCCCGACCGAAGCCGTGACGGCTGACAAGTACAAGGGCTCGCCGCTTTCCTCGGGCTTTACAACCGAATTGGGCGACTGGATTGCCGACTCGCGAATCGACTATTGGGTCTACGGTCATTCGCATACGTCTATCGAAACGACCATCGGAAGCACCAAAATTGTGTCGAATCAGTTCGGATACATAGATTTGGGCGAAGGCTCCGACTTCGTTCCGACGAAAGCTTTCGAAATCTGACAGCTGCGATTCTGTGTATAACATACTGCAGACACCGATTGCATCGGCGCCCGAAACGTTTTGGGAGACTGCCGTGTTTGCATTTTTTCGAAGTCACCCGAAGACTCGCTACTTCACCATAGCCGGTCTCATCATCGCGGGCTTTTTCCTATTCTGGATTCTTGTTCTCAACGTGCCGGTCTGGTGCGGTTGGATTGCGCCTTACGCGTGATCTCCGTTTGACGAAATCGACCGAAACTAGCGAAAACAGCTTATACATCTCAACAAAAAGTTGTTCTACGCTTGGGCCGTTTGAACATTGCAAACACAGGGAGAACAATCAACATGAAAAAGACGCTTCTGGCGGCCGCCTCCGCCGCTGCCGCAATGCTCGCCTTGCCTGCTCAAGCCCAAGACGCAAAGCCGTTGCGCATGGCTTGCGAGAGCACCTACGCGCCTTTCGTTTTCTTTGAAAGCGACTCCGGCAAGCTCAAGGGCTTTGAAATCGATCTGCTCGAATATGTCGCCAAGGACATGGGCCGCAAGCTTGAAGTGACCAATATGGGGTTTGACGCGATCATTCCGTCGATTCTCACGGGCATCACTGACGTGGGCGCCTCGGCCTTTACGATCACGCCCGAGCGCGCCAAGCGCGTGCTCTTTTCCAAGCCCTACTACATCTCGGGTCTTTCGATTCTGGTTCGCGCCGAGGATAAGGACAAAATCAAGAGCGTGAAGGATGTCGAAAACTGCACCGTCTGCGCGCAGATCGGTACCTCGGGCTCGATGCGTGCGGCCAAGATTCCCGGCGTTACGGTGCGCAACTTCAACACCATCAACGAAGCGTACCTTGAGCTCGGCAACAAGGGCTGCCGTGCCGTCGTCACCGATCGCCCCGTCACGGCCTACTTCCTCTCGAGCCGTCCGGATGCTGCCAAGCAGTACTATCACCTGCCCGAAACGCTCAACAGCGAATCCTTCGGCTTTCCGGTTGCCAAGGGCAATACGAAGCTGATGCAGGAAATCGACGGCGCGCTCGACAAGGCACGCGCGAGCGGTGAATTCACGAAGATGTACGTGAAATGGTTCGGCGAAGAGCCCCCCAAGGAACTTCTGAAGACCGGCAAGTGATGCCCGCAGCCCTCAGGCATTGTCTGCGAGCCTTATTGAGCCGCTTCGATGTCGGCTGTCGTGACGAGAGCGTCCCGTTGCAAGTACTTGATTGCCTGCAGCGCATATCGATGGGCCTCGTCGCTGGAGCCGGCGACGGCGTCCGTCACCACTCGAATGTGGTAATCGTGCTGATGGGCATCCACGGCCGTGTAATGGATGCAGACGTCGGTCAGACCGCCGATCATATAGAGCGTGTCGACCTTGTGTCCTTTGAGCAGTATCTCTAAATCCGTTGCGAAAAAAGCGCTGTATCGTCTTTTACTGATGAGGTATTCGCCTTTGATCGGATACGTCAGTTTGGCGTAATCGCAGTACGGCGACGTTTCCACGCAATGTACGCCTTCGGAGCCGTCGAGCTCGCGCCCGAAGTCGACCATATCCTCTCTGTGCACTTCCTTGATCTGGATGACGGGAAGTTTTTTCTTGCGAAACACATCCAAAACGCGTTTGCCGTTCAGGATGCATACCCATCGGCTGTCTTTTGCAGCCTCTTCGATGTCGTCGGGCATGTCAAGGAAGTCTTCCTGCTGGATGTCAATGACGAGCAGAGCACAATTCTTTTCAATGTCCATATTTGAAGTGCGGGCATTAGGAGCCGTTGTCGGCTCGGAGTTCTTCGGCAGGACCCAAAAATTCGGTCTTATTCGTGCGGAGTCTATCAAAGCGTCCGAGCATACAGTCGTTAGACGGAATCGTTTGCCGATCCGAACATCTGCGAGACTGTTGAGATCCGGTCGAAAGTAGCTTTCTTCAGAGCTGCTGTTGAAAACGGCCGATTTGCCGAATCCGATCGTTTCGTCGGCTTGCGTGTATCTCCTGCCGTGCTGAGGAGTATCGACTGTAATCGATACTTCGTGAATTTTCAGAGCAACCGTCGACTGTAATCGATACTTCTCGCATTCGCAGTTTCACGCCTTCCTCACAGGTCATCATTCGTTATCCGATCGGGGTGAACACCTCTTTGCTGCGACAAATCCTGTCGTACATGCTTCTAGCATGATGTTGTGTTTAGAGCGAATTACGGGTTTTTTGTTCCTGTGAATTCTCTTCTTGCCTTCTCCTCTTTTTCACTTTAGCGGCTGTCTTCGGCATCCGTTACGCACGCATGAGCAAATATCCGCACAACACCTGGCACGGCTGGGGCAATAGTCGTTTGCAGCCTCTTTGCGCTCACCGTCTGCAGGAGATCGTTCAAGGCAGACCGATCCTCTACGAGAGCCTCAAAAAGGAAGTTGAGTTTGCTCTGCATCCGCAGCGCTTTGTTTTCTCGTGTCCGCTCTACGATTCTCAAGGCAACGACTGGCCGCTTGCAACGGTTTTCACTCACGTGTACGTCGGCGACATCGCGGACTATGCCCGCAGCAAAGCCGAGCTGCTTGAGAACGGCAAGCATGCTTTGTTTCGCGCTTGCGGCAATTGGCTGACGCCTCGCGGCAACCTGCGTCCTGAGCAGATACGTCGCTACGAGTCGGTTCCGTTTCCTTTCGTGATGGTTCAGGCAGCGGCCGAATACGTCTGGCCCAAACTTTCGTTTCTCGTTCGGTTTCCCAAGCTACAGGCCTTCAACTTGGTTATGAATGTCGTCGAATGCGCTTTGCAGCTGCATTGGGTGCTGGAAGCAGCCCGCACCGAACAATTGCCCGAGAATTGGATTCCCAGCCTGCCGCAGGCTGAGTCGGTGTCGATCGAAGCAGAGTCGCTGCTCGATACGAACAGAATCAGGCCGGTTAGCGAAGTCGATCTCGGTCGCTTTGAGCATTCGGACGATTTTCGCTATGTCGTGCCTTTGTTTCGTGAAACGACCGGGTTTTTCGTGAGCTTCGATGACAATCTACCGGAGCTTTTCCGGTATGCACCAGCCTACTTCGTTTCCGAAATACCGACTGGCTGGAACATCTATTTTTCCGATGTCCGTAGTCCATGTGCTCGATACGTGGCTCGCGGAAGCGGCCGCGTTTGTGAGAATACGACAAAGATCTTGGAAAAAATTCGTTGCCATTTCCTCGAGAGTCTGCTTTCATCGACGACGATATCGGACTTCAGCTGCTCGGAAATCTTTGAGGTGCGGCTTACACCGCTTACGAACTCGGAGTGCCGGATTTTCTTCAGGGACCTAACGGACTTTTTTCGCGAAGGGCTTTGCAGCGTGCTAGCCAATCCGCGCAAAAACGTTTCGCGTCACGCGACCATCCATGAGCGGTATCTCGAGTCGAAAGTTTGGGCTGTGCTGCAAGAAGTTCTAGAGGTCTTTTTCGGCAAAAAGTGGCTTTGGGAGACGTGCGAAGCGCCGATCGCCTGCTCGGATCGCGAATTTTCACCGCGATGGCGTCAGGCCTGAGACTTTTTGCTTGCCTCTTCCATGCGCATAAAGGCACGTGCCGAACAGCAGCGAGGCAGCATGGCCGACTCCGATTCGGCCGAGGTTTCGGCTTTAGGCTGCTTTGCAACGAGCGTGAGCGTCACCTTAAGCTGCGGCGGCATCAACGGATCCTTGGGAAAGTGGCGCTTCATTTCTGAGCAGAAAAGCGCGTCGAGCTCGGCTTGCAAAGCTGCCACGTCGTCGCCCCGCGCTCGAATGGGATTATTGTGGTCGAAGTCGTAGCAGACCGCCTCGAAACGTTGAGTGCATTTATCAAAGCTCACCACCACATCGGCACGAACGGGAATGCCGAGGCCGACGGCCAGTTTCCAGCAGGGATAACGCAGCGGGTAAGCAAACACGGACATTCGGAAATTCCTATCGGCAGGTGGCAAACAGTGCGACGTATTGTACAGACGCAAGTGATGCCGTAAGTCCGTCCCTGCTTTTCTCTATCGTGAGATTTCGGTTTCGACTATGGATGCCCTTTGCTCGGTACAATGGGAAAGTCCGAGCAATCCGCTTTAGGAGACAAACCATGCATTTCCCGCACATCCCGCATTTTCACTTCGGTTTGCCGCCTCATATCTTTCACAACCTCGTCACCGTGGCTGTGATTTGCGGCATTGCGTATCTGGTCTACAGGCTTCTTTCCAAACGTTCGGACTGAGCACGTCCGTGAACGCCTTCGGCACGATCTGAATCGGAGATCGGCAACACGATCCTCCTATTTCTCACGTCGAACAAAAAAGGACGCGAACCGAAATCCGCGTCCTTTTTGTTGTCGAGCTATGTCACCCTAACTTATCGGTCGGCTCCGAAGACCGTGCCCGACTTGTCGCCCACGGGCTTGGCCGTGCGCGGCGCCTTGACGAGCAAATTGGGCTTCGTCGCTGCAGGATCGGGCAGCGGCGCGATGTGCTTCGTGTCGCCCGTGTGCTTCTTGCGAAGAACTTCGATGTCGCCGAATTCAATGGCGCGCTGCGGGCAGGAGTCCACGCAGACGGGATTGAGTCCTTTGGCAAGCCGATCCTGGCAGCCGTCGCACTTGGTCATTTTGTGGGCCTCAACGTCGAGCTGCGGTGCGCCGTACGGGCAGGCCTTGGCGCACATGCCGCAGCCGATGCACTTGTCGCGGTCGATCAGAACCAGACCGTCTTCCTTGCGCTTGAAGTGAGCCTTTGTGGGGCAAACCTTTACGCAGGCCGGATCCGTGCAGTGATTGCAGGACACCGACACGTAGTAGGCAAACGCGTCCGTGCGCCATGCGCCCGTGGCGCGGTCCTGTTTCCATCCGCCGCCCTCGTAGCAGAGCACATGGCGGAAATTACGTCTGACCGGAAGGTTGTTCTTGTCCTTGCAGGCGACCTCGCACGTTCTGCAGCCCGTGCAGCGGGAGGCGTCAATCCAGAAACCGAGTTGTTTTGCCATGATGAGCCTCCTTAGATCTTCTTGACTTCGACCAAATTGGTGTGCTGCGGATTGGCCTTGGCCAACGGGCTCTTCTTAAGCGAAGTGAGCGTGTTGATCGAAGGTCCCTTATCCGTGCCTTTTGCGTCGGGCGTAAACCAGCCGCCCTGCGGGAAGGCAACCACGCCCGGAATGATGCGAGGCGTCACATGCACGGGAAGCTCAACGCGGCCGCGGTCGTTGAAGACTGCAGCGTATGCGTCCCGGTCTTAAGCGAACGAGTGCGTGCGTCGATCGGATTCATCAGGAGTTCGTCGGGCTGAACCTCACGCAGCCACGGCACGTTGTGGTACGTGGAGTGCGTGCGGCCGTGACCGTGATAGCCGAAGCACTGCAGCGGATACTTCTTTTGCAGTGGATCGCCCGGCATTTCCCAGGTGCGGCAGAACTTCGGCAGAGCCGAAATGACATCGCCCTTGGGTAGCTCCCATTCGGAAGCAATCTTGGCCAAACGCTCGGAGTAGATCTCGATCTTGCCCGAGGGAGTCTTCAGCGGATTCTTGGCCGGATCTTCACGGAAGGCCTTCATGACCACGGTCTTGCCCTTGCCGAGTCCCGGAACCTTGACGATGCCCTGCTTCCAGAACGTGTCGAAGTCGGGCATGGCGTCGGGGTGCTTCTTGCGTGTTTCTTCGTAGCACCAGCGTACCCACTCTTCCTGCGTGCGGCCTTCGGTGTACTTTTCTTCAATGCCGAGGCGCTTGGCGATCTGCGAGCAGATCCAGTAGCCGCTTCTCTGCTCCCATTGCGGTTCGACGCACTTTTGCAGCGCAACCATGAAGTTGCTCGTGCCGCTTGCGTAGCCGTCGGCGGCGATGTCGTTGAGTTCCTGCTGCATCACGTCGGGCAGGATCACGTCGGCCCAGCGTGCCGTGGCAGTCATCTGGTTGTCGACGACAAGGATGAATTCGCACTTCTTTTCATCGGACAGGATCTTGGCGGTGCCGTTGTGATCCGAATGTTGATTCATATTGACGTTCGAGCACTGTGTCCAGAGGAACTTGATGCCGACGTCAAGTTTATCCTTGCCGCGAACGCCGGCGTTCAACGCCGTCATTTTTTCGCCGTGATCGATCGCATCGGTCCAGGTAAAGAACGAAATCTTCGTCTTCACCGGATTCTTTCCTGCGGGCAGACCTACGTCGCCCAAGCCGATGTCGCCTTCGCGGCCGCCGTGGTTGGTGCCGGACAAACCGATGTTGCCGGTGAGAATGGGCAGCATTGCGATAGCACGCGTGGTTTGTTCGCCGTTGGCCTGACGTTGAGGACCGTAGCCCTGAGCAAAGAACACGGGCTTGGTCTTGGCCATTTCGCGGGCCAGACGTACGATCGTTTCGGCGGGAATACCGGTGATGCGGGAAGCGTACTCGGGCGTCTTGGCAGTCTTGTCTTCGCCTTCGCCAAGGATGTAGCTCTTGTAGTCGCTCTTGGCGGGCGCGCCCTTCGGAAGCGTCTTTTCGTCGTAGCCCACGCTGTACTTATCAAGGAAGGCCTGATCGACGAGGTTTTCCTTAATCATGACGTACGCGAGGCCTTCCACAAAGGCTGCGTCCGTGCCCGGACGAATCGGCACCCACTCGTCTTCCTTGCCAAGACACGTATCCGTATAGATCGGGTCGATCACGATCATGCGCGGGCGATCCTTGCCCTGACGGGCGCAGTCGAGTTCCCAAGCCTGGCCGCCGCCCGACTGGCGCGTGACCATCGTGTTGTTGCCGAAGGAAACATAAAGCTTGGCGTTGCCGACTTCGGTCATCTGCGAGCCGCCCGCACCCAAGCCGTAGGTGTACGGGAAAGCGCCGTTGATCTGAGCCGAGGAATACGTGCCGTAGCTTCCGAGCGAACCGCCGAGCATATTGAGCAGACGATCGGCCGTGCGGCGGGTGGACACGAGCTGATACGAGCCCGAGCCGTACTGCAGATAGATG
>USBS01000063.1 GCA_900552915.1 uncultured Sutterella sp. | reverse complement strand
GAACTTGTGCTGCGCCTCACAACGCGCAGCGATCCTTCGGCGGCTCTTTTTGACGCCTATACCGATGTTTTGAAGAACCTGGCCGACAAGGAGGGTAGAGAATTGTCGCTTGCCCTTCGCCGCTTTGAAGTAAAGCTGCTTTCCGAGCTCGGATGGAGTCAGGCTTCCAAAGCAGACGAGATCGATGCCGGGGGGCTTTGGGTCGTTCGCAACGGCGAGCTCGTTTGTGTCGATCGGTTCGAAGAGGGCGAAATACCGGTTTCGCAGGCCGCTGCGCGCGCCGTCGCACGCGGCCAACTTGAAGAAGCTCCGGATCTGCGCGAGGTTCGCGACGTTTTGCGCCGCATAATCGGCTACTATGTTGGCGATCGCGGCTTGAAGACCCGAAAAACGCTTGAGTGCTGGACACAGCTCTGAAAAACAACAGCAGTGTTTGCCGGGCTCGCAGCCGCAACGGCATTTGCATGCGCTGCAAAAACGGGTAGCGCAGGTGCCGCAATTCATCGCGAGGAGAAACTATGCTCGGTCCCGTTGTCTGCGATATCGCCGGTACGTCGCTTACCGAAGCCGAACGCAAGCGCATCGCCCATCCGCTCGTCGGCATGGTGATTTTGTTTACCCGCAACTATGAAAACCGTGTGCAGCTGACGTCGTTGTGCCGCGAAATTCACTCTGTGAAGCCCGGCGTTCTGATCGGCGTCGACCACGAAGGCGGCCGCGTGCAGCGCTTTCGTGCGGGCTTTACCGAAATTCCTGCGATGAGCACCTACGGAGAAGCCTATAAAGACGATCCGGAAGCTGCCGCACGAGCCTTAACGGCGGCCGGTTTCGTGATGGCTTCCGAACTGCGCACTGCCGGAGTCGACTTCACCTTTGCGCCGGTTTTGGATCTCAACTGGGGCAAGAGTCAAATCATCGGCGAGCGATCCTTTGCGCTTGATCCGCGCGTCGTGACGCGTCTGGCGCGAGCCGTAAGCCACGGCATGCTCATGGCCGGCATGGCCAACTGCGGCAAGCATTTCCCGGGACACGGCTTTGCCGAAGCCGACAGTCATCTTGCTTTGCCTGTGGATGAGCGCGAAGCCGTACGCATCGAACTGGCCGACGCAAAGCCCTACACATGGATGGGCATCGGGCTTGCATCGGTCATGACCGCACATGTTCTTTATCCGGCCTACGACACGGTGCCTGCAACTTTTTCCGAGCGCATCCTCAAGGGGTTGCTGCGCGACACGCTGCACTTTCCGGGCTTTGTCTTCTCGGACGACCTGTCGATGAAGGGCGCGGGCGGCGGTACACTGACGCAGCGAGCCGAAAAGGCACTTGAAGCCGGGTGCGACGCCGTCATCTGCTGCAATGCCCCCGAAGAGGTCGATCAGATGCTGCAGGAACTTGTGTTTACGCCCGATGAACGATGGGGCGAACGCGCTGCGGCGGTGGACCCCAAAGGGGAGTTCCCCTCTTACGAGGAGCTTCTCAAATCCAATGTCTATAAAGTCTCCCGTGCGCTGATGGCGCTCTGAGGACTGTCAATCAGGACGGATTGCCGTGATTATCGAATCGCTGCTCGATACCGATCTTTATAAGTTCACGATGATGCAGTGCGTGCTGCATCAGTTTCCGGATGCCAACGTGCGGTATCGCTTTCGCTGCCGCACCGAGGGCGTCGATCTGAGTCCCTATGTCGACGAGATTCGCGAGGAGATTGAGCACGTATGCACGCTCACGATGAGCGAAGAAGAGCTCAACTATCTCGGAAGCCTGCGCTTTATCAAGAGCGACTTTGTGGAATTTTTGAGTCTCTTTCACCTCAAGCCCAAGTACGTTTCGGTCTCGCGCAGCAGCGAAATGCCCTGCGGCATCGACATCACGATCGAGGGGCCGTGGCTGCACACGATTCTTTTTGAAATTCCGGTTCTTGCGATCGTCAACGAGGTCTACTTCCGCCACACGGTGCTCGAGCCCGACGAAGCGGAGGGGATGGCGCGTTTGGCGCATAAGATCCGCTGGATCAAGAATGAGCCCGACAACGGAAACCTCAAGATCAGCGACTTCGGCACGCGCAGGCGTTTTTCACGCACGTGGCAGCGCAAAGTGATCGAGGTTCTCTGTCGTGATCTGGGGACGACCTTTTTTGCCGGCACGAGCAACGTCATGTTTGCCAAGGAGTTCGGCCTTCTTCCGATCGGCACCATGGCGCACGAGTACCTTCAGGCCTGTCAGGCCTTGGGGCCGCGTCTGCGCGACAGCCAGACCTTCGGCTTTGAGATGTGGGCCAAAGAGTATCGCGGAGACCTCGGAATTGCGCTTTCGGACGTCTACGGCACGGAGCCTTTCCTGCGCGACTTCGATATGTTCTTCTGCAAGCTCTTTGACGGCGCACGCCACGACTCGGGAGACCCGGTGAGCTGGGGCGAGCGCATGATCCTGCATTATGCGGCCAACAAGTGCGACCCCCGCAGTAAGACGCTTATTTTCTCGGACGCACTTACTGTGCCTAAGGTCATCCAGCTCTATCGTCGCTTCAATCACCGCATTCGCGTCGGTTTCGGCATCGGTACGAATCTCATGAACGATTTGGGACCGACGCCGCTCAACATTGTCGTGAAGATGGTGCGTGCCAACGGTCAGCCGGTGGCAAAAATTTCCGATACGCCGGGCAAGGGCATGTGCGAGGACGAAACGTATCTTGCCTACCTGCGGCAGGTTTTCGGAATCGATCCGGGTGCTCCGGCCGGTGCCGCCAAGCCGTAGTCGTTGATAAGTCTTCGGATTTACGTTGTCTTTTGTAAACAAGTTCCGAACTTTTGGTTAAAATCAAAGCGATTTTGTGCTTGAGGGTGCTTTTGTGTGCCCTCAAGCGGTTTTCATGACCGGTGCACGGAGACTTCAAAACAATGCATGCACTTAAAACCCTTCTGGCGGCTGCGGCTGTCCTTCTTCCTTCGCTGGCAAGCGCAGCGAGCCTGAACGGCGCCGAGCTTTCCATTACTTGGGCGATTCCTTTTGCGGGCATTCTTCTTTCGATTGCTCTCATTCCTCTGATCGCCCCCGATCTGTGGCACCACCACTACGGCAAGATCGCTGTGGCCTGGGGTTTGAGCTGCGTGATTCCGATCTTCATGGCGTATCCGTCCGATGTTGCCGTCGGAGCAGTGGCGCACGCCATGATCGGCGACTATGTGCCCTTCATTTTCTTTGTGGGCGCGCTTTTCGTCGTAGCGGGCGGCATTCACATTCGCAGCAGCTTCACGGGCAAGCCCCTGGTGAATGCGGCTATTCTTCTCGTAGGCGCCTTCATGGCCAACCTCATGGGTACGACGGGCGCAGCCATGCTGCTGATTCGTCCGCTGCTTGCGGCCAACGAAAACCGCCGCTACAAGATGCACACGTTCATCTTCTTCATCTTCATCGTGGCAAACATCGGCGGCTGCCTTACCCCGCTCGGCGATCCGCCTCTATTTCTCGGGTTCCTGCGCGGCGTGACGTTCTTCTGGACGGCTGCGCATCTGATCCTGCCGCTTCTGGTGACGCTTGCCATTCTGCTTGCGATCTACCTTGCAATCGACACCTACTTCTATCGGAAGGAAGTGGCCGAGGGCACGTTTGATCCCAATGCCATGGCCGGCACCAAGTTCGGCATCGACGGCGGCATCAACTTCCTTTATCTGGCCATGCTCGTGGGCGCCGTTCTCATGAGCGGCATGTGGAATTCCGGCATCGAAGTCAATGTCCTCGGCGTGCATCTGACCGCTCAGGGACTGGCGCGCGACGCCATCTTCATCGTGGTGGCGATTCTCTCGCTTCTCACCACAAGCAAGGCTGCCCGCGAGGCCAATCAGTTCTCCTGGGAACCGATCAAGGAAGTCGCCAAGCTCTTCTTCGGCATTTTCCTTTGCATCGTGCCGGTTCTGGAAATGCTGCGAGCCGGTCATGAAGGCGCCTTTGCTCCGCTTGTAGCGCTCGTTACGAATGAAGCCGGCGAATTCAACAACGTGATGTTCTTCTGGCTCACGGGCTCGCTCTCGGCCTTCCTGGACAATGCGCCGACGTATCTGGCCTTCTTCAACTTGGCCGGCGGCGATCCGGTGGAACTCATGACGACGCATTCCCATACGTTGATGGCCGTGTCGATGGGTGCTGTGTTTATGGGTGCCGTGACCTACATCGGCAACGCGCCCAACCTGATGTCGGTGAGCATCGTGCGCGAACGCGGCGTGAAGATGCCCTCGTTCTTCGGCTACATGCTGTGGTCGGTCGGGATCCTGTTCCCCACCTTCTTCATCGTCGACATCATCTTCCTGTAATCGGACACGCGGCTCGAATCGGGCCGCTCACCGATGCAAAGGCGGCAGTTCCACGCGGGCGGGCCGCCTTTTTTCGCTTTTGCATCAGTCCAACTTGTACACTAAGAGGTATAGGTAAACCCTGCAAGAGCCGATTTTTCCCTAGAATCGCGACCGAAATTTTGTTCAATAACCTTTTTGCGTGCTTTTGCACGGGAAAGAGCCTTTAGATGAGAACGCGTTCTCTCAAACCGGTCGCGGCAATTCTGGCGGCAATCGGTTCTCTCTTGCCGGCAGTCGAGTCTGCCGCGTCTTCTGCCGACAACGGCGAGTCTTCCTCCAATGTTTTTGCAACAGTTGATTCCAGCGGGCTATACCTGAAGGGCGAAAAAGTTCCGCAAGGGGAAAAACTGGTTGTTAAGAGCGATATAGCAAACAGCGTGGGTCTACGCTCTGAAGGCGACGAGTTTGACATGTTTGATGTCGACAATTCGATCGAAGTTGATTTTGGCAGTGTGGCAGATACTGTCGGAGTTTGGGTGGGCGATGGAATGTTGACTTTGTCCGGGGCTGCATCCATCAAAGCGGAGACGGCAATACGTGGCGGAAATATCAATCTGAGCAGTCATGAAGCCGACTACGAGTTTGTCGGGAAACTTGACATGGGCGGCGGATCGATCTTCAGCAGCGGAAAGAATACCGTGAACTACGTCGGCATCGGTGATTTGGGCACGTTCATCGGCTATGCCGGAACTTCGTTTACGCTTGGCGAGACTCCCACGACGCAAGGCGAAACGTTTTTACGTGTTGGGGATTTGCAGTTGGCTGCCGGTAGCACGGTGACCGTGCAGGGAGACCGCCCCGACGGCACCGATGCGGCAGTGGACAATCGCATTTTGGCGGTTGGTTCGCTTAGTGTCCCGACTTGGCCTGGCACCGTTCAAAATGCACAGGGCACGGCTTCCATCCGTGTCAAGGATGAGGGAATTCTCGTGCTCGGTACGTCGCTCATTGAGGGCGATAGCGACAAACTTTTGTGCATGGAGAAGAGCATTCTCGAGGTTGCGGTTGATGGTCGCATTGGGGATGGCAACGTTGGAGGCTCTACGCTCATCATGGGCGAAGACTACGAGCTTGCGAACGGCTTTTCGATCGAAGTGGGCAATGTTAGCGAAGATAAGGTCGGAAAAGACGGCATACACATCGGAGGCGACGGACGGTTGATCGTCTATTTCGAAGACGGAAAAAGCAAAGTCTCTGAAAGCCAAAGTGCGGTTTTGAAGGCGATTTCCGAATCGGGGACTTCCACTCTTGTGACGGTCGATAAAGGCGCAAGTCTTGTGCTTTACCAGTGGGACGGAACGAGTTTTAACATCGGTGCATTCGATGCCGAAAACGTTTATGCCTTTGGTGGTGCGCGTGTGGAAGTTGACTCTGAAGGCAACGCTGTGCGCTTGTGGTGCAAGGACATTGCAGGGCTGCGCGCCAACGCAATTGTGAGCGTGGTTGAAACTGCTGAAAATGACGACACTATTTCGGCGCTGCCCGGCTACGAACTTATAAAAGACACGCTTGCCGAAGAAAAAGTCGGCAGAGATGTGTACGCCAATATGGTCGACGGTGCGGTTTTTCTGCCCGTGACTTCGGGGCTGGCGACCGCTGCCGAGCGCGTCTTGGCCGATACGGTCAATACGATCATGGCTCACGATGTGTCGCTCTTTGAGGGCAAGGGCCATTGGTGGGTCGACGGCAAGTCAAGCAAAATAAAGGCCGATCGTATTTTTTCGGGTGGCAGCGGCAGCTTCGGCTTTGATGCCGACGTAACCGCGGCTACGCTCGGCTACGACTTTGCCCTCGGTAAAGACTGGGTGATGACGGCCGCTGTTTCGTTTGCGGGCATTGACGTCGAAAGCAGGGGACTCATTTCCCGTACGACGGGCGATATGTCGCTTGCGACTTTTGCCGCTTCGGCAGCGCGCAATTTCGAGAACTTTGAACTCCGGTTTGGTCTTGCCTACAGTCGGGCCATGGGCGACTCGCATCAACTGCTTGTCAAGCATCACGTGGAAGCCGATACGAGCGTGGACTTTGTGGTGGCGGCAGCGCGTGTTACGGGGCATTCGCTCACCGACATGATGCATCTGGCACCTTATGCGCAACTCTCGGCCACGGCGGCGCGTATGGACGATGAAGTCATTACGGATAATTCAACAGAAAACGGCGTTTCGGGCGACGCCTTCGATACAAATGCCGAAGACCGCGTCTGGGCAACGCTTGAGGCGGGTGCCGACGCTGCCATGCAGTTCGAAGTTGTCGACGGCTATACGCTGAAGCCTTCGCTGGGTGCTTCGGTGCGTACGTCTTTCGGTCAAACCGACTGGAAGATCCAAAGCCGTCTTTTCGACGGCAAGGGGCTCTCAAGCGCTGTCTACGAAAGTGCGCAGACTTTCGGTGCACGCATCCGAGCCGGCATCGAGCTTGCAAGCTCGGGCTGGCATGAGCCCAATCGCTGGCTTTTCGGCAGCAGTAAGGCCTCCTCTGTTGAGCCTTACGCCTGGAAAGTGATTCTTCAGGGCGAATACGAGGCCGCCTCTTCGGGCGAGAATACGGGCTCGATGTCGCTGCAGTTCCGACAGCTCTTCTAGTTTGTTCCGGCATGCAAAGGAGGCGGCGGAAAGGTGCCGATCCTGCCCGTTTCCTTCTTTTGTCTGCTTGTTCGATGCTGTTTCCGTTTCTTTCAGTGCACATGTCAAAATCCGCAGGGCGTTAGAATGTAGCGCCTTGCGGGCTGTTTGCCCGCGCTGAAAACTGAAGAAAATGCAGGTCTGCCGCAGGCCGCAGACCGGCTGACGAAGAAAGAGAAGAGAGAAACATGCACGCAAATGAAGACATCGAAGCCCGCACTCCGACTGCAGGAGGGAAAGCGGTTTCGGTGGACTGGAAGATGGCCCGCAGTCTGGTCGAACCGCTGTACCTCGACCAGAAGCTCTACACCGGAGAGCCGCGGCTTGCGCACGCCGACGGCATGGCCGAAATTTTGAGAGGCATTCGCAATGACAATGAATTGATCATTGCGGCTTACCTCTTTTCCGTAACCGACTGCATTCACGACGCCGATCGTTGGATTGAAAAGACGTTCGGCAAGAACGTACTGCAGCTTGTGCGCGACCTCGAGCAGCTCATGCATGTGAGCCAGCGCGCTCGATCAGACAGCCGCGAAAGCGGCGCCGTGTATCAGTCCGAAGCGCTTCGCCGCATGCTGCTTGCGATGTGTCACGATCTGCGAGTCGTTGTGCTGCGGCTTGCGAGCCGTCTGCAGACGCTGCGTTGGTTTGCGCAAAGCCGTGCGCCCGGATCCGAAGAGTACGGTCGCGAAACGCTTGCGCTTTATTCGCCCTTGGCCAACCGCCTCGGTATTTGGCAGATGAAGTGGGAGCTCGAAGATCTTTCGCTTCGCTTTACGGAGCCCAAGATCTACGGCGAAATCAGCAAAGAGCTCGATGAAACGCGCGAGCAGCGGCTCGCATTCATGCGCGGCTGCGTCGAACGCATCCAGATGCTCATGAAGGCCAACGGCATTGAAGCCGAGGTTAGCGGCCGACCCAAGCACATTTATTCGATTTACAAGAAGATGGTGCGCAAGCACCTGCGCTTTGATCAGCTCTTCGATATTCGTGCCGTTCGCATCATCGTCGATACGGTCGAGCATTGCTACGAAGTGCTTTCGATCGTGCACGAGCACTTTACGGTGCTTTCAAAGGAATACGACGACTACATTGCGCACCCCAAACCTAACGGCTATCAGTCGCTGCACACTGTGGTGACCGATCCGAGCGGGCGTCCGGTGGAAATTCAGATTCGTACCCGCGCCATGCACGAATTCGCCGAACTCGGCGTGGCGGCGCACTGGCGCTACAAGGAAACGGGCAACTCGAATAAGGACAAGGGGGCCGAAGCCGAAGAGCAGCGTGTTGCCTGGCTGCGCCAGCTGTTGGATTGGAAGAGCGACGTTGCACCGCCTTCCGAGCCCGGGCTCGAAGACGACCACGTCTATGCGCTTACGCCTCAGGGACGCGTTGTAGAGCTGCAAAAAGGCGCTACGCCGATTGACTTTGCCTATCAGGTGCACACCGAACTCGGCCACCGCTGCCGCGGCGCCAAGCTTGACGGTCAGATGGTGCCTCTCAATACGCCTCTGAAGACCGGGCAGACGGTGGAAATCATCGCAGGCAAGACGGGCGGTCCTTCGCGCGACTGGCTCAATCCCGAGCTCGGATTTGCCGTGAGCGCCCGCACCCGCACCAAAGTGCGTCAGTGGTTCAATGCGCAAAAGCTTGCCGAGCAGACGCAGGCAGGCCGCGAACGACTCGATAAGGAACTTGCTCGTCTGGGTAAAACCGCCGTCAAGCTCGAAGAGCTGGCAAAGCGCTTGGGCTACGATTCGGTCGACGATTTGTGCGTGGCCTTTGCCAAAGAGGAATTCAGCCTCAAGGCACTCGAACAGGCCGTCCAGCCGCAGGTCGAAGAGCCCGAGCAGCAGCCCGAAGTACTGGTGCGCAGCTCTCAGGTTCAGAAAAACCACAAGTCCAACGTGCTCGTTGTGGGCATCGACAGCTTGATGACGCAGCTTGCGAAATGCTGCCATCCGGCTCCTCCCGACGAAATCATCGGCTTTGTGACGCGCGGCCGCGGGGTGACAATTCACCGCATCGATTGCCCGAACGTTAAGAATCTGATTGCCAACGATCAGGAACGCATGATCGAAGTCAGCTGGGGCAATCAGGCCGAAGCCGTCTATCCGGTCGACATCTACATTGTGGCGCGCGACCGTCAGGGACTTTTGAAGGACGTGAGCGAAGTGTTCATGCGCGAAAAGCAAAACATCACGGGACTCAACACCGTCAACGTCAAGGGCGACGCGCATATGCGCATTTCGATCGAAATCCGCTCCTCCGAGGATCTCAACCGTGCACTTTCGCAGCTTCGGGAACTCAAGGGCGTGATGAGCGTGCGCCGAGCCTAAAATTTACCTCTCTGCTTTTTTGAGCCGCCTACGGTTGACCGCCGCAGGCGGCTCTTAAATAAACCTGCTGCAGGCAAACGGATTCAAGACATGCTGCACTTTGACTGTGATTACATGCGAGGCGCTCACCCCGAGGTGATGCGCCGACTCGTTGAAACAAATCTGGTTCAGACGCCGGGCTACGGCGCCGACGAGTACACCGCCCGAGCTCAGGAGAAAATTCTTTCTGCCTGCGGTCTCAAGGAGGGGCGAGTCCTCTTTCTGGCGGGCGGCACGCAGACAAACGCAACGGTGCTCGACAGCATCCTCGCAGGCCACGAAGGTGTGCTTGCCGCCGAAACCGCACACATCAATGTGCACGAAGCCGGAGCGGTAGAAGCGACCGGACATAAGGTGCTGACCCTGCCGTCTCACGAAGGCAAAGTTGACGCCGGTGAGCTCAAGCGCTGGATCGACGACTTCTATCGGGACGAAACTTACGAGCACATGGTGGCTCCAGGAGCGCTTTACATCACCTATCCGACGGAACTGGGCACGCTCTACAGCCTTGCCGAACTTGAAGCGATCAAAGACGTTTGCTCTAAGGCCGGCATTTTGCTTTACCTCGACGGTGCACGTTTGGGATACGGGCTTGCGGCCGAAGGGGCGGATGTAACGTTGGCCGACATCGCACGGCTTTGCGATGTTTTCTATATAGGTGGCACCAAGGTGGGAGCGCTTTTCGGCGAAGCCGTGGTGATCACGCGGGCCGACATCTTCAAGCCGGCCATGACGCTCATCAAGCGCCGAGGCGCATTGATGGCTAAGGGACGCTTGATCGGACTTCAATTTGAAACGCTGTTTACCGACGATCTCTACCTGAAGCTTTCCCGTCATGCCGTAGAGCGTGCGATGCAGCTCAAGGACGTTTTCATCAAGGCCGGATACGCCCTTTATATGAACTCGCCCACGAATCAGCAGTTTTTCATGCTTCCCAACGAGGTGATCGATCGTCTGAAGCAAACCGCAACGTTTGAGCTTTGGGGGCCGAGGGGCGAACATGTGACGCCGGTGCGCTTTGTAACCGACTGGGCAACCACGCAGGAGGACATCGACGAGCTTGCACGAGCGCTCGCAGGTTGAGAGATGGTGCTCGCGAGATTTGGCTCAAAATTTCTTTTGCTGTAAAATCAAAAACTTGTGCGCAAAAAGGAAATTTAAGTGAATTTTTTTCGCAAAAACACTTGCATTCCCTCGAAAGCACGGGTATAGTTCGCATCTCTCAGGCACATAGCTCAGTTGGTTAGAGCATCACCTTGACATGGTGGGGGTCGTTG
>USBS01000062.1 GCA_900552915.1 uncultured Sutterella sp. | reverse complement strand
GGCAGATTCCGGCCTCTGATCGCTCAAACGCTTGGCAATGCGCAATCGGTCGACACTGTCGACCCAGTCGAAGCGCTCTGCCACCGGACGCGTCTTGTTTGCCTGCAGCGGGCCGATGAAGTGCCAGACGAGCTTCACGTCGGGCCGATGTTCCTTAAACCAGTCGACCTTGCCGCAGCCTTCCTGCGCATAGTTTTCACCGAAGACCGTTTGTCCGGCATCGGCGGCTGCAAGCACCGCCTCCGCAGGAAAAGTCTTCGAAACAGCGACAAGATCGGCTGCGCAGCCGCAGCGTTTGCAAGTTTCCTCAAGGCGGGCTTTCACTGTCGAAAGATTCCGCGCAATTTCCTGTTCTCGTTCGTTCATGTTGATGCAATTTCGTCGTGTCGGCGCCAATGCTAATCACAAAATGCGCCTTTGTGCCGCAAATCTTACGACAAGCCGGAAACAAAGGCGTCTCGTTCGGCAATTTCGATTCAGGCCACTTTGAGCAACTCGCTTCGAGACCGTGCGCAAACGCAGAATGTTCGTCGCACTGCTTGCCGCATAACGCGTAAGCAACCCATTGAAATCATTGTATTTCGGTTCCGTCCGAGGCCAAGTTATCCACAGACGACCCCCTTGAACACGATCAGCCGATATATGCGCCTTTAGTGCTTTGTCAAGGTCTTTCGGGACATACAAACGTCATTCAACTTGTCAAGCAAATTTTTGATCCATCAAATTTTTCCCTTTAAACTCAAAGGCTTTCATCCTACTCATCAGCCTTTGAGACCGTGTACACACTTATTCACTCCATTTGTGAATTACTGTGTACAGAGATCATTTTTTTCATAAAAATCAGTGCCCTTTTTTAGTGCCTAAAAATTAGGCACACCCACTTGAGGCTCATTTTTTCCGCTTTTCACGAATATCGGTATTTTCCCTTGGTTTTGTCCGGTGTTTTGTAAATTCTCGAGCTTGGCACTTCAGGGTTAATTCCTTCGGAGGAGAAGTAACTAATCCCGCCTCTGCTTCAGACTTATTGAATCCAAAGGCCGTTGCGTTGAGAATGATTCGTGTCAGCCGCGTGCGCCTACGTTGTATGGCAAATCGGCGCCGCGCCCACCGAACATAGGAACGCGTCATGGGCAAATCGAAACTCAACGCCGTCACTCAAGAACTGGTGCGCATCGATCCGGACAAACACCCTCTCTTTGTCCGCTTAAGGGAGTCGAGCGAATTTACCTGGTTGGCCGAAGCCGACGACTCACAAATGAAGTCGCTCGAAGGCATCGGGCTCGTATGCATCGTCGACGATCCCAATATGTTCAAGGAAACACTCGACATGGCGGTGCTTGCCCGTGAAATCAAAAAGCTCTTTGAGGGAACGCTTGCGGGCGCCTGGTTCACCGACCCCCTCATCGGGCGCGAATTTGCCACCAAGCTCGGCATTCGGCGTCTTCCCGCCGTTGCCGTCTACTGCTGCGGAGAGCTTCTCGGCGCCATCGAAGGCCTGCGCCCGTGGGGTGAATATCAAAGCGAACTCATCGCGATTCTCACGTCGCAGAGCAAACCCCGCAAAAAAACGCTCATTATCGAGCCGGCTCAGGCCTGATGCTCGATCATCGGACAACGCTTACGAATTTCCAATCAATTGAGGTGATCCCATGGTGGAGTTGAAGTTCAAACGTAAAACAGGATGGGACGGTCCGGACCTTGACCGCGGCGCAGAACGACGCGCCGCCAATCTGACGATCAAAGTTCTCGGCGAACTTGAAAAGGTTTTTATGGAGGCCTTTGAAACACAGAAGTCTCCCGACTGGATTTACGATCTCGGCAAGATCGACGCCGAAAGCGCCGCGTTTCTGATGCATTCTCTGGGGAAGGGCGAAGTGCGCATTACGCTGCACAACGGAGAAGTGAAAGCTTTTGAAACGGCCGTGCCGGGACTTTGGCTCCTTGAAATCGGACCGCTCAAGAGTCTGGTGGCGGCGCTGTTGCCGCGCTCGGTCGAAGCGGCCATTTCCAACGGGGCCGACCGCGTGGAGATTCCCGAAAAACTTCCTGCGGGACTTTTTGCCGCTCCCGCCATTCTTTCGGAAATCAACGACGCGCTTGCGCAAACCGACATCAGCAAAACCGAACCCGACAATGTGCCGCGTCAGATCGACATGGTGCGTCAGCCGCTCACTCCGGCCGACAAAACTTTCATTCTCACGTCAATCGGTGAAGGCCCCGTTTCGATCGAACTCTCGGGCTTTGCCGAAAGCCGCATTTTTTCAACCAAGGTGCGCGGTCTGTGGCGCTCGGTCATCATCAACAACAACCACAAGGTACTGCTCGACAGCCTGTGCGTGACGCACGTGCCGCCCGAAGTGCCGGCTTCGCTCGACGACATGGGCCGCAGCGCCAAGCTGATCCGCGACACGATCGACTGGATTGAGCACGATCTCGCGCGCGGTGCGCTCGGCTGATCTCAGGAGGCCTCTATATGACAGATATTGCCAGCGGCGCGGACATCATCGACCGACTCAACGCCGAACGCAACGCCCGCATCGCCGACGACACGAAGATGCAGTGCAAGATCTGCTGGTACGTGTACGATCCCGCCGAAGGCTGTCCCGAAAACCAGACGCCGCCGGGCACGCCCTTTTCGGCGCTACCCGAGTGGTGGACGTGCCCCGACTGCGGCAACGGCAAGCACGTTTTCATCCCGTTCTTAGACGTTGAAGACGCATAAATCATGGCAGACAACGACAGCAAGCCGAATGGACAAAATCGCGAACGCCTCGGCAATGTCCCGACCGCTCCCGTGACCTTCGTTCGCAAGCCCAAGCCCTTTGACAGGGAGGCGGCCATGCGCGCTTATGAAAGGGAACATCCGGAAGCTGTCGAAACACGCATGCGCGCGCTTAGGGAACGTCACGCAGGCACCAGTCTGAGGATTTTCCCATCGGATCCGAAAAAGTTCTTTGAGGCGGGATTTTCTGAAATTCTGGCCATCCGAATGGCAGGTCTTCCGATCGTCAACACGGCACTTGCGGTTGCCGCGACCGAATTTGTGCGCATCCGCATCGACGATACGCAAGCCTGGCTCGGCGTCGTCGTCACCCCCTGGGCGGTAATGGGCATTCTCGCGCCGGCCGCACGCGAGGGCTGGCGTTTTATACCCGCCGGCGGCTTTGAAGAAATCGAACTGGCTGCCGGAACTTTTCGCTTCATTGCTTGTGCAGACGCCATTCTCGGCCACTACCGCAGCTTATCGCTCAAAAGTCCCGTCTTCGAATTTCAGGACATGGCCAGCGCCAAGGCGTTTGCCGATGCTTGTCTGAATCTGCTTCTCGGACGTCAGACGCTCGAGGAAGAGCCAGAAGAACAAAATCCGACGCTCTCGCCCAAGGAACCCGAGCCGGAACCGATCAAAGAAAACCTCACCCGCCGCGAGCTTTTGGGCCGCTACGCGCAGCCTTTGACGCAGAGCTCGGAAAAGGAAACCCAACACAATTCGCAGCAGACACAATCAAACGTTGCCGAAAACGGCCAGCACGGGAGCAAGCCATGAGTTTTACCGAAGGCACCGTTCTCATCGATGTCGCCGTCGATGCGGACAACCGCACCAAAGTTACAACACGTTCGACCCGCCAAGGCGAAATCAGCCGCGCCATCGTAGGTCAGCCGATCTCATCGAGCCTGCCGCGCACCCTCATCGAGTCGCTCTATGCACTCTGTCCGCAGGCGCATTTGGCCGCGTACGAATGCGCCGCAGCGGCTGCTCAGGGCCTTGACATTCCCGATCGGGGACGCCGCGTGGTCTACGAACTCATCAACGAGCACCTGCGGTTTCTCGCGTTCGACGCCTTCGTCACCGTCGGCCTGAAGCCCGACGAACAAGTCCGACAACTCGGCAAACTGCGTGCGCTCAGCTCTTCGGAGCTTGCCAAGGACGAACCCGACTTCGATAAATTGGACGAAGCGATCGCCCCTGCCATTCAACTCTTTGTCACGGGAGTTGAACCGCAATCGTTTGAAGCGCTGCAGTCGCTGCCCGACTTCGAAGCCTGGATGCTGCACGGAGCAACGGCCGCAAGCCGCCTCTACGGCCAGCTCTGGGAAACCGTTCCCTGCCGGCGCTGCACGTCGGTGGCCATGCTCAACCCGCGCTGCTCGATCGAAGCAATCGAAACCTGGTTTTCGGGCGACGTCTCGGTGAGCTGCCCGCTTATCAACGGCACGGCGCACCAGACCAGCGCGCTCGGCCGCTGCGAAAAGCACCCGCTGATTGCCGAAATTCTCGAGCAGTACGGCTGCGGCGTACGCGCGCAGTTCGTAGCGCGTCTCATCGACCTCAGAGACTACTGGATGGCGCGCAAGGAACCGCAGTGGTCGGTGCAGGCATCAAAAACGGCGCCCGACACGGGGCTCGCGCACGTACAAACCGCACGCGGCTCGCTCATCGCGCGCATCGTCGTGGAAAAAGGCGTCGTGGCGGGCTTGAAAACCGTTGCACCCACCGAATGGAATTTCGCCTCGGGAAGCTGCGCCGAACAAGTTCTGTCCGTAATCGAATTCACGTCGGAGGATCAATGGAAACGCGACGCAGCCTGGATTCTCGCGGCCATCGATCCGTGTGTGCCGTACCAAATTCGTTTCAAGCACGCCGACAGCAAGGAGTAAAGCATGCATGAAGTCTCCATCGCCGAAGGCATTTTGTCGGCGGTCGACAAGACGCTCGCCGATGAGCCGAAAGCCAAGGTGACATCCGTTACCGTGAGCATCGGCGAGCTTGCGGGCGTCGAAATCGACGCGCTGATGTTTGCCTGGGATTCGGTCACCCGCGGCACTCGCGCCGACAAGGCAAAGCTTCTCATCAACCGCATCGATGGCGAAGCCTGGTGCATGAACTGCGCCAAAAACGTTGCGCTGCATCGCCACGGCGACCCGTGCCCCTCCTGCGGGGGATTTCAACTGATGCCGGTAAAAGGACACGAACTCAAGGTCGACACGCTGGAAGCAGACTTCGGCGACGCTTAATACGAAACACGCATTTGAAAACGATTTATTGAAATTCTTAGGAGTCAACTATGTGCACCACCTGCGGCTGCGGCGATCCGCACAGCCATACGCATATCGACGAAAACGGCAATGTCGTCACTCATACGCACTCGCACGACGAGCACGGTCATCATCATCACGACCATGACCACGGTCATGAGCACGGCCATGCAAACACCCGCACGATCGCCGTTGAAGAAGACATCCTTTCGCGCAACAACGAAATCGCCAACGAAAACCGGGCTCTTTTTGCCGCCAAGAAAATTCTGGCTCTTAATTTCGTCAGTTCACCGGGCTCGGGCAAGACGGAGCTTTTGTGCGCCACGGTGCGCAACAAACCCGCAGACGCTCCCGAGATTCTTGTCATCGAGGGAGACCAGCAGACCGACAACGACGCCAACCGCATTCGCGCCACCGGCGCCAAAGCCGTACAGATCAACACCGGCAAGGGATGCCATTTGGACGCTCAGCAAGTCAAGCTCGCTTTAGAAGTGCAACAGCCTGCCCAAGGCAGTCTTGTTCTCATCGAAAACGTCGGAAATCTCGTGTGTCCTGCAGAATTCGATCTCGGCGAAGCGCATAAGGTGGTGGTGATTTCCGTGACCGAAGGCGCCGACAAACCGCTCAAATATCCCGACATGTTTGCCGCGGCCGATCTGATGCTCATCAACAAGGTCGACCTCGCCCCTTATGTCAACTTCGACATGGACAAATGCGAGGAATACGCCAAGCGCGTCAATCCGGCCATCCGTTCGCTCAGGGTGTCGGCCACCACGGGCGAAGGACTCGACAAGTGGTGGGCATGGCTTAAAGCCAACCTCATGATCGCTCAGCTCTAAGATCAAGGGCTCTTTCATGACTGTCGAACGCCGCACCTACCGCATTACGGGCCTTGTGCAGGGCGTGGGCTTTCGTCCTACGCTCTGGCGTGTGGCGCATGCGCTCGAGCTCACAGGCGAAGTCTGGAACGATGCCGAAGGCGTGGGCACGATTCTCGAAGGAAAATCGACCGTACTCGATCGATTCGAGTCCGAACTCAGAAGCGCCGTTCGAAAGGAAGCGCCCCTTGCGCGCATCGACTCGGTAACGCTCACACACACCGAAGCGCCGCATGGTGCCGTCGATTTTGTAATCAGTCAAAGCCGTCAGGGCGCGGCGCACACGATGGTGACGCCCGACGCGGCCACGTGCCGCGCCTGCGCCGAAGAAATGTTTACGCCGGGCAACCGCCGCTGGCGTTATGCGTTTACCAACTGCACTCACTGCGGTCCTCGCTTTACGATCACGCGCAGCATCCCCTACGACCGGCCGATGACATCGATGGCCTCGTTTCCGATGTGCCCCGAATGCCGGGCCGAATACGAAAATCCGGCCGATCGTCGTTTTCATGCTCAGCCCAACGCATGTCCCGTGTGCGGCCCGCAGCTGCGGCTGATCGACACACGCGGCAACCCGATTGCCGAAGACGATCCGATCGAGCAGGCCGCGGAACTTTTGAAGGCAGGCAAAATCGTCGCCGTCAAAGGCCTTGGCGGCTTTCATCTGGCCGTCAACGCTGCCGATCACGAAGCGGTGGCTCGTCTGCGGCAACGCAAGGCTCGCGAAGCTAAGCCTCTGGCGGTGATGACCGCCAACCTCGCAAGCGCCCGACTCTGGGGAGCGCTCAACGACACGGAAATCAAGGCTCTGACGGATCCGGCGCGGCCCATCGTGCTTGTCCGCAAAACCGAGCGCTGCGAACAAACATTCGAGCATGTCGCCGACGGCTTAAACGAGATCGGACTCATGATCGCCTATACGCCGGTGCATCTGCTGCTTTTTCATGCGCTCGCGGGCTCTCCGAAAGATCCGGCCTGGCTCGACGAACCGCTCGAAGCGGCGCTTGTGATGACCTCGGCCAACCCTTCGGGCGAACCCCTGGTGATTCACACCGAAGAGGCCTGCCGGCGTCTTGACGGCATTGCCGACGCTATTCTCACGCACAATCGCGAAATCGTCTGCCGCTGCGACGACTCGGTGGTTCGCATCATCGACGATCGAGAGCGTCTGGTTCGCCGCGCGCGCGGCTTTACTCCGCTTGCGGTGAAGACTCAGGTCGACCTGACGGGAATCGCAGCTACGGGTGCCGCACTCAAAGCAACGGCCTGTATCGGACGCGGACGCGAAGCTTTCGTGACAGCGCACATCGGCGACACGAAAAACCTCGCGTCTTGCCAAGCGCTCAAAGAAGCGCTCGAGCATTTCGAGGACATTCTCGAGACAACACCCGCAAAAGCCGTCGCCTGCGATCTTCATCCGGACTTTTATTCCTCTCGCCTTGCACGCGAAATCGCTGCCGATCGGCAAATTCCTCTCTTTGAAGTACAGCATCATCATGCGCATACGATGGCCGTCGCCTTCGAATACGGCCTTGCGGGCGATGTCTACGGTCTTTCTCTTGACGGCGTAGGACTCGGAACAGACGGGCTTGCCTGGGGCTGCGAAGTGCTTCACTGCACCGCAGACGGCTCGTTTACCCGCCTCGGGCACCTGGAAAACATGCCGCTGCCGGGAGGCGACGCCGCCGCGCGCGAGCCTTGGCGCATGGCTGCGGCCGCCGCACTCATGGCGGGCTGCGAGGAAACCGCCGCCGAACTTTGGCCCGATCGCCCCGTCGAGCAAATGCTCAAGCTTGCGGCCAATACGCGCCTTACGTCGACAACAAGCTCGGCCGGACGCCTTTTTGATGCGGCCTGCGCCATTGCCGGGCTTTGCGAGGTACAAAGCGACGAAGCGCAGGCCGCCATGCTTCTGGAAGCGGCGGGCGACGACTTTCGAAACGCACAATTCGAAAGCGACGACTTCACCCTCCTTGGTCAAGAGGACATGAAGGTTCTGAGCGTTCGATCTCTTTTAAAACGACTTTTTGCCATGCGTCAAGCAGGCGCTCCGGCCGCCGACCTCTCGCAGCGCTTTCACGCGGCATTGAGCGCCGGACTCGCGCAGCTTGCACTTGCAACGATTCCTGCCGGCCAAA
The DNA here is from genome assembly GCA_900552915.1 of uncultured Sutterella sp. GTDB lineage: Bacteria > Pseudomonadota > Gammaproteobacteria > Burkholderiales > Burkholderiaceae_F > Duodenibacillus. The sequence continues at coordinate 2,755 of USBS01000062.1, read as the reverse complement.
CCGTTTGTCTGTCGGGCGGAACGTTTCTCAACCGCTTCATGGCGACCGATCTGGTGCAGCGCCTTACCGAGATGGGCTACCGCACCTACCTTCCCTCGCAGCTGCCGCCCGGAGACGGCGCGATAAGCTTCGGACAGTGCGCCGTCGCGTGGCAAAGACTCAACGCAGCCAATTTAATTTGAGTAGTGAAAGGACAAATCATGTGCTTAGCAGTACCCGCACAAATCATTTCGATTGACGGCACGACGGCCGTTGCTGAAATGTCCGGCGTCAAAAAGGACATCGACGTGACGCTTACGCCCGAGGTCGTCCCCGGCGACTGGGTGGTCGTGCATGTCGGTTATGCGCTGCAACGCATCGATCCCGACAAAGCCCGCGAAACGCTCGAAGCCATGCGCACGGCGGGCAACCTTTCCGAAAATGCGTCCGCTTAAGGCCTGCTCAGGAGGTTCGCTATGCAATACACCGCCGACTTTCGCAGCAAAGAAGAAGCTCTGGCCTTGGCCGAACGCATCAAGGCCGAAGTCAAGCCCGACCGACAGTATCGCTACATGGAGTTCTGCGGCGGGCACACGCATGTGCTCGCGCGCTGGGGACTCGCCGACCTGCTGCCGAAGAACATCCGCATGATCCACGGGCCGGGCTGTCCCGTGTGCGTGCTTCCGATCGGCCGCGTCGACATGGCGCTCGATCTTGCGCTCAACAAGGGCGTGACGCTGTGCACCTACGCCGACATGATGCGCGTGCCGGGTTCGGGCGGCAAAACGCTTTTTAAAGCCAAGGCCGAAGGCGCCGATGTACGAATGGTCTACTCGCCGACAGATGCTCTCAAGCTTGCACTGCAAAATCCCGACAAACAGGTCGTCTTTTTTGCCATTGGCTTTGAAACGACTACCCCGCCGACAGCGCTCGTGCTCAAGGCGGCCAAAGCCCGGAACGTCGGCAACTTTTCCGTCGTCTGCTCGCACGTGATTACGCCTGCGGCCATGCAGCACATCATGCTTTCGCACGGTAAGGACGCCAAGCCCTTCATCGACGGCATTGTGGGACCGGCGCACGTTTCGGCCGTCATCGGCGAAGAGCCCTACCGCAAGTTCGTCGACGAATGGAAGATTCCGGTCGTCATCTGCGGCTTCGAGCCTTTGGACATGCTGCTTTCCATTCTCATGCTCGTGCGGCAGACAAACGCCGGCAAAGCCGAAGTCGAAAACGAATTCACGCGCGCCGTGCCTGCCCAAGGCAATCGGGTGGCCCTCTCGCTTATGGCCGAAACCTTCGTGCTGCGCGAAAGCTTTGCTTGGCGCGGCCTCGGCAGGCTTCCGGCCAGCGCGCTGGCGCTTTCGCCCGCTTATGAATCTTTCGACGCAGAAAAGCGGTTCGAACTCGTCGAGCACGACGTACCCGACAACAAAGCCTGCGAATGCGGCGCTATTCTGCGAGGAGAAAAAGAACCCCGCGATTGTCGGGCTTTCGGCACCGTCTGCACGCCGATTCATCCGATCGGCGCCTGCATGGTTTCAAGCGAAGGCGCTTGTGCGGCTTACTTCTCATACGAGTCCCGCAGGGCACGCTAAAGAATACGAAAGGAATCCAAGCGATGGCAAAGGAAAACTACATCCGCCCGATCGACGTCAAAAACGGCATCATCGACATGACGCACGGTGCCGGCGGCCGCGCAACCGCGCAGCTGATCGAGGAAGTTTTCTCTCGGGCGTTCGACAACTCGTTTTTGTCGCAAGCCCACGACGGCGCGGTAATGCCGACTCTCAAGGGCGAACCCGTAATGAGCTGCGACGGTCATGTCGTTCATCCCCTATTTTTTGCCGGCGGCGACATCGGCCGACTTGCCGTCTGCGGAACAGTCAATGACGTCGCCGTGTGCGGAGCCAAGCCCCTCTACCTGTCCGCAAGCTTCATCATCGAAGAAGGACTGCCTATCAAGACGCTCGTCGACATCGTCAACTCCATGGCTCTGGCAGCTAAAGAAGCGGGCGTCGCAATCGTCACGGGCGACACCAAAGTCGTTGAAAAAGGCCACGGCGACGGTCTATTCATAGCCACGACCGGTCTAGGCGAAAAGATTCCCGGCGCGCATGTGAGCGGGAAAGCCGCCAAACCCGGCGACGCTGTGCTTGTCACCGGCACCATGGGAGATCACGGCATCACGATCCTGTCTCAACGCGAGGGTCTGGGCTTTGAAGCGCAGGTGCAAAGCGACACGGCGCCTTTAAACGGCATCACGCAGGCGTTGCTTGCGGCTTTAGGCGAAAAAGTGCATGTGCTGCGCGACCCGACCCGCGGAGGACTCGCGACAACGCTCAATGAAATCGCCGCACAGAGCAAAGTCGGCATCGAAATCGAGGAAGATGCCGTGCCGATTCATCCGGCCGTAACGTCGGCCTGCGAATTCCTGGGGCTTGATCCTCTCTACATTGCCAATGAAGGCAAACTGATCGTGATTGTCGAGGAGTCGGCTGCCGATCAGGCGCTTGAAATCATTCGCGCTCAGAAGTACGGTGAAAATGCCGCGGTGATCGGCCGCGTAACGGCCGAACAACCGGGAATCGTGAGCATGAAAACCGCAATCGGCGGCTCGCGTTTGGTGGACTGGCTCAATTCCGATCCTCTGCCGCGCATCTGCTAACTGAAAACCTTCCGGAGGCTTTCGGGCGGCCCGCGGGCCGCCTTTTTCTTCTATCTGCCGTTTACCCAAAACCACAAAATCTTCCATCCGCACAGTTCCGGGCATTTTGTC
>USBS01000061.1 GCA_900552915.1 uncultured Sutterella sp. | reverse complement strand
GATGCCTTTGTCTCGCGCGACCGCGTTGTGACCGTCAAGGGGTTGGCGACGCAAACCGTTCGAGCCGATGAAGTGCTCTGGCCGATTTCCTTCAGAGTGCTCGGCGACGATCTGCAGCAGGTCTATCGAACTGCCGAAACGCAGACCGACATCGTGAAGGACTTTCTCAAAAAGGGCGGCATTAAGGCCGAAGAAATCACCGACGCAAGTCCCAAGGTCGACGATGCACAGGCCACAATGTACGGCGAAAACAAACGCACCTACCGCTACATTCTGACGCCTACCATCACCGTTTCGACGAAAAACGTCGACGCTGTCCTTAAGCTTCAGCGCTCTTTGAGCGAACTCATCGCACAGGGCGTGACGCCGGTTGACGACTACAACTACGCGACGCTTTTCAACTACACGAAGCTCAACGACATCAAGCCCGCCATGATCGAAGCGGCTACCGTCAACGCACGCGAAGCGGCTGAAAAGTTTGCCAAGGATTCCGGATCGACTCTGGGCAAGATCCGTCGCGCTTCGCAGGGTCAGTTCCAGATCTACGACCGCGACAACAACACGCGTTGGATTAAGAACGTGCGCGTCGTGACGACTGTGGAGTACTACCTCAAGGACTAAAGCGGGCGGACTGGGACGTTCAGGCAACCTTTTGCTCGTTTTTGTCCCGAATCGATTTCTGCTTTGCGGCATGATTCAAGGTGTACAAGGCTCGAAGAGTTGTTTGGCTTCGGGCCTTTTTCGTAAGGAGTTTGTGTATGCATGTTGTCTGCCATATGGCCGCAAGCGTTGACGGCCGACTGCTTCCGTCACGTTGGAGTCCTTTTGCCGAGGATTGCTCCGTCGGTGCCGTTTACGAGGAGGTGGCAAATCGCTACGACTATGTCGGCTGGATGATCGGGCGTGTGACCATGGCCGAATACAGCGAAGAGATCACCGAAGGCGATCCGGCAGCGTTGCGCGATGAAGATGCGCAGCCTGCTCGCGGCTTTGCAGTTGACCCGAAAGGACGGAAGATCTCGGTTGCCTTCGACTTCAAAGGCAAGCTGCACTACGGCCGTTCGGTTCAGGAAACGGGCGAACAGATTGTGACCGTTGTAAGTGATCGCGTTTGCGACGCCTACATCGAAGAGCTGCGGCAGGCGGGCGTCGGTGTCGTGACGGTACCCGTGGACGGACGCGAGCTCGAGCATGCGCTAAAGCAGCTTGCGAAAGACTACGGAGACGGGGTGTGGATGCTCGAAGGCGGCGCCATCATCAATGCCGCCTTCTTTGAAGCCGGCTTTGTTGACGAAGTGAGCACGATCATCTATCCGGCAATCGACGCCTCCCGCGAGAGCCCGGCCATCTACGAGGCGGCCGAGGCGGGGAAAATGCCCGCGAAGAATCTTTCGCTTCGATTCAAGAAGTCGGAGGTGTTGTCGGGCGGCGCCGTTTGGCTCAACTACGACGTGGTGCCGGCAAGGTAATACCTCAATTGCCCGCAAGTTTTCGCAGCACGGCGCTTTTGCCTGCGCTTTGCCCCGAACTTGCCGCGTGTAAAATCGATCCCATCATTGATCGAGCACAAACCGAGATCAGTGGTTTGTGCTTTCGGAAAATATGGGAGAAAGACCGATGAATAAGTTTCTGACGAGCGTCGCGCTGTGCGCGGCTGCCGCTTTTGCTCTGACGGGCTGCGGCGACGACAAGGCCAAGGCTCCGGCCGGCAAGACCGCTGCCGCCGAGACGACGATCACCGTGGGCGCCACTCCGGTTCCGCACGCCGACATTCTCAACTTCATTGCACCCGAAATGAAGAAGCAGGGCGTGACGCTGAAGGTTCTGGAATTCTCCGACTACGTCAAGCCCAATATGGCCTTGGCCGACAAGGAAATCGACGCCAACTTCTTCCAGCACAAGCCTTATCTCGACAGTTTTTCCAAGGAGCGCGGCTTGAAGCTTTCCTCTTTGGTGGCGGTGCATATCGAGCCGATGGGCGTTTACTCCAAGAAGTTTAAGGACGTCAAGAACATTCCCGACGGCGCCAAGATTGCCATCCCGAACGACCCGACCAACGGCGGCCGTGCTTTGAAGGTTTTGGCCGACGCGGGCTTCTTCGGTCTTAAGGACCGTGTGGGCGTAAACGGCACGCCTGCCGACATCGTCAATAACGCCAAGAATGTCAAGATTCTTGAAATGGAAGCCGCCGTGCTGCCGCGTACGCTTGACGACGTCGACTTTGCCGTGATCAATTCCAACTTCGCTCTGAGCGTCGGTCTCAATCCCACCAAGGATTCGCTCTTTACCGAATCCAAGGATTCGCCGTACGCCAATGTGGTTGCGGTTCGCAGCGACGACAATCGTGAAGCGCTCACGAAGCTGAAGACGGTGATTACGTCGCCTGCCGTGCGCGATTTCATCCTTGAAAAGTACAAGGGTTCCGTGGTGCCTGCTTTCTAATCGACTGTTTATGACCTAAACTCCGCACCATAAAACTCAATCTATGGTGCGGAGTTTTTTGCCTCATCGGATCACCATTCTCTTGGGCAAGCGACCGATGCCAAACATGACGTTAAGCATGGACTGCACAGATTTGGGAACAAGGTCGAGCAGCCACTGCTGACTCGGATTCATACGGCGGATCTTGTAGCGATTGATTTTTGCCAGGAGCGTGTCGAGCGAATTGCTTGGGATTTCAAGCTTGCTGGCCGGCACGAGCTGCTTGTGGTGATCGAATCTGAAACGCGCGTTCACACGTAATGAAACGGCCAACAGGAAGTGCAGCACCTTACCGAGGTGAGAACGCTCCTGCACGCGTAAACGCCTGCCGCCGACTTCATTTTTCAATTGATCGAATCCCTGTTCGATAAATTCACGCATCCGATAGAGCGTTACTGCAACCACGGGATCGTCTACGACGTCAGTTTTAAGCACCCAGAAGCCGGCGCGCTTGTGGTGGCGTTCAATGGCAGCCTGATTGAATGCCCAGATCTTTTCGGCTTGCATGTGCTGCTTGCCGTCAGGATTCGGGATTTGCTTCAGGTAAGGCCTGGCAGAATTGAACGCTTGTTGATCAACAGACTGTCCCTTATTGAGGCTATCCACAGTCCTTGTCAACAGATTGTTGAGGCTGCTTTTGGCTTCCTTGGCGGTATCCGGATCAAAGAGGATGTGGGTGTAGGTTTCTTTAAAGCTGCCGTCGGGAAGTTTCCATTTTTCCTGCCTTCTGAAATGGGCAACTTGATTGACGTTGTCCCAAAAATGCGGCATGTCTTTAATGCTGTCGCCCTGTTCGAGGATCCATTTTTCCTCGACGCTGTCCCTGGTAATCGGCACAGCCGACAGGTAGTGGGCATTGTTTTTCAGCATCTCGTAGGCATTGCCGCTGCTGTAATAGCCGCGATCGGTCACGAGCATGATTTTCTGCATGGGAAAGCCAGCCCGCTCCATGCGGCTGTAAACGTAGCTGTAGGTTGCCTTGTCGTTGATGGAACCCTCATAAACAAAGGCGTAGACGATGATGCCGGTCAACTGATCGATGACCGTAGCCAGGTTGATCTGCTTTAAATCCGAATCCTGCTTAGCATGACCATAGGCTGCCGGTGTCCAGTCGGCGTATGTCGAGATGGACGTACTGTCGAAAGCGCAAAAGCGCACAGACCGTTCATCACCCTTGTCGTTCTCAATTTTTGTGGCCTGATCAAACCGGGCCCTCCAAAACCGATCCCAGGCTTCCTGCGAACAAGTCTGCAGCAGTTTGGAAATTCTTCTGCCGTCCATTTTGGCCGAGGCATGAGGCAGGTGTTGATCCATCGCCCAGTATTGGAAGCAGTCGGCAGAACCGCCGTTGAGGATCTGGTAGATGGCGTAGTCGCGCCAGCGAATGGCGTCGTCCTTGCCGAAAACTTCCTTCAAAGCATCAAACAAGCCGTTTGCCTGAGCAAGACTACTCAACGCAAAGTATGGAAGGAAGTTCTTGACCTCGGGGCCGGAGACACATGCAGCCTCGTCAATCTCATCGACTGACTCTTGTTGTCGAGTTTGAGCCTCGTCTGTTTCAGTTTCAGTCGTTTGTTGCGCTGCTTGTTCGACGGGATCCGGAGTTTGGGCGTAGTAGGTCTCTTCATCGACCAATTGACGATCAAGGAAGTACCAGTCAACCCCTTCGAAAACAGGGAATTTCTTGAGGAAGTTCTTGGAGACCTTGACGCGGCCCGAAGGAAGGAGGGCCCCGACCTGGTGCTGCTCGCAGGGAGCGCTGCCGGCCTTTCTGATGACATTACCTTTGTCATCGAGCTTCTTGGGGATCCAGGCGTTTCGATAAGCACGAACGTAGGTATGCCCGCGATTTTTGAAGGTGAGGAAATTGAGCTGGCAGAGATCTTTGCTGGTGGTCACGGTGGGAACTTGGATAGATTGGTCTGATTTCTCTAATTATAATCTATGTTTTCAGAAAAATCAATACCCCCTGACAAAGTTTTCCCAAGAAAATCAAGGCTTTGCCAGGGCTGAAAATTTATTTTCAGATGTTTATGAAAAATCGCAGGAGTTTAGGTTGAATCCATTATTTTTTACCCTCAGTCAGGGGCACTGGAATTTATAGTTCGCCCCTTAAGTCGGCGTAACAAGTTAATAAGTTAACAAGTTGAACAAGCTTGGGGCTGATGAGAGGGACTACACGGCCAGAATCATTCTTGCCGTCGCTGCATCGTGATCGATGGCAGCCTTGAGTTCGACCAGACCTGAGAACTTTTTTTCGTCCCGGAGCTTTTCCACAAACTCAACTTCAACAAGCTTGCCGTAGGCGTTACCGGAGTAATTGAAGACGAATGTCTCCAAGAGCCACCGGCGGTCGGAAGCCACCGTGGGCTTGAAGCCCAGGCTCGCAACGCCGCCGAAGATGCGGTCTCCGTCAAGGCCCTTGACGCGCACAGCAAAGACGCCGTGCAGAGCACAAACAGCTTTGGAGCCGGGCGGAAGCATCGCAATGTTGAGCGTCGGAAATCCGAGCGTACGACCGAGTGCGGCACCGTGAATGACGCGGCCGGTCACGCAGTAGGGGCGGTTTCGACAAGGTCCCCGGCAGCCATTGCTTTGCGTACGCGCGAGCTTGACACCCGTTCGTCGGCGTGCAGCACCAGGGGTGTGGCAACGGCTTCAAACCCATAGGTTTTTCCGAATGCACGCAGCATCTCGAAGTCGCCTGCGCCGCGCGATCCGAAATGGAAATTGTTGCCGACGGTTACCCAACGGCAACCTAAGCCCTCGGAGAGGATGTCGCGCGCGAATTGCTCGGGTGAAAGAGAGGCGAAGCGTCGGGTAAAGGGCATGATGTAGACGCGGTTCACTCCGCAGCGCGCAAACGCAATCATTTTGTCGCGCAGAGTGCAGATGCGGGCATGGGGTTCCTTCCCGAAAAGCTCTCTGGGGTGGGGTTCGAATGTCACCACGGCTGAAGTAAGCCCGCGCGCATGCGCCTCCCGGGTCATCGCGGCGAGAAGCGCCTGATGGCCGAGGTGTACGCCGTCGAAATTGCCGATGACGGCGGCGCAGTCGCATTTATGGTTGGGGCTCGGAAGGCCGCGGATAATCTGCATGCCGGTGGTTCTGTCTGGTGTCTGAAAAGTCCGAACGGGGGAAGTGACTGATTCACGCTCGGCCGCAGGACCGAATGAGCCGCAAATTATAAGGAAGAGCTCGATTGAGAGATAGATCGGGAAGCTCTCGGCCGACGCTTCGGCTCGGCACCGGGCACAATTAACGAACGTATATTGCTTTTGCTGTCTTTGCATCGGGAGTTCCGCATGCTTTTGCGTACCGCGCTTATCGGCTCTCTTCTCGTTCTGACCTCCGCTTGTTCGTCTGCCGCATCCCCGACGACAGCCGAGGCGCAGGTTTGGTTTTCGCCCAAGGGCGGCGCCAAGGCGGCGATCGTGTCCGAAATCGATCGGGCGCAGAAGAGCATTCGCGCGGGCGCCTACAAGTTCGAAAGCCGCGAAATCGCCGAAGCGCTCGTCCGCGCCAAGGAGCGCGGTCTGGACGTTGCGTTCGTCATGGACACGCGCAATAGCAAATACAAAAAGAGCCTGCGCGACGAACTGGCTTCCCGCGGCGTTTCGGTCTTCGTCGACGGCAAACACGCGATCTTTCACAACAAGGTGATGGTCATCGATGACCGAGTCGTGCTCACCGGCAGCTTCAACTACAAAGACGACGCGGAAAAAGACAACGCGGAAAACGACAACGCGGAAAACATGCTGAGGCTCGAGTCCGCCGAGCTTGCCCGCCGCTATGCCGCCGACTGGGAAAAGCATCGGGCGCACGCCAAGCCGGTTCCGTCCAAGCCGATCAACTGCAACTAAGGAACCGCAGCAGGATCGTTCCTCCCGAAGGCGGGAGTCTTCGCGCGCGCTCGCGTACAATTGCGGTGCCGAAGCGAAACCGCGTCCGACAGCAGCCTCATGAGTCGCCGGCGTGTTTTCGTGTGTTTGAAAGATTTTTTCCTTTCTTGAGTCCCGGCCGCAGCAGGCAGGGCAGCATCAATCATGAAGAACATTGTCGTTTTGATCTCGGGCCGCGGCTCGAATTTTGTTGCGATCGCGCAGGCCTGCGAGCGTGAAAATTGGGCAGCCGAGGGCATCCGTATTTCGCTTGTTCTTTCCAACCGCCCCGATGCGGCGGGCCTTGACCGGGCCAAGGAAATGGGCATCGAAACGGCCGTTGTCGATCATAAGAAATTTGAAACGCGAGAAGACTTCGAGCGTGCAATGATCGAGATCATCGACAAGCACAATCCCGACGTTGTGGTGCTCGCGGGCTTCATGCGTGTTTTGACGCCCGTGTTCGTCGATCATTACGCTGGAAAAATCCTCAATATTCATCCGGCGCTGCTGCCGCTTTTCAAGGGGCTCGACACCCACAACCGCGCGTTGCAGGCGGGTGTTCGCGTGCACGGCTGCACGGTGCATTTCGTGAGTTCCGAATTGGACGGCGGCGCCATCATCGGCCAGGCCGTCGTGCCGGTGCTCGCAAGCGACGATGCCGACACGCTTGCGCACCGCGGCCTGCGTCTTGAACACATTCTTTATCCGCGCGCCGTCAAGGCCGTTGCCTCCGGAAAAGTGAAGCTCGTCGACGGCCGCAGCGTTATGGACGACGAAACCGCCCGCAGTCTTGCTGTTTTCGACTGCTAATCACCGGATACCCATACTATGGAACAGAAAACAAAGAAGATGCCGTTTGCGCCGGTGAAGGTTCGCCGCGAGAAGACGGAAAAGAAATTGACCGAGCGTCAGCGTGCTGCGCAAAAGCGCCAGGCCGAACAAAAGCGCAGTTCGGCCCCGGCCAAGGGGGCTCCCGCCAAGGTGCGTCAGCAGCGCCTCAATCCCGACAAGGTTCGAATCACAAACCTCATTGCCGGTGAACTGACGCGTGCCTTTGCGGTGATTCTCAAGCTCGACGGTCCTGCCGACACGCTCATGAAGGCGTTTTTCAAATCCAATCCGAAGTTGGGCAGTCGCGACCGTACGATTCTGGCCGAAGCTATTTTCTACGCACTGCGCCATTACTCGGAAATCGCCTGGCGCATGAAGCCAGTAAAACCTGAGCGCGCACCGAAGGCCGCAGCGCTTTTGACGCTTGCCATGCAGTACGGCGTCGAGGCCCTGGGAGATGCCGTGCTCGGTTCCGAAAAGGGGCCGGTGACGAACATGCTTGCCTTAAAGCTCGAAAAAGCGCCGCCCGAAGTGCGCGCCGAAATGCCGTTCTGGCTCTATGAGCTCGAAAGCAAACAATACGGTGAGGCCGCAGCGAAGCTTTTTGAGGCTTCGCTTCAGGGGGCGCCGCTTGACTTGCGCGTCAATACGCTAAAAGCCAAGCGCGACGACGTGATTGCGGAACTGGCCGAACACAAGGTCACTGCCGAGCCCATGCAGTTTTCGCCCGACGGCATTCGTTTGACCGACAAGCCCGGGCTGATCCGCTGGCCTGTGTATCAGGAAGGTCGCATCGACATTCAGGACGAAGGCAGCCAGCTCATTGCACGCCTGGTCGGCGTCAAGCGAGGCGAAATGATCTGTGACTTCTGCGCGGGTGCGGGCGGCAAGACCTTGGCGCTCGGCGCCTTGATGAAGTCGACGGGACGTCTCTACGCTTTCGACATCAACGAAAAGCGCCTGCAGGGCCTAACGCCCCGTATGCGTCGTGCGGGACTTTCGAACGTTCATCCGGTGGCCATCCGCGACGAAAAGGACAACCGCATCAAGCGTCTGCGCGGCAAGTTCGACCGCGTGCTTGTGGACGCACCCTGCACAGGCACAGGCACGCTGCGCCGCAATCCGGATCTGAAGTGGCGTCTGACTCCCGATGAGCTCGAGCGCATCAATGCGGTGCAAAAGAGTGTTCTGGAGGAAGCAAGCAAACTTCTCAAGCCCGAAGGCCGCATCGTTTACGCTACCTGCTCGGTGCTGCAGCGAGAAAACCAGGATGTCGTGAATGCCTTCCTGGCGGCGCACCCCGAGTTTGAGCTTCTGAACGCCACCGACGTGCTTGCCAAGCAGGGCGTGCAGCTGCCCGACTTCCAAAAGGAAGAGTTCGGGGACTTCTTTGTGATGCTGCCGCATCGTCACCACACCGACGGCTTCTTTGCCGCCGTGCTGCAAAAGAAGAAAATGTGACCTTCGACGGCCTGAAAACCGCTTGTAACTTGAGCCTTGTGCGGATGATCCTTGAGATTTTCTCCGGCAAGGCTCAATTTTTTGCTTGCGAAGACGCAAAAGTTTGATCCTGAGCCCTGATGGTCCGTATCGACGGGCTGTTTTAAGCGTCGGTCTGTTGAGCCTCAGCCTCTGTCGGTGATGAAGCGCACGGAAGCGACCACAAGATATGCCTTCGGTAGGGGGTTTAAGGATCAGGAAATTCAGTCAAAATGATGCTCCGAAAAATTTAAAAATGGTATTGATGACGTGTGTCAGCAATGCATTAAATAGTTGAAAATCAACGAAAAAATCGGAATTGCGAGACCGTAAAATGAGAATCAAGGATTGATTCTTTTCTTTCGTGAGGTCTCTATGCTTACCACCGATTACTTCCGTCAACTTTGCCCGGCACCGCTCTACCGCATCCGTAATCAATATCGGTTCATGGCTCGAAAATACCTGCCGATCGGCCTGGGTTTTCTCATCTCCAACGGGGTGGAACCCGAGCGAGTTGCACCGCTTGCGGCGCTCACCCGCGGCGAGCGCGTGCGCGAAACGATGCTTGTGCAAAAGCTCCTTGAGTACATCTTCGAAGGTGAGCCTTTTACCGCCCGCTGCGCCATCGACTGTTGGATCAACCGGCGCGGAGGATGTCCTGCCGAACTCGATGCTGCGGCGCGTGCATTTGCCGACGATCTGATCGAGCGCGACTGGGCGACGTCGGTGTCGTGTGATGTCGCAGGCAGCAAAAACCTCTTGTCGCCCGTAAACGACAAGAGGTATCAGGTGCGAGAACCGCGTTGAGCTGCAGCATTGCTCTACGAAACAAAATAAGCATAAGCAGATCGGGACACGATGGGCAGCAGGTTCAAAAGTTTTGGTTGGACTTAAGTTCTTTAACCAGAAGAACCGATCTCGTAACAGATTTTGTTTTGGACAGCAACGGACATCCTTGCGACCTTGAGCAAATCATATCAAATATTATAAAAAACATGTAATATTTCATATAAATTGGTCAAATCCTTCAAAATTTCTTTTGTTATGGACCCATTCAACAATCCATTTGCTCCAGGTGCCGGAAGCAGACCGCCAGAGCTTGCCGGACGAGAAGAATATATCAACTATGCTTTGACTTCTTGTGGTCACCTGCTCCGAGGTCGGTCAGGTCGTCCGATGTTGCTCTTGGGACTCAGAGGTACAGGCAAAACCGTATTGCTAAACGAAATCGGGCGTCGGATTGCTGAGCATGATTTCGTCATATCCAAAATCGAATCGCCTGAGAACGATTCGTTGGCGGCTCTTTTGTATCCCCAAATACAAAAAGTTCTGAGGTCGCTATCCACGGTTGACAAAGCGAAGGCTTTGGCTAAAGAAGGGCTTGCGGTTTTGCAGCGCTTTGCTTCGATTTTTGATATTGATATAGCCGGAGTGGGAATCAGCATTGATCCTCCGGATGGGATTGCAGACAGCGGAAAGCTCGAGCTGGACTTGCCAGAACTGTTTGCTGCGGTAGGTCATGCTGCAAAGGCTGCCAACAAGGGTTGGCTTTTGCTGATTGATGAGGTGCAGTATCTGAATGAGGAAGATTTGTCCGCTTTGATTGTGTCGCTGCATAGGATAAATCAACTTGAACTTCCGGTGATGTTTATCGGCGCCGGTTTGCCCTTGGTCGCAAAGCTTGCGGGCGACGCTAAATCGTACTCAGAAAGACTTTTCCAATACTGCGAAATTGGCCCGTTGTCTTCCGATGAGGTGAAGGACGCAATCGTTAAGCCGATCGTTGAAGAATCCGCTTCAATTGACGAAGCAGCCGTAATCGAAATAGAACACGGCACGCACGGGTATCCGTTCTTTTTGCAGGAATGGGCATACTGTGCATGGAATATTGCAGAAGGTCACACAATAACCTTGGCTGACGCCAAACAAGCATACAAAGAAACGATACATGAGCTAGACAAAGGCTTTTTCAGAGTTCGTCTGGATCGCTTGACTCCTCAAGAAATTGCTTTTGTTGAAGCAATGGCCTCTTTGGGCGTCGGACCATACCGGATAGGGCAAGTTGCACAAGCAATGGGGAAAACAACGACCGGAATCGGACCGTTGCGAATGCGTATCGCTGATAAGGGAATGATCTACAGCCCCAAACATGGCCTAGTAGCTTTTACCGTTCCTCTTTTTGATGAGTTTGTTCGGCGGCAAAAGTCAGCATAGCAAGGCAGGAAAATAGCACAGGTGCAATTTAACGTAACGCCGCGGAATTCCCCATGCGTGAGCGTGGGGATGGATAGCGGCCCGGCCGAAAAGCTATTTCGGCCGATTTTGAGACTGGATATAACGTTCAATGATGG